>DBVZ01000059.1:0-9201 GCA_002308255.1 Lachnospiraceae bacterium UBA1251 | reverse complement strand
TCGTCTCCACGGCTGCCCTCGCGACGCCCTTCTCATCAAGGACATCCGTATCTCTTCCCACGATGCGGGCGACCTGCTTCTGCGCGCCGGGAAGATCTTTTTTCGCCAGTTTCCGGTAGACCGCCATGCTCTCCGTCCGGAGCGAGCGGATCGCAAGGAGCCACCAGGTGAGGATCGTCTCAATAATAATACCGAGGACCGGGTGGACCGAATAGCCGATGATCAGAGGAACCGCCGCTCCTGCCGCCGAAGCCGTGACGACGATAAGAACAAGAAGGATGCCTTTTCGATAGGCTTTTTTGTTCGCCGCTTTTTTCTCCGCGCCGCTGTCGGTGCTGTTCCCGTTTCCTTTTCCTCCGGACCGCTTTTCAGCGCCGTCCGATTTCTTCTGGACAACGCCCTTTTCCTGCTTCCCCATGAACTTCTCATCGAGGAACGCGATCAGTCTGCCGATCCAGCGCACCGGATGAGGCCATCCCTCCGGGTCGCCCAGGATGAGGTCCAGTATGAAACCGCATAAAAATGCAATGCCGTGATATTTCATTTCCTGTCATTCGCCCCCTCTTCCGACGTTCTTCAGGAAAACGCTTCCGTGCGGAGGATGCATTCATTTTCGGGATCGATCGTCAGAAGGAACCCCTCTCCGTTCGCAGCCTGCACGTCAAAATACCCCATTTCCGTCAGTGCGGAGAGCAGCGCCTTCATGGTGCCGAGGTGGACCGTCGCGGCAGCCGTGATCTCTCTGCCCGTTCCGGTACCCTCTGCAGTTTCCGTATGTGCCGCGGTTTTTCTCCGCGCTTCCGCATCCCGCAGCAGCGCGCATACCGTGCGGAAACCGCGCTTTACGCGTTCGCAGTATTCCGCCTTGCTCTCTCCTCCCGGAAATGCCGCCTCTCCGCCGGAATCGATCCACGCCTGAAAT
The DNA here is from genome assembly GCA_002308255.1 of Lachnospiraceae bacterium UBA1251. GTDB lineage: Bacteria > Bacillota > Clostridia > Lachnospirales > Lachnospiraceae > Chordicoccus. The sequence goes on along the minus strand of DBVZ01000059.1, from coordinate 8,279 downwards.
CTCGGATCGTCCGACAGCTCCAGATAATTGGCGTATTCAAAATCGCCGAACAGGATCTCCGACCATTCGGAGATCAGGACCGTTTCCTTCCCCGGAAACGCGATCGCCGCCGTTTCCGCGCAGCGCCGCAGCGGACTGGAGAACAGGATATCGATCTGCCGCGGATCCGGATAGGCTCCTGCTTCTTTCTTCCGGCGGATCGTCTCCGCGCCTTCCTCCGTCAGAGACTCGTCCGTGGTGCCTATGAACCGCTTCTCAAGGTTCCCTTTCACCGCGCCGTGACGGATCAGATACAGCTGTACCGTCTGTACCAGGTTTGAGCGGTCGTTTGCAGCCGCCTGTACCAGGTTTGAATGGTTCGCGGCAGGCCGTTCCGCCTTTTTGATGACCTGCGGCATGCCGCACACGATGCGCACGACGGCCTCCGATTCCGCTGCGATCTCCCTGAGAAGACGGCCGGCCGCTTCGCGCCATTCTCTCTCGAAGGGGTCATTGGGTACGATTCCGTTTCCGATCTCATCGGAAATGATCTCGAGCACCGCACCGCTCTCCCGGGCCTTCTCCGAGAACGCACGGAAAACATCCTGCGGATCCGGTCCTTCTTCAAGGCACGTCCTGATCCACAGATGCAGCTGATCCAAAATGAGATGTTTTTCTTTCAGATCCGCCGGAAGCTCTGTTTTAAGGACGCCCTGCAGATCTGCCGGCAGTTCCGCACCGTCAAGGACGACGCAGCATTCTCCCTTAAGCAGTGACCTGCAGTAATCCAGTTTTCCCTGGTTTCTGCCTCCGATGTACAGATTCATTTCCGCTCTCCCTCTTATTTCTTAACAGACGGACACTTCTCACAGTCTGAACAGGATCCGCATGATCACGACCGCCAGCGCGACCGCCAGCTCCGCCGCCGTCACGAAATAGCCGGCCAGGTCGCCGCTCACGCCGCCGAAGTCTTTCCTGCTCATAAAGAAGTACCGGATCAGCATGCCCTCCGCGCACACCGCCGCCGCGGCGCCGGGCAGGGGATCGATGATGACCATTGCGAGAATGCACAGCGCCATTTCCGCAAAAAGAATGATCGTGGATACCCTTTTCGCGCTGGCATCCGCCATCCCTGCCATGGTCCCTTTCCCGCCCGCAAGCGGAAAATGCATTGCCGCAAGGCCGCTCAGCGTCCTTGTCAGGACAAATCCGATGCAGACCACCATCATCTGCCTGCCGGTCTGAATTTCCGAAAATGCTGCCGCGTAGAGCAGATAGTAAAAGATCAGGCGGATCACCGCAAATGCCCCGATGTGCGAATCCTTCAGGATCCGTCTTTTCTCCTCCGGGGACCGGTGCGACGAGAGCGCGTCCATCGTGTCCATATAGCCGTCGACGTGAAAGCCTCCGGTGATAAGGAGCGGCAGCGCGACGCCGATCAGTGTTCTTGCCAGGACACCGATCTCTTCCGCCATGCACAGGCGGAACCAGAGCCACTCCAGGACACCGATCACGATCCCCACGACAGGGAAGAAGCAGAGCGTATAGCGCATGTCCTCCTCCCGCCACTCGAACTGCGGGACCGGGATCGCCGAGTAATTCGCGATCGCTATAAAAAAAGAACGAATGATATGCATAATAACCATCCTCTCCTCCGCCGCGGACCGGCATCGTGCCGCCCGCTGCCCCGTCATCCGCAGCGGACCGGGATCCCGCAGACGATTTCCCACACCTCGTCCGCCGCCCCGGCGAGACCGGTGTTGATCTCTCCCAGAGCTTTGATGTACCGGCGGGTCCATTCATCGTAAATGACCCCGTCCTCAAAAATATTATTCGTCACGATCACCAGATGCTCTGCCAGCTCCCTCAGTTTTCCGGCCTCCCGCAGGACCTTCGGAACGAGAATGCTCTCTTCCACCATTCCGGTCTTACGGAACATCTCATTTGCGATCAGATTGGACATACATTCGAGAAGGATCACGGGCTTGCTCAGGGCGCGGATATTTTCAAAACAGTCCGGCAGATCGCAGGGGCACTCGACGGTCCGGAATCCTTTTCCGGCCCGCATCGCACGGTGTCTTTCCACGCGTTTTTCCGACTCGGCGTCATAGACCTGCATCGTAGCGAGATAGATTTTTGAACTGTCCGGAGACAACCCGCACAGCTCCGCGATCCGGTCCTCCGCGTACGCGGATTTGCCGCTGCAGCTGCCTCCTGTAATCAGTAGAAACATATCGGTCCCCTGTCCGGTTAATTCAGATTTATGTAAACCTCGTATACTGTTCCACCGCGATCTCGTCAAATGACGCCGCCGAAGAAGCAACTGTCATCACCGTGTCCATCATCGAGAAGAACAGAGCCGCGCCCGTGCCCTCTCCGAGAGCCATTCCGGCGTCAATAACAGGTTTCAGGCCGAGTCTCTTCAGGATGACCGGCAGAGCCGGTTCCGACCCGGCATGCGAAGCCAGTGCATAGCCCTTTGTTCCGGGAACGAGCATTTCCGCGATCAGGGCTGCCGCACCGCTGATGACGCCGTCGATGACGACCGGGATATGGCTCATCGCGCCGCCGATAAAAACGCCCGCCATTCCGGCGATGTCAAGCCCTCCGACGCACCGGAGGACTTCAAAAGCGTCGACATTTCTGTCTTCTCCGCTGCCCAGATCATCGCCGCGCACTTCCTCCGCAGTGAGAAATCCGTATTTTTGGACGGCCTGCTCGATCACTTCCTGTTTATGGGAGAGAATCGCGTCCGACGCCCCCGCGCCGCGCCCGACGATCTTGGACGGCGGGCAGCCGAGCAGCGAAGAGACCACGGCGCAGCTCGTCGTCGTATTGCCGATGCCCATTTCCCCGGTTCCGAGCATGGTGACGCCATTCCGTGCGCACCATTTTGCGATCTCAATGCCGGTGAACAGCGCCTGCACCGCTTCCGCTTCACTCATCGCGGGTTCCTCAAGGAAATCCTTCGTTCCTTCCGCGACCTTGCACGCATACACGCCGGGCACGGCATCCCTGCAGGCGATGCCGATATCGACCGGCAGGATCTCCGCTCCGGAGGCGCCGGCCATCTTACAGACCGAGGATCCCCGTCTTCCCATCGAAAACGCGACCGCTTTCGTAACATCCTGTCCGGACTGACTGATGCCTTCCTTCACGACCCCGTTGTCCGCGATCATGACGATCATCGCCTTCTTTTGGAAATGCGGCGTCGCTGTTCGCATCATCGCCCCGCACCGGCTGATGATGCGTTCAAATTCACCCAGCGAATCCAGCGGTTTCGCGATGCTGTCCAGATACTTCTTCGCCGCCGCATACATCTCCTTATCCGGCGGATCGATCCGGATCTCCTCCAGGGCCTGCCTCGTCGTGTATTCGCATCGGAACCCGAATTCTTCCGAATCTGTACGTTTTTCCAATTCTCCCATTTATGTATTCCTTTTCTGTACCACTTGTACCAGGTTTCGTCGGTGTACCACTTGTACCAGGTTTCGTCGGTGTACCACCTGTACCAGGTTTCACCGGTTCGGCATTCCACGCAGGAGCGTGGACGCCGCTCGAGCGAATTTGCCAAAGGAGCCCGGAGACGCTCGTCTTTCGTTCGGAATGTCCTTCCCCATGGGCTCCGGGGGACGACGCCTGAGCGGAGAGCGGTGTGCATGCTCCGCCGGACGGATGAACCACCTGTACCAGGTTTGAATGGTTTTGGATGGTTTACGGTTTCCAGGCGCGCGCCGCTTCCACAAACTCCTCCGCGAACCACACCCCCGAAGGGTAATACAGGTGCGGATACCCCAGCACACTCGTTCCGCGGAGCTGCATGCAGGGATACTGCCGCCTGGTGACGGGCTTTACGGCGATGCAGTCCTCGCCGTTATTGGTGCTGTCAAAATAATGAAACTCATGACCGCGGATGCGCCGTCCGGCGCCGCCGGCCGTCCCGTTCTCCGGGAAAATGACCTCGATATAGCCGAAGCGCTGGGACTTCCCGGTGTAGCGGCATTCCCCGCTGACCGCGCTGACCATCTCGAACGGATTGCCCTCCTTGTCGAAAATGCGGTCGTGCAGATACATAAAACCCCCGCACTCTGCCCTGACGGGCATCCCGGCAAGGATCGCCTCCCTCACGGACCGCCGCATGGATTCGTTTGCCTTAAGTTCCGCAAGGTACATCTCCGGATAGCCGCCTCCGAGCAGCATCCCGTGTACGCCGTCCGGGAGCTTCGCGTCCGAAACCGGCGAGAACGGCACGATCTCCGCGCCAAGCGCGCGCAGGATCTGCATATTCTCCTCATAATAGAAGCAGAATGCAGCGTCCCTTGCGACCGCGATCCGGACCGTTTCCTTTCGGGAAGGTGCCGCCGAAAATCTCTCATCCAGCGGTTCCGCCTCGAGATCGGGCGCATTTTCCATGATCTTCAGGATCCCGTCCAGGGGAATATTCTCTGAAAATGCCTCCGCCGCCCGCGTGATCGTATCCTGCACGCCGGCGATCTCCCCCGGCAGGGTGAGCCCGAGATACCGGCTCTCCCATGCGAGGTTTTTCTGATTCGGAAAATATCCGATCAGTTCGATCCCGAGCTGTTCCCGGATCAGCGGGCGGNNCCGCTCCGCCATAACGCCGGAAGTCCGGTTCAGGATGACGCCGCGGATCAGGTGCGCGGTGTCGTATTGCAGAAAGCCCGCGATCATCGGCAGGATCGAAAAGCCGGCCCCTTTGGCGTCGAGCACCAGGATGATCGGCGTGCCGGTCGCCCGGGCGAGATCGTAGGAGGATCCCTCCGGCTCCGTTCCGCCTGCCCCGTCGAACAGACCCATGACACCTTCCATGACGACATATTCCCCATCGGTCCGGTCCTGCGCAAGAAGGGATGCGGCCATGCTTCCGTCCGTGAACCAGGTGTCAAGGTTCCGCGCCGGGATGCCGAGGACCTCCTTATGGAAGAGAGGATCAATATAATCCGGGCCGCTCTTGACCGAGGAAACCGGGAATCCTTTATTCTTCAGCGCCGCAAGCAGCGCGCAGGTCAGAAGCGTCTTTCCGCTGCCGCTCTTCGGAGCGGACAGCATGACGCGGTTGATTTTTCGTTTCATCTATTCCTCCGCCTCCGGACACAGAGTGAACGCGCAGATCCAGACCGGATTTTCCGCCGTCATGAGATGATAGCGGCCGGCTTTGCGGCTCCGCGCCGCCGAGATCGTGACAAATTCTTCCTCCGTGTGCGGAAATGCTCCCGCGACCTCACTCATCTCCGCCACCGTCTCCAGCGTCACCGCCGTGAGTACGACGCGCGCGGAAGGATTCTTCCCGTAAATGAGCCGCAGGATCTCCTTCAGTCCGCCGCTGCTGCCGCCGATAAAAACATGCGTCGGCGCCGGCAGATCCGCAAGGGCATCCGGTGCCTTCCCCTCGACGACCGTCAGTCCTCTCGCGCCGAGGCGCGCCGCGTTCTCATGGATCAGGGCGATGCCGTCCGGATTCTGCTCGATCGCGTAGACCTTCGTCATGCGGGACCCGTCTCCGCCGCGGCTGTATTCCTGCGCCGCAGCTCTCCTCGCGATCTCGATCGCAATGGAGCCGGTCCCGGCGCCGACGTCGTAGACGACAGAGCCTTCGGTGAGGCGCAGCTTGGAAATGACATTTTCCCGCACCTCTTCCTTGGTCATCGGGACTTTTCCTCTCACAAATGCGTCATCCGGCAGCCCGTGCGTGAGCGGCAGAGCGGCAGTATTTCCGCGGTTCTCTTCCCCTCCCGCATCCGGATTGTCGATGAGGCAGGTGTACAGGCCCTGTCCGGGCGCATCTTCCGTCTCGCCTTCGATGCATTCCCGGACCCCGATCGTCCGGAGCGTCTCCTCCGCCGATCCCATTGCGTAGCCGTACGTAACGGACGCATTTTCAAACCCGTTATCCTTAAGAAGGTTTCCGATCGCGGCGAGGTCCTCCCTGCCGGAGGTTAACATAAATGCATATCTTCTCCTGCGGATTGCCGCAAGAAGCTCCTCTTCCCAGTTCTTTTTGCCGTGGAGGCTCAGGACGGCGGCATTCCCGTACGGGACGCCCGTTCTCGCCGCCAGTGTGGAGATTGAAGAAATTCCCGGCAGAATGCGCACGTCCGCGTTCAGTTCGCCGTTCTCCGCGGCATCCCTGAGCGCGTGATACATTTTTTCACATCCGCTGAAGAAGCCGCTGTCTCCGGAAAACAGGACCACCGCGGAAATATCGCCGCAAAGCGCTCCGCTGTCCTGTTTCTCTTTCAGATACGGCAGGATATCTTTTGCCAGATAATACGGCTGCTTTTCCAGCCGCGGCGTGTAAGGCGCGATCATGCGCGAGGCGCCGAAAAGTATGTCCGCTCCGCGGATGGCTTCCGCACACGCGACGGTCATCGAACCGGGATCGCCCATCCCGATGCCTGCCAGCGTGATCCGGAACCGGACGCCCGGCGCAGCCGGGACATTCTCCGCGGTTTCGGGGCTGCGATCCGCTTCTTCCGTACCGCACTCCGTTTTCGCGCCGGCGCATTCCGCATCCTCACAGACGATCCCCAGTTCCCTCAGGATCTCCCGGAACGACAGCCCGTTCTCCTCCGCCGGCCTGCCGATGATCCACACCGGAATGCCGGACTTTGCCGCCGCGGACAGTTTTTCGCCGTAGCCGCCGGTCCGCCCGCTCATTTTCGTGACGAGGATCTTCACGTCAAACTGACGGATCAGGGCGAGATTCATTTCTTCGGAGAACGGTCCCTGCATCGCGATGATGCGCTTGCCGGGGATCCCGCTCTTTTCACACAGTCCGATGCTCTCCGTGCCCGGCAGCACTCTTGCGATGAGACGTTCCCGGAGGCCTTCCGTTTCCGCAAAGACAGAAAGTTCCTTGCTTCCGGTCGTAAGGAGGATATTTCCCTCCGACGCCCGGAGGCCTTCGGCGCATTCCTTCGTATTTTCGAAATACCGCATCTGCGGCATCTGCGCTCCGTCTTTCTCCGCGCCGTCCATCTCCCGGAGCAGCCGCAGATAGCGGACGCCTGCGGCATTTGCCGCGGCTTTGATATTTGCCGTCACGATCTGCGCGTAGGGATGCGTCGCGTCCACGACCGTCGTAAAGCCGCCCTCCGTAAGGAACGGACCCATCTGCTCCGCCGTCATGCGCCCCTTGCGGACTTCCGCGAGCGGGCAGGGTTCTTCTTTGAGCACCTCCTCGCCGTAATCGGTCGCCACGCACACGGTATGCGCGATCCCCGCCCGGCCCAGTGCTTCCGAGAGCGTCCTTCCCTCTGTAGTTCCTGCAAAAATAACGATCTTTTCCATCGCTGATTTCCCTTTTATGTCCCGCCGTCCTTTCCGGGCCGCGTCTCCCGGGGATCCCGGAATGTCTCCGTCCCGGTTACTCCTCGTTCCTTTCCGCCGGATAGCCTCTCTTGCAGAGAAGTCTGCCGTTCCAGATCTCCCCAGTGGAATTGCCGATAAAGACGGTCGTGAACATGTTCACCTCACGATTCCGCAGCTCGCCGAGCGTGCAGACCGTCGCCGTTGTGCCTTCCCGGCCGATATTTTCCACATAGCCGCAGGCGCGTTCCATCCCGGTCCAGAGGCTCCCGTCATCCTGCCGGTAGTCCGTCGTAAGCTTGTCGTTGAGTCCCGCCAGAATAAAGACCTTCGCCGGCTGCAGTTTTACCGCGATCCGGTAGAGCGTGGTCTTTTCTCCCCCGTCCTTCAGGTGCGCCCCGTCCTTTTCCTCCAGGTTCTTGTAAGTGGCGTACCGGAATTTGAAACTGTCAGCCGTCCGGAACGTAATCCCGCTGAAATAATCCGGATCGTCCTTCCGTTTCTTGTTCACGAAATTATGGAAGCTGTGCATCAGGGAATCCCCGGCAAAGAGGCTGTTGTCGTAATAGGTCATCAGGACCTTGTCCGGCAGGCGCATCACAGCGTCCTCCGCCTCCGGAATTTCCTCCGTCTCCCGGACGGTTTCTGCGGTACCCGCGCCCGGAAGCAGAGCGGCAGCCAGCAGCAGAATTCCCAGTACAGCAATCAGTCGTTTCATGTTCTTTCTCCGATTCCCGCTTTGTTTCTTCCCGCGTTTCCCCGCGGGACTCCTTATTTTACAGATCTCCGCGCCGGATTGTCAACCGCATTTCCCGGCCGTGCATGCCCGCNNGCGCCTGCTTCAGCGTTTCGTAGCGCTGCCGTTTCTCCTCTTTCCGGAAATGCTCGGAGCGGAACTGCTCCGGATGGTTCTCATAGATGAATTCCCGGCCGCCGAACTGTTCGCTTGTCAGGTCGAACACGCGCCCCCC
>DBVZ01000025.1:14169-16312 GCA_002308255.1 Lachnospiraceae bacterium UBA1251 | reverse complement strand
TACGAAGAAGCTGTTTTTTATCATATTTACCCGCTGGGCCTCACAGGCGCGGCAAAAACCAATGAATTTAAGGATACGGAACACCGCCTGATGAATCTGCTGCCGTGGGTCCTGTATCTGAAGGATCTGGGCGTCACAGGGCTCTACATCGGTCCCCTTTTTGAATCCGGCTCCCACGGCTATGACACGGCGGATTACCGGACGGTCGACCGGCGCCTCGGCACGAATGAAGATCTGAAAGCTTTCGTAAAAGAATGCCATGCCGCGGGCATCCGTGTCGTGCTTGACGCGGTGTTCAATCATACCGGCCGCGATTTTTTCGCATTCCGGGACCTTAAGGAAAAGAAGGAACAGTCGGCATACCGCGACTGGTACTGCAATGTGAATTTTTGGAACAATAATGAATACAACGACGGATTTTCTTACGACAACTGGGGCGGCCACAACATGCTCGTCAAGCTGAACGTATGGAATCCGGAAGTCCGGCGGTATCTGTTCGATACCGTTCGGATGTGGGTAAATGAATTCGATATCGACGGCCTGCGCCTGGATGCCGCAGATGTTCTGGATTTCGGCTTTATGAAAGAACTCCGGAGCACGGCAAATGAGATCAAACCGGATTTCTGGCTGATGGGCGAAGTGATCCACGGCGAATACCAGCGCTGGCTGAATCCGGAAATGCTTCATTCCGTCACCGACTACGCGATGCACAAAGCCTTCTGGAGCGGCCACAACGATCACAATTATTTTGAGATCGCCCACACGCTGAACCGTTCGATGCAGAACGGGATCGACCCGCGCGCGCTTTATCGTTTTGTCGATAATCACGACGTGGAACGGATCTTCACCCGGCTGAATAATAAAAGCCATTTCGAACCCGTACATATCCTGCTTTTCGCACTGCCCGGCATTCCTTCGCTCTATTACGGTTCGGAGTTCGCCGTCGAAGGCAGAAAAGAAAGGAGTTCCGACGATTCCCTGCGTCCGTGCCTCAACCTGTGTGAACTCCTGCGTGAGAAGAATGAATGCTTTGAGCTGATCAAAAAACTCATCCGTCTGTATCACGAGGAAAAAGATCTCGCCGCCGGTGACTACGAACAGCTTGTTCTGACGACGCGCCAGTATGCTTTCCGCCGCGGCAGGGTGATCATCGCCGTGAACAACGACGATCAGGAGCAGGAAATGTGGATCCGCTGCGAGGAAGGAACTTACCGCAAAGCGCTGCACGGGGGCAGCATCTCATTCGGGAACGGCGGCGTTCCCTGCGCCGAAGACAGCGGATCCGTTCGCGCCGAAAACGGTGGGATGACGGTCCGCATCCCGGCAAACAGCGGGGAGATCTTTTGCCCGGCGCATGAATAAGCCGAATTTTTATATTTTAGTATGAACGAGGTGACGAAATGAAAAGCAGAATCCATCACGCCGCTGTCAGAACGAATGACCTTGAGTGGTATGTTGACTTTTTTAAGAATGTATTCGGGATGACGGTCGAAAAGACCAGAGGAGAAAAGCCCTGCCGTCAGATCTGGCTCTATGAAGGGATCCAGCTGATCGAGACGCCGGAAACGGAAAATCCGGCTGTCTCCGGTTTCTGCGATCATATTTCCCTGGGAGTGGACCGGGATCCCGAGGAAGCAGCGGAAGCTGCCATCGCGGAAGGCTGCAGACCGGTCGACGGAAAAGGGGCGCACTGGTTTGCTCTGCCAAACGGCATTCAGATAGAATTAAAGCCTTACAGGTAATCCCGGGCACAGCAGCTCTGCGCCTCGAAAAATACCCAAAGAAAAAAACACCGCCGCAGCGGTGTTTTTTCTTTAAAATGATCTTCTCCGGCCATTCTCTTTGATCAGGTACCCGGATCTCATCAGATATAATCAAACTTGAACACATAAGCTCCGTATGCGGGCAGCGGGAATCCGATCGAGTACGGACGTCCGTCGCACTCCGCCTTCTTTGACATGCGGACGAGCTTATCCTTACTGGTCAGGACTTTTGCCGCGCCGGGACCGCCGGTACCGAGTACGAGCGCAAATCTTCCCTTTACGGGAACGCCGACCCGGAAATCATCATATGCGACCGGCGTGAAATTGATCACGAAGAGAAGGTTATTCTTCCCGTCCAGGGACTTTCTCATGAAGGAATA
>DBVZ01000025.1:13992-14120 GCA_002308255.1 Lachnospiraceae bacterium UBA1251 | reverse complement strand
CCGTGCAGCGCCGGATATCTCCTGTAGAGACGGTTCAGTGCCCGTACGTAGTGCTGCAGGCTGCGGTTCTGCTCGTCGGCAAGGACGTACCAGTCGAGCTCGCGCGCTTCGCTCCACTCGCGGTGCTG
>DBVZ01000025.1:12796-13974 GCA_002308255.1 Lachnospiraceae bacterium UBA1251 | reverse complement strand
GTGTACCCCGCGCGGAGATTGGCGAATTTGTCACCCATAAGGCCCGGCATCTTTTCAAGCATGGAGCACTTGAGATGCACCACCTCGTCGTGCGAGAGCACCAGGACATATTTCTCGCTGTAGGCGTAGGAAGTGGAAAACGTCATCTTGTGATGATTGTCCTTGCGGAAGAACGGATCCAGCTTCATATACTCAAGGAAATCATTCATCCACCCCATGTTCCATTTCATGGAGAATCCGAGGCCGTCATCCTCCGGCTTCCCGGTGATCTTCGGGAATGCCGTCGACTCTTCGGCGATCATGACCGCTCCTTTATTTCTCCCCAGGATCAGGGAATTGAGATGCTTGAAGAATTCGATCGCCTCAAGGTTATAATTTCCGCCGTATTCGTTCGGAATCCATTCTCCGTCCTTGCGGTTGTAATCGAGGTACAGCATGGATGCCACCGCATCCACGCGAAGACCGTCGATATGCATGTTCTCGATCCAGAACAGCGCGCTCGCGATCAGGAAATTCTTGACCTCAAGACGGCCGTAGTCAAATACCTTCGTCCCCCACTCTTTGTGTTCGCCCTTGCGGGAATCCGCGTACTCATAGAGCGGCTCACCGTCGAAGTCCGCGAGTCCGTGAGCGTCTCTCGGGAAATGCGCGGGCACCCAGTCCACGATCACTCCGATCCCTTTTTCGTGGAGATAGTTGACCATGTACTGGAAATCCTCCGCCGTCCCGTAGCGGGAAGTCGGCGCGAAATATCCCGTGACCTGATACCCCCAGGATCCGTCGAACGGGTATTCCTCAATGCCCATCAGCTCCACATGCGTATAGCCCATCTCCTTGCAGTAATCCGCGATGGCCTCCGCAAATTCGCGGTAGGTGTAGAAGCCTTCGATGCCTTCTTCAAAAAACGGATGCTTCATCCAGGATCCGATATGGCACTCGTAGATCAGCATCGGGTCCTTTTCGATATCAAATTTCTGCCGTGCCTTCATCCATTTGTCATCGGTCCATTTCAGCTCCGAAATATCACAGATGACCGAAGCGGTTCCCGGGCGCAGCTCCGCCTGGTTGGCAAACGGATCGGCTTTGTAGAGTTCTTCTCCCTTCGCTCCTACAATAAAGTATTTATACTTCTGACCGACAAACGCGTTGGAAATAAAGCATTCCCACACGCCGAGGTC
>DBVZ01000025.1:10363-12584 GCA_002308255.1 Lachnospiraceae bacterium UBA1251 | reverse complement strand
TCGGAATTACTGAAAAAAACTATATTTATCATAACATTTTCCGAGCTCCTTGACAACGCTCCGGAACGCTTTCGGCCGGGATTCTGATCAGATCCCGAACAGCTTTTCGGCATTCTGAGCCGTCGTCTTTACGACCTCCTCCACGGAGATCTGTTTAATGGAAGCGATCTCCTCCGCCGCATAGACAAGGAGCCTCGAATCGTTCCTTTTTCCGCGGAACGGCGTCGGCGCAAGGTACGGACAGTCTGTCTCCAGCACCAGATTCCGGAGCGGGATCTCCCTCACGACTTCCCTGAGCTTTTTCGCATTTTTATACGTCACGACGCCTCCGATGCCGAGCATGAACCCCATCCCGGCATACATCCGGGCATGTTCCGCGGAGTAGGAATAACAGTGAATGATCCCCGGGCATGCAAAGATTTCCTGCTTCCCTTCGGCAGGCTGCTGCTCCAGGCGGCGCTTTTTCACCGCCTCCGCGATCCTTTCCGCGTTCGACTGCACGACGCTCATTGTGTCCGCTGCCGCCTCCCGCGAATGCACGATAATGGGAAGGCCGTGTCTGACCGCCATCCCGATCTGGCGCTGAAATCCCGCGATCTGTACGTCTCCCGCCTCTTTGTTCCAGTAATAGTCAATCCCGATCTCTCCCACCGCCACGATCTTCGGATGCGCGAGCAGCGTTTCCATGTATGCTTCCGTCTCATCGTCAAGATCCGCGATCTCATCCGGATGCAGTCCGATCGCCCCGTACATAAAGTCATACCTCCGGACAAGTTCCATTACCCTGTCGAGACTGTCTTTTTCCGCAGCGATATCGACGATCGTCCGGATCCGGTACGCCTCCTCCGCCGGGCTGCCGTTTTCCCGCGCGTCCTGTGCAGTCCGGGCTTCCTCCCGTGATGCATCCTGTCCGCTTTCTTTCTGCGGGCGCGCAAATCCCCGGTGCATCGACGTCAGGATCTCATCCCGGTCCTCATCGAACTGCTCCGCATGGTAATGCGCGTGTGTGTCAAATATCTCCAGCATGCCGCCTCTTTGTCCTCTTTTAGAAATGGCTGCGAAATGAAGCCATCCCGCAGCCATAAAGTCTTTATTATCAGCAGATTTCTTTTTCTCAGCAAATGAGCGATCCCGCCGGCATTTCCGCATCCGCCGGACTCATGAGCGCAAGTTTCCCGTCCGGGCTCTCCGCGCACAGAAGCATGCCTTCCGACAGGAGCCCGGCCATTTTCCTCGGTTTGAGGTTCACAAGGACCATGACTTTCCTGCCGACCATCTCTTCCGGCGTATAGAATTTCTGAATACCGGAACAGATCTGGACCACTTTCTCACCGATCTTCACCTGCGAGCACAGAAGCTTTTCGGAGTTCTCGACGCGTCTGCATTCCAGGATCTCTCCGACCCGGAACTCCAGCTTATCGAAATCATCATATTTAATGACCGGTTTTGAGCCGTTTTCTTCGCCTGCGTTTTCGGCAGCCGCATTTCCGGCCGCCTCCGCTTTTGCAGCTTCGGCCTTTGCTTTCGCAGCTGCTTTTTTGGCGGCTTTCTCCGCTTTCTTCCTCTCACGCTCCGCTTTCGCGGCCGCTTCCGCTTCCGCGGCTTCATCCACGAAAGTACCCGGATGCAGCGCGTTGACGCGTTCCGCCAGATCCTTTATGTCCATGCGGGCGAACAGGATCTCCGGCTGAGCGGTGACTTTTCCGCCGTCCGGATATTTTCCCCAGGTTTCGAGAGTATCATACTCCGGAACCGGTGCGTTGATCTGCGCAAAGATCTTTTCTGCGGTCCCGGGCATAAACGGCGCGGCAAGCGCGGTTCCCGTGTAAATGCCTTCGAGCAGATTGTAAAGCACCGCTTTCAGGCGGTCCTGCTTTGCTTCATCCTTTGCGAGCTTCCACGGTTCCGTCTCGTCGATATATTTGTTGCAGCGCTTGAACAGATTGAAGATCTCCGTCAGGGAATCCGCGACGCGCAGCTGCTCCATTTTCGCGGCGACCTTTGCGATCGTCCCTGTGACAACGGCTTTAAGGTCCGCATCGACCGCCTTTTCCTCCTCCGTGAAGGAAGCTTCGAACGAGGCGGGATTCGTGACCGCACCGCCGAAATACTTATTGCTCATCGCGATCGTCCGGTTGACGAGGTTGCCGAGGGTATTGGCGAGATCGGAGTTCATCCGTTCGACCATGAGTTCCCAGGAAATGACGCCGTCATTTTCAAA
>DBVZ01000025.1:5691-10222 GCA_002308255.1 Lachnospiraceae bacterium UBA1251 | reverse complement strand
ATCGGCCAGTAGATCGTGTGGAACCGGATGATGTCCTTCCCGATGAGATGCAGGTCCGCCGGCCAGTATTTTTTGAACCGCTCCGTTCCTTCGCCGTAAGCGTCATATCCAATCCCGGTGATGTAGTTTGTCAGCGCGTCGAGCCAGACATAGACGACGTGGCCCGGGTCGAAGTCAACCGGGATGCCCCATTTGAAGGATGTCCTCGATACGCACAGATCCGTGAGACCCGGCAGGAGGAAGTTGTTCATCATCTCATTTTTGCGGGAGACCGGCTGGATGAATTCGGGATGTTTATTGATGTGGTCGATCAGGCGGTCCGCATATTTGCTCATTTTGAAGAAATACGCTTCTTCCTTCTCCAGGGAAACAGGGCCTCCGCAGTCCGGGCATTTTCCGTCGACAAGCTGTCCTTCCGTAAAGAAGGATTCGCAGGCAGTGCAGTACCAGCCCGAATACTCGCCCTTATAGATGTCGCCCTTGTCGTACATCTTTTTGAACATGTTCTGGACCTGTTTCTCATGATAGTCGTCCGTCGTGCGGATGAATTTGTCATAAGAAGTATTCATAAGATCCCAGATCCGTCTGATCTCCGCGGCGGTCTCATCCACGAAAGCCTTCGGTTCTTTTCCGGCGTCTTTCGCTTTATTTTCGATCTTCTGACCGTGTTCGTCCGTCCCGGTCTGGAAGAAAACGTCGTATCCTTCCATCCTCTTATAGCGGGCGATGGCATCCGCCAGCACGATCTCGTAGGTATTGCCGATATGCGGCTTGCCCGACGCGTAGGCGATCGCAGTCGTCAGATAATAGGGCCCTTTATTGCTCATGTTCCGTGTCCTCCGTTTTCCGCGCGACAAATGGGCCGCGCTTTCATGATTGAAGCCCATTATAACACAAACGGGCGGCGGGTGAGTACTTATTTCAGTCCCCGACCCTTATAATATAAGTGGTTTTTCCGTCGGAATATGCCACTTCCCCGATCTTCTGCAGCATAAGGTCATTGAGGTCCGGGAATTTTTCTCTCTCCAGCTCCCCGATGTAGACATACCGGATCCGGTACTTCTCCAGCAGCACACGCACCGTCTCCTCATCCTTCGACGTATAGATCGTCCCGATATCGTCCGCCCGCAGGTTCTGCGCAGCGGTATTGTTCCTCCACAGCCACTCATGGACGTACCACCCCATGACTGTCGGCAGACCGGTTGCCACGCTGACGCGGCAGTAATCGCTGTAGCTGTCCCCGTTGGCTTCCAGAATGACCGGCTGACCGGGCACATGCGTATTGAGCCACGAGACTGCTCCGAAATCATTCGGGAAGTCTTCGGAAATGAAAACGGAAGCGTCCGTACTGATCCTCTGAGAAGGCCGGAGAACATTTCCGAACCAGTCTTTTACTCCTCTGACCGTATATCCTCCCGTCAGCGCCAGCAAACACAGTCCGGCAATCGCCGCCGCAAACGCTGCCCTGCCCGTCCTCGGGGGTGTCTCCTCTTTCCCGCCGGGCTCTTCCGTCTGTTTTTCGGTCACCATCCGGAACCGAAGTGCCGCTGCGCGGATGAGCACATATCCCATCACGATCCCGAACAGGATAAATGCCTGATAAGTCAGCTTGAACATCGTATTGGCGCGGTAATGAGACGCGGTGTAGATATCTTTCACATAGATCACTTCCGGCATCCACACAAGACCCATCGCACAGGCGGCAAACAGGACCGCGGTCATATCCGGCAGAGTGAGGTTTTCAAAGAAATCCAGGAAGGCGGTCAGCGCTTTCCGCAGGGCAAGCCGGACCTTCTCCCACCGGTTCTTCTCCGCCGGTTCCTCCGATCCGGGAAGAGCTTCCTCCGCCGGCGCGCTTCTCACCGCTTTCACCCTTTCACGGATACGTGCGGCGATAAACCACACGGAGACCGCAGCCGGCAGCCACCACAGGATCAGCAGCTGGTAGAGCGGGGTATGCGAGTGCGTCTTTCCGATTTCGCTGGAGATCTGGTCAAATGCCGCCGTAAACGGCAGGGCGGCGATCTTCCCGGCGAGGAACATCACGGCAGCCTCCGCGATCATAACAAGCCAGAAGATCCCCGGAGACTTTCTGTAGCGTCTGAGATTCGTAAAGAAAATGACGGAACCGCAGACCACATAATAGATCGGGAAATCCCAGAAATTCGTCCATCGGAAAAGTCCCGTAACAAAACCGATCAGAAGGATTTCCGGACGGAAGATCTCTCTGACGAGCGCGAAGATCCGGTCCGCTTTTTCTTCCGCGCCCGCATTTCCCGAAAGACCGGGATCACGGTGAAGAAGCTGTTCCCGGAACATCTGTTTCTCGTTTTCGGCGAACCGCCGCCTCGCCCACGCATAAACCACCGCCGTGATCAGGACCACAAACAGGATGTTGATATAATGCGCATGCAGATCCCCGAGGATCGTCGAATAGGACGGAAACTCATGGATCGTCTTGTCTTCCGTGTCCGGATGATAGCCGATATAGCGCGTCGAATCCGGGAACCAGTAGCTGTAGCCGTCCCCGGTCCCCTTTATCTTATAGATCAGGGGAACAATGATGCCGAAAATGACATAATGAAAATTCCCGCAGAACGCAACGGCGCAGCCTGCGGCGATTCCCGCGGCGGTCCCGGCTGTTCTCACTGTTTTCTTTTCACGGAAAACGCGAAGACGGTCCTCCGTCATCTGCGATGCCAGTGCGAACGGCAGCATGCAGCTCATGGCGGCAACCAGAGCGCGCATCAGATTGTATCCTTCTCCCGCCCGCACCTGGGTCAGGCGGATAAGCCACGCGGCAATATACTGGCCGCCGTAATAATAATTGACCGTCTCACCCGCGTACCACGGATCCGCAAACGGCATATAATCACTCCGAAGCATCGAAGTAATGAAGCCGTAGTCCATGAATTTTTCCGTGCCGTAGGCTTCCGGCCGAAAGCCGATGATATAGGTCCACAGAGCCATCAGAAGGAATAAGACGATTTCTTCCGTCAGGATCCGCTTCCACGGAAACGGGATCTTTGTCAGGGAAGGATGACGTTTCCTGCGGAGAATATAAAAGGCAGCAGCTGCTGCCGCCGGAATCAGCAGCATAAGAAAACAGTTCGCTGTCCGGAAGCGCATCCGGTGCAGGCAGTTCAGTACCCACATCGCATAGGCGCCGGTCAGAATTCCGAGACTCTTTGAGAAGATCCACCCTCTGTCGTTCCACCCTTCAAAGAGCAGCATGGAAAGCGGCATGTATACTATGCCGATTCCCAATATGACAATATACCAGATCAGATAAATAATCATTTCTGTCTCCGGAGGGGCAGGTGCTTTAACACTGAGTTCTCTTTCTTCTTAACATGGGTATACCGCCTGTACCGGGTTTCCCCGGTTCATTATAAGTCCAGCAGCTATGTTTTTCAATGTGCAGCTGCAGCATCTTCCCGTCCGTAAATCTTCCGTGACAAGTCCTGACGCGGCAGGACAAATCCGTATGCGGTTATTGTTGACTAACGGCGTATCCGGCTGCTATTCTCTATATATCAGGAATAATTACTATTTTTATTTTCGTAACAGGAGACCCCGTGCAGGTCAAATACAGCAGACAGAGGGAAGCAATCATGCGTTATCTGGAAGGCCGGACCGATCATCCGACGGCCGACATGATCTATGCACAGCTTCACCGGAAGGATCCGAAGCTCAGCCTCGGCACTGTCTACCGAAATCTGTCTCTCCTCACGGATCTGGGAAAAATAAGAACGTTCGCGACCGGCGACGGCAAAGAACATTACGATCCGAATACCGGCGAGCACTCTCATCTGATCTGCCGGAAATGCGGCAGCATCTCGGACCTTCACACCGTCTGCACTCCGGAGATGGTCCTCAGCGCGGAATCGGAAAGCGGCGGGTCTGTCGATTCGTCCCAGATCTTTTTCTACGGCCTGTGCGGCTGCTGTGCGGACGGAGAAGAAAAACAGGTGTGATCCCGCGCCATAAAGCGCGTCCACAGATAAAAAGGTATCTCTGTTTTATTTATTTTATTTAAGGAGGAAGTTACAATGGCAAAATGGGTATGCGGCGTTTGCGGTTATGTTCATGAAGGTGATGAAGCTCCGGAACAGTGCCCGGTATGCAAAGCTCCGGCATCCAAATTCGTCAAGCAGGATGAGGAAATGAGCTGGGCAGCAGAACACTTCGTCGGTGTGGCGGAAGGTGCTCCGGAAGATATCATCGAGGACCTCCGCGCGAACTTTACCGGTGAGTGCTCGGAAGTCGGCATGTACCTCGCCATGAGCCGCGTTGCTTACAGAGAAGGCTATCCGGAAATCGGCGAATACTGGAAGACCGCTGCGTTTGAAGAAGCTGAACACGCTGCGAAATTCGCGGAGCTTCTCGGGGAAGTGCTTACGGACAGCACAAAGAAGAACCTCGAGATGAGAGTGGAAGCCGAGAACGGCGCTACCGCCGGCAAGACCGATCTCGCAAAACGTGCGAAAGCCCTGAATCTCGACGCGATCCATGACACCGTTCATGAGAT
>DBVZ01000025.1:5487-5657 GCA_002308255.1 Lachnospiraceae bacterium UBA1251 | reverse complement strand
TGGAGAGATACTTCAAATAAAGCGAAAACCGCGTAAAATAAGCATTTATCAAGGAGTGAGGGAAACCTTGCTCCTTCTTTTTTCGTGTACTTCTACCCTCTCAAAGTGTACAAAAAGTGTACATTCACACTATCACTCTTTTGCTTGGCTTGTACTTTTCTCTGTCTTTA
>DBVZ01000025.1:0-5385 GCA_002308255.1 Lachnospiraceae bacterium UBA1251 | reverse complement strand
TCTTTATACACAGCGAGAATGAAAATGACACAAGAAAGCGGTTACATCGGCAATCATAATGATCCCTCCAATCCGGCAATACGCATCTGCGCATTAGTTTTTACAATAATCGGCATACTCTTCCTGGTCATTGGGATTTTTTTCATGAGCGAATACCGTTCCAAAGCCGGAAAATATACAGAAACAGAAGCCGTGATCACGGACTTCGACCGGGACGGATATCCCTATTTATCTTACACCGTTGACGGCAGGACCTATCAGGCGCACTCGAATTTTTCGAGCTCTTCGATGCGCGTCGGACAGAAGATCCGTGTTTTCTATAATCCGGATGACCCTCATGAGATCATTCCTGCAGGTTTCAACGGNNATGTTCCTGCCTCTCATTTTTCTTTTTCTGGGCGGGATATTCGCCCTGACCGGCATCCTCCTGCTCTGCGTTCTTCTTCGAAAGCGGAAGAAAGAAAACAGGCAGGATATCTTTGAGCTGTAAGCTAAAACATCATATATATTCAAAAGAAAGCGGTTTGTTCAGACATTTTCCGAATTGTCCGAGCAAACCGTTTTCCGGTTATTTCTGATTCTCTGTAAAGGAGGAATATCCGTTTCCTGTTCTCAGTCGTCCCAAAGCTCTGCNNATCACCTTCAGGGTCTCTTCCACAAGGACGTCCCCGCTCTCCGGTCCGACCATGGTGGACGCGGGCTTGGAGCTGTAAGAGCCGCCGTCGACAGCCGCGTGCGTCGGAAGATATCCGCCGAGGCCGTTAGCCAGCTGACAGAGCATGACCTGACGGGCTCTGGCACGCGCTTTGATCCTCTGCCCGTATTCCACGAACAGTTCGAAGGGATTGGTCGCGACCGCCAGTGTGCCGATCCGGATGATGTGGCTGACGCACTCAAAATTCGGCGTCTCCTTCTGCTGGCGGTACCGGAGAACCACGCCCTGCGGCTCAAACGCTTTCACAAGATCCGCCATCGTCATCGGATTCTCCGCGGAGTATTTTTCNNTTGATCTCCCGTACCTGCGCCTCCGCTTCTTTATAGTCTTCCTCCGAGACCTGCCGGATCGGCAGTTCCAGCTTCATCACTTTGTGGCGCAGGACCGGCGTGCAGTCGATATAGTTCTTCGCGGTCTCATAGCCTCGGGAAACCGCCTCGGTGATACGCGATCCGATGCTCTGGCACAGCTCCGTCATATCAAAATTGCGGAACACCTCTTTCGTCTGGCCTCCCCAGCCAAGGAGCGCTTCTTTATTATATTTGGAAATCTCAACGAGATCCACCGGCGCCATGTCTCCCGCCGCTGAACAGAAAGGCAGGACGAACACATTTTTCCGGAGCTTCCTGCGGATCTGTGAGCGGGCCGGCGCCCAGAAATCGGCGGAAATGAAACGGTGCAGCTCATAGACCTGTGACGGACAGGGCACCGAACAGACTACCCCGGTGATCTCCTGCTGCCTGTTCCATGTATACATAAGCTCCACGCTCGTGTCGATACAGCCCTCGAACCGGATGAAATTCGGCTCGGAAGCGTCCCCGTACATCACGGACTCCAGGTGCCCGTCTTCCATCAGGAACTGCGGGCGGCGGTTAAAGCCGATCGCGGCGTATTCGTGCGCAAAACTGACGCCGCCTTCCTCCCGTTCTTCCCACGCCCGGACGATCAGCCCGCGCAGCTGCTCCGCGAGGTATTCCCTGGCTTCCTCCCCGGTAAGCATCCCTTCCGGCGCTTCAAACGGCGGGAGGATCTCTTCCCTGTATACCTTTTTGTTATCCTCCCTCATGAAATCGCAGTAAAATGCCGAAGCGTTATGGGAGTGGATCGAGTTCAGCGAGACTTTCTCCGCCGGGATCCCCGCTTCTGACAGTTTTTCAAGAAGAGAAGGAAGCACAAAAACCGGAGGTTCCGTAATGTCCAGCGAGACCAGGATTGCCTGGTCCTCCCCGTTATCCAGCACAAGAGCCGTTGCGGTAATCGGATCATGGATCCACTCCGAGGCTCTCATGTACATCTGTCCTTCCATGAGGAGCGGCACTTCCGGCGTGATGCCCGTCTGTGCCCAGCCGATCTTCAGTTTTGCATTTTTCATTTTGTCCATCTCCTTTTATTCATCCGGCCGCATCTTCCATTTCGGGCACGGCCCGACCGTATCCCTGCAGATAAACTTCGACAGCAGGCTCACATTCTGGATCGCCGTATTCGGATCCTTGATCCTCTTATGAAGCAGTGCCAGCGCTATATCGACCTGGTCATTGATGTTGCAGTCGACGGAAGAGATCACTTTCCGGTCCTGCAGGACAAGCTCACTGTTGTCAACGGCGACGATCGAGAAATCCTCGGGAATGCGGAATCCCGCCTCTGTGATCGCCTGCCCCGCTCCGACCGCCATATCGTCATAATCACAGAAGATCGCGCTCGGGATCCAGTCCTGCTTCAGCAGCTCCGACATGAGCCGGTAGCCCGCTTCCTCATACCGCAGGTCCGAGATCGCCTCATACCGGTCCTCCTCGCGGATCCCGTACCGTTCCATGATCTTGCGGAACGTGGCGTGCCGCTTTCCGGAATACCT
This sequence comes from Lachnospiraceae bacterium UBA1251, assembly GCA_002308255.1. Lineage (GTDB taxonomy): Bacteria > Bacillota > Clostridia > Lachnospirales > Lachnospiraceae > Chordicoccus. Next base: position 2,818 of record DBVZ01000025.1, on the reverse strand, counting down.
CTCTCCCAGATAGGCGAACCGTCTGTGCCCGTTCTCGATCAGCGTGCGGATCGCCTCGTCAATTCCGGATTCTTCATTGATAAAAATATAATCGTAACTGTAAGTCTCCATGACGGGGATCACCGAACAGGAGACGATCGGTACGCGGAACCGCTCGGGAATAAGGTTGTTCTCCAGCGCCGCAATACAGATCACGCCGTCCACGATCCGCGTTTTTTCAAAATAATGACAGATATCCTCCGCCCTCTGGTCCGAGAAAAGAGTGTCCACCGTGAAGACGATTCCCTTCTCTTCGGCGATCCGTTCATTGAAGCGCATCAGAAGATTCGAATAATACTTTGACGTCTGGTCCGTGAACAGGATCCCTACTTTCAGCCCGGAAAAAGCCGTTCCCCCGGTCGATACGGGAACACGCTTCGTATACCCGTGCTCCTGCGCGAGCTTCGCGATATACTCTTTCATTCTCCTGCTGACGTCGCTCTGATCATTAAGTGCTTTCGACACGGTAGCCGGTGATACTCCGGCAATTTCGGCAAGCTGTCTGATCGTTATCATGTAAGTCCCCCTCCGGCAGCTTCTGTTCCCTGCGCGCTGCCCGTTTTGTTGCTTATATTTTTTCCGCTGTCCTTATCAAAGACCTGAACAGCGCTTTTTCTTATGCCGAAATGGATCCGCTCCCCCGCCTCCGCAGGAAATCCATGCGTCGCAAGAGAGGAGAACGTCCCGGAAATACCGTCGACCGTGAACAGGATCTGCACGCCTGCACCGGCACGGGCAAGTCCCTCAAAACGTCCGCTCAGCCGGATCCTCTCTTGCGTTCCTGCCGTCGCCGCGTTCTCCGGGATTATTTCTTCCGGCCGGATCCCGATGAGCACTTCTGCCCCGTCTTTCCCGACATCGGGATCCTCTTTCAGGAGCGGAAGCTCCAGCACCTGTCCGCCGACGTCTGCCTTCCGCGTTCCTCCTTCTGTGAGCAGGACGGCCGGGAGCAGATTGATCTTCGGGCTTCCGATGAACTCTGCCGCGAACAGGCTGTCCGGACGCTCATAAATTTCCGCTGCGCTTCCCTGCGCCATGATCCGTCCGTCCTTCATGACCGCGATCCGGTCCGAAAGGCTCATTGCCTCATTCTGGTCGTGGGTGACATAAACAAATGCGGTCTCCGGCAGCAGACGGTGCGCTTTTCGGACCTGCGCCCGCAGTGCGTCCCGAAGTTCAGCGTCCAGATTGGAGAACGGTTCATCAAGAAGAAATACAGCCGGTCTTCTCACCATCGCCCTGGCGATCGCGACCAGCTGACGCTGTCCCCCGGACAGGACCCGCGGTCTTTTGTCAAGAAGGGAAGCAATACCGAAGATCTCCGCGATCTCTCTGACTTTCCGGTCGATCTCTTCTTTCGGCATTTTCCGGCATTCCAGCGGATAGGAAATATTCCGATACACGGTCCGGTGCGGATACAGGGCAAAGTTCTGGAAGACCATGGCGACATTCCTGTCCTGCGGCGCGGTATCCTTAACGGAAACACCGTCGAACAGAACGTCTCCTTCCGACGGGACCGAGATCCCGGAGATCAGCCGCAGAAGTGTTGTCTTTCCGCATCCCGAGGGTCCGAGCAGTACGAAAAACTCCCCGCTCCCGATCGTCAGGGTGACGTCATCGACCGCAAGTTTTTTTCTGGTATACCCCATTTTCACATGTGAAAGGGTAATCTCTGCCATTCTCTCCCGTTCCGTTCCTTCCCGCCCGGCGTCCGCCGTCTCACGATCCTGCTGCCGGCAGACCGTGCAGACGGCTCTTTCCAAGAAAAAAGCGGCACCTGAACGGTGCCGCGGCACTGTCGTCAGATAATTTCGATATTCAGTATCCTGCAGATATCCCGGATCTGCTCGGAATAGTCCCCGTATGCCACGATCACATGCTGGCAGCTGACTTTCTGCGCGAATTCCTCCACCGTGCAGCTGTCCGGAAATACCTGCAGAGAACAAAGCTGCGGCGCGGGATCGTCCCAGCCGAATTCGTTCCATGCCGGCGGGGTCTTCGCTTCCGCGGTATAGTAATGCATTTTGTACCTGCCGTCACTGAACACAAGACGCGCACAGGTCACATAGCCGGTCTTCACTTTCGAGACATTGAGGAGGGATTTGTTCAGCAGTCCGAAAGCGACGGGCGTCATCTTCACTTCCCCGTCGATCGCCGGAACCGGAATAAAGTCCGGTACGCCGATCAGCATGGAATCCTTGAAGAACTCATAGTATTCCATATACGGGACCGTCTGTCCGGAAAGTCCTTTCATCATCAGCTGCGTGACGCCGCCCATGACGTCGTTTTCCGGAACTGTCAGAACGCCGTAGAAACGTTCGAGAAGCATAAAGACCATCGCGGGCGGGAACCCGCACAGCTTCTTCATTCCGTCGACATCGATCAGCGTGACGGCCTGCAGTTTTCTCTCCCTGATCTTCATGCCGATCGCAAGGGTATATTTGACGCCCTGTTCGATCGTCGTATCGTCGCATGCCGGTTCGATCTTCCAGTTCTCCTTCACGTAACGGATACCGTCCTCCACTTCTTTCGGATCGAGTTTTTCCATATTCTGAACCATCTCGAGCATCTCGAACGGTTCCACTTCCACGCCGATCTCCCTGCGGAGCGAGAATCCCTCATACTGCGTGCCGTACAGCAGCATGTCTCTGTAGCCCATCGTTCCGAGCCTTGCGTCGCGCAGCTGCGCCGCTGTGTGCGCCGCGTCCACCCAGCTCTGGATCTTTGCCTTCGGCCACTCCTCTCCGATCACATTGTAGATGTATTTGAAGGTATAATG
>DBVZ01000007.1:4959-5116 GCA_002308255.1 Lachnospiraceae bacterium UBA1251 | reverse complement strand
CGGCGTCCGCCGGAAAGGAAAGCGGAATGGAGAAAACACTTCGGATCGTTGTGGATGCGATGGGAGGAGACAATTTCCCCGGCGCGCCGGTCGAAGGCGCGGTGATGGCGGTCAGGGACGCGGAGGGATTTGACGTGATCCTTGCCGGGAAAGAAGA
>DBVZ01000007.1:0-4897 GCA_002308255.1 Lachnospiraceae bacterium UBA1251 | reverse complement strand
GAAGTGATCGAGATGGCGGAGCCGCCTGTCCGGGCAATTCAGACGAAAAAGGATTCCTCGATCGTGGCAGGTCTTGGCATGATCCGGAAGGGAGAAGCCGATGCGTTTGTTTCGGCAGGTTCTACGGGTGCCGTGATCGCCGGAGCGCAGGTCATCGTCGGCAGGATCAGAGGAATCCGGCGTTCGCCGCTTGCGACGCTGATCCCGACGGAAAAAGGCGTATCGCTTCTGATTGACTGCGGCGCCAANNCCCCTGATCCCCACATCGAAAGGGCCAGCCCTCCTGATCGACTGCGGCGCCAACATGGACGCCAGACCTTCCCAGCTGGTCCAGTTCGCGCAGATGGGTTCCGTCTATATGGAAAATGTGCTCCATATCAAAGATCCCGGTGTGGGGATCGTCAATATCGGCGCGGAAGACGAAAAAGGCAACGCGCTTGTCAAGGAAACGATCCCGCTGCTGCGGGAACGAAAGGACATCCGTTTTGTCGGTTCCGTGGAGGCAAGGGACATTCCTGCCGGAGGAACGGACGTGATCGTGACGGAGGCATTTACCGGAAACGTGGTCCTCAAGCTTTATGAAGGGACGGCTTCCATGTTCAAGAGAATGCTTTCCTCCACCCTGAAATCCTCTGTGAGAGGAATGATCGGCGGAGCGCTGGTGAAGCCTCTGATCAAAGAAGCCCTCCGTTCGTACGACGCCTCCGAATACGGCGGCGCGCCCCTGCTTGGGTTAAAGGGCCTGGTCGTCAAGACGCACGGGAATTCCGGACCGGTGGAGATCCGCAATTCGGTATTGCAGTGCAGCACGTTCTATAAGGAAAAGGTAAACGAGAAGATCGAGCAGGCGATCAGCGGCGGGGAAGAATGACGAACCATTCCGTGAAAAAAATCATTCATAAAGACAGGATCGGAGACGGCGCGCCTTCCGGAAGAACGGAGATTCCCGGCACGGAAAAGCTGGAAGAGATCATCGGATACCGTTTTCGGTCTCCGTCGATCCTTACGCAGGCGCTCACCCATACTTCCTATGCCAACGAGCACAGGGCGGAAGGCGCCGCGCACAACGAGCGGATCGAATTCCTCGGGGACGCCGTGCTGGAGATCTGCTCCTCCGAGTATCTGTACCGGACCTATCCGGAAAAACCGGAGGGCGAGCTGACCAGGATGCGGGCGAGCATGGTCTGCGAGCCGACGCTGGCGCTGTGCGCGAAAGAGTTCGGACTCCCGGCTTTTCTGCGCCTCGGCAGAGGAGAAGAACTTGGCGGAGGCAGAGAGAGGGACTCCATCGTGTCGGACGCTCTGGAGGCGCTGATCGGTGCGATTTATCTGGACGGGGGATTTGAGGCGGCGCGCGCATTTGTGAGCGCCCGTATTTTAAACGATATAGAAAACAAGAGACTGTTTGTCGATTCAAAGACTCTCCTGCAGGAGTACGCGCAGGGACGCGGAGAAAGCGTCGCCTACCGGCTTGACGGGGAGGAAGGACCGGATCACGACAAACGCTATTACGTGACGGTGTCGATAGGCGGGGAATGCGCCGCGCGCGGCTGCGGACATTCCAAGAAGGCCGCGGAACAGCAGGCGGCTTATCAGGCACTGCGGCAGCTTCGGGAAGGCTGAATCGGAAATGTATCTGAAATCGATCGAGGTGCAGGGATTCAAATCCTTTGCCCACAAGATGAAATTCGAATTTCATAACGGGATCACCGGCATCGTGGGACCGAATGGAAGCGGAAAGAGCAATGTTGCCGACGCGGTCAGATGGGTACTGGGCGAGCAGAGCGCAAAACAGCTCCGCGGCAGTAACATGCAGGACGTCATTTTCGCGGGCACAGAGCAAAGAAAGCCTCTGAGCTATGCTTCGTGCGCGATCACCCTTGACAACCGGGATCACATCCTTCCGGTCAGCTATGAGGAGGTGACCGTGACGCGGAGGCTTTACCGCTCGGGAGAGAGTGAGTATCTCCTGAACGGGACGACGGTTCGTCTGCGTGATATCAACGAGCTCTTTTACGACACCGGCATCGGAAAAGAAGGATATTCGATCATCGGACAGGGCCGGATCGACCAGATCATAAGCGGAAAAGCCGAGGAACGGCGCGAACTGTTCGACGAGGCAGCCGGGATCGTCAAATTTAAGAGAAGAAAGAACCAGGCTCTGCGGAAACTGGATTCCGAAAGACAGAATCTCCTCCGGGTGAACGACATTCTTCATGAGATCGAAGGACGCGTCGAGCCGCTCCGGCTCCAGTCCGAGAAAGCGAAGAATTATCTTGAGAAAAAGCAGAGGCTCAAAGAACTGGAGGTCAATGTCTTCCTTCTCGAGACGGAACGGGTCGACAAACAGGCTGGAGAGATTGAGGCAAAAGAGGAGATCGTCCGCGGGGAACTGCAGGAGAAAACGGAAGCATTCGATCACACCCGGATCGAGTACGAGACGATCGAGCGAAGGCTCGAGGAGCTGGACGGGGAGATCCGCTCCCTGCACGCGAAAGAAGAGGAAAATGCGCTCGCCCTGCAGGAAAACAGGGGCAGAAGCGAACTGATCGGCGAGCAGATCCGTAGGATCAGGCAGGAAAACGAAAGAGGGCTCACCAGGAAGGAATATCTCGAGGAAGAGATCGCCCGGCGCGAAGAAAATGAGAGAGCGCAGCAGGAGGAGAAGACCCGTCTGGAGGCTGCTGCCGCCAGGATCATATCGGAAAAAGAAGCCGGGGAAGAAGCCCTGAAACAGACCGAGAATGCTCTTATCGGGAAACAGAGGGAAGCGGATCTTGCCAAGGGCGAACTGATCGATCTTCTGAACGGCCGTGCCGGCGTCAAGGGACGGCTGCAGCGCTACGATGCCCTTCGCGAACAGATCGATCTTCGGAATGAAGAGATCGCAAGGCGGGAACAGGAGCTCGGAGAGAGCAGCCTTGAACTCGAACAGCTGCGTCAGAGCAGCGGGGACGAACAGAAAGCTGCCGAGCAGGAAGTCGAGTCTCTCCGGGAGAAGATCCGGAGCGCGGAGGAGACGGTTACGGCTCTCCGGGCGAAGATCGCCTCGGAAAACGAAGCGCTTGAAAAGCAGAGTCAGACTTACCACATCGAGTCCTCCCGTCTCGAGTCCCTCCGGAATATTACGGAGAGGTACGAAGGGTACGGCAACGCGATCCAGACTGTCATGGCGAAGAAAAGCTCGGTCCCGGGGATCCGCGGTGTGGTGGCCGATCTCATTTCCGTGCCGAAAGAATATGAACTTGCGATCGAAACGGCGCTGGGCGGCAGCATCAGGAACATTGTGACCGACAATCAGGCGACCGCCCGCTCGATGATCGAACTTCTCAGAAAGACCAAAGCCGGACGGGCGACGTTCCTGCCCCTTGATGCGCTGACCCCGAGAGGAAAAGCGCCGGAGGAACGCGTCCTGAAAGAGAAGGGCGTGATCGGGCTGGCCTCGAAGCTCGTCTCCGCGGATCCGGCTTATGCGATCCTGCCGGAATATCTTCTCGGCAGGACGATCGTCATTGATACAATCGACCACGCGATCCGGATCGGCAATCAGTATCGTCACACTCTTTACATGGTCACGCTCGACGGGGACTCCTTCGTCCCGGGCGGGTCCATGACGGGCGGCGCATTTAAGGGCAGGGACAATCTGCTCGGAAGACGCCGGGAGATCGAGGAACTTTCGGCGCACACGAAAGAACTGCGTTCCGCGATCTCGAAAAAACGGGAAGAGATCGAAGAAATGCGTGACCGGCGCGACCGGCTTCGCGCAGAAGCGGCTGAAGATACCGAAAAGCTGCAGGATGCCGGGATCGCCCTGAATACGGTCCTCATGCGCGCAAAGCAGGCGGAAGAGAAAACAGCGGAGATCGAAGCCAGGAAGAAGGAACTCGAAAGAGAGAAGGAAAGTCTGGAAAGACAGATCGCCGATATTTCCGATGAAAAGGAAGAGGCGGGCAAAGAACTGAAGACTTCCGAAGAAAGAGAGAAGGAACTGAGCGACACCGCGGAGAGACTCGCGGAAGCGATCGCCATGATCGAGCAGCGCAGGGCGGAAGAGACGGCGGCGCTCGAAGAATGCCGTCTCAAAGAAGCCGAATATTCGCAGAAGCTGGCCTTTATCGGCGAGACGATCCGCCGCGTCCGCTGGGAAAAGCGGGCTCTTCAGGAAGAGGAAGAACAGCTCAGCGGGGATCTCACGGTCAATTCGGGATCTCTTGAAGAAAAAGAGGAACAGGCGAAACAGACGGAAGCGGAGATCGAAAGACTGGCGGCTTTGGGAGAGACGAACCGCGCCGAGGAAGAACGCCTGCAGTCTGTCCGTGACCGCATGAAAGAGGAGCACAGAGGCTTCTTCGACCGCAGGGACGTCCTGCAAAGAGAGATCGCGGAGCTCGATAAGGAACAGTTCCGGCTGAACGCGCAGAAAGAGAAGATCCTGGAGTCCATTGAGTCCCAGACTTCGTATCTGTGGGAGGAATATGAGCTGACGCCGAGCGAGGCGAAAAAAGAAAAGCGGATCGAAAATATGAGCTATACGGCGCTGAAAAAAGAAGCAGGGTCCGTAAGATCGGCGATCCGGCAGCTCGGCGACGTCAATGTCAACGCGATCGAGGAGTACAAAGAGACTTCTCAGCGCTATGAATTCCTGCGCACACAGCACGATGATCTGGTAAAATCGGAGGAATCTCTGATGAAGATTATCGGGGAGCTGGACACGGGCATGCGCCGTCAGTTCAACGAGCAGTTCAAGAAGATCAATGCCGAATTTGACAATGTATTCCGGGAACTCTTCGGAGGCGGCAGCGGGACACTGGTCCTCGAAGAAGGGGAGGATGTCCTGGAAGCGGGCATTTCCATCATCTCCCAGCCGCCCGGCAAGAAACTGCAGAATATGATGCAG
>DBVZ01000010.1:416-30763 GCA_002308255.1 Lachnospiraceae bacterium UBA1251 | reverse complement strand
ATTTCCATGACCTTTTCGACGATGTCGTACGGGTACAGAGCCGCAGAGTGGACTGTCTCCTCCCCGCGTACCGCCCTTTGGACGAATTCTCCGTAGCGGACCGCGTCATGCTTCATGAACGCATTTCTGTAAATCATCATGGCTCTGGAAGGAACCGCGGAGTAGCGGATTTCGTCCCATCGTCCCGCGGACATGAGCGCTTCGACGATTCCGATGTGCTTCCTCATTGCACGAACCAGTCTCTTGAATTCGTACACGGAGTATCCCAGCTTCTGTGCGGTCAGGATTCCGAGCCTTCTGGTGTTTTCAGAAGAAGCGTCGGCGGTCCTGATCCACTTTGCGAGCAGGGAAACGGCATTTCCGGCCTGCAGGTTCCGGCGGTCTTCCTCGAACTGTGCCTTCATGGCCGCCCACATCTCATTTTCGAGGGGCGTTCCGATCAGGGCGTACAGGTCGTCGTAACGACCGTAGACACCGATCAGATCCAGGTTCGGCCGCAGCGCCTCGGGGTGATTCTCTGCCATGTACTGCAGGAGCGTGCGGAAAGTCTGCCTTTCGCCCAGTCCGCCTCTTACGTCACGCGCATAGAACGCGATCTTCGTTGCGAACAGCGGATCCTGCTTCCACGCTTCGGAGAAAAGACGGTTGATCCGCTCCTTCTGCGCCGTGCGGAGTGAACCGGCTGCTCCGAAGAAATCCAGCCGTGCATCGCCGGTGGTGTTTAATGCCGCGGCTCCGTTTTCAGTTCTTGTAAATGCAGCGTTTCTTAATGCTGCCTCAGCGAAATTCATAGTCTTTTTCCTCCTTTCCGCTGTTATAGTGCATGACCCTTTTGAAAATTCGGATTCGAACCGATCTACAGGTTATGAGTCTGTATTTGCCATTCCTCAAATAATTGCTGTAAGGGTCACCTGTTCAGGATGCATTTTCCTCATGATTAAATGTCATGTGCTTTGGACGGAAGCTGTTTTGCTGTAAGCATCCCATACCGGCGGGTTGGAATCGAACCAACTACATCTGTAAATGCATCTTTCTGCTGTTAAAATCCCACACAGGATTTATTTTTTTCAGCGCTCTTCCGAATGAGCTGCCGCCGGTTTTCTTATATGAAGTTTTCATTATCCTATCCACACATCCGGGCGTCAGTGCTCAGTACTACGATCTCATCCAGAGTCACTCCCAGCATGGCTGCCAGAATGACCAGATTGTCGATCGTCGGCATGGATGTTCCGTGGATCCACTTGTAAATTGCCTGCGGCGTCGCGAATCCGAACACCGTCTGGATATCCCTTACGGACATCCCGGCCGCATTTCGCAGCCTGTTGATGTTTCGTCCTGTTGCGACTGTATCAATGAACGGAATTGTCATCTTTTACACCTCCTGTTTCTTGCATTCCCTACATTTAAGATTCTTCGCTCTGTCTTCGATGTGAACCATGCCGAGGCGTAAAAAAACCGCCTGTCTTTTATGGACAAGCGGTGGTTTTCGGTAATCTGAATCCGATCCGGTCATACCGGGATGCGCATGGAGGCACCCGGTCCCAGATTACCGCTTGATCCGGTCTTATGAAGGCATGCATCACTGATCCATTCATTCTTTCTGAATGAAGGCAGAGTTGTCCCCTGAAGATCGTACGGGCCGTATATTCTTTTTTTGTTTTGCGCACTGATCTGCAGCATTGCCTTTCCTTTCCGGACCTGCGGTACTTTTTTATTTCCGGAAATCACTATAACACGTCCAAAACTCTTTGTCATTATACTTGTGGTATAAAACCGCAATATCTCTGAAATAGTATAAAACCTATTGACTTAGTAGGTAAATGGGAATTATAATTTCCTAAAAATGCAGAGGGGGAATCTGTTATGCTGACTGCACTTGACAACTTTTTCAACACCGGTACGGGCTTTCTTTTCGGACCGATCATGCTGTGCGTGTTCTTCGGCACCGGTATCCTGATGACGGTGATCACACGCGGCGTCCAGTTCCGAAAATTCGGCGTGGCGGTCCGCACGGTATTTGGAAATCTGAAGAAAAAGGGAACGGGATACGGGCAGCTCCGGCCTTTTGAAGCGCTGGCGACGGCGCTTTCCGGCTGCGTGGGCAACGGGAATGTCGTCGGTGTCGTGGCCGCGCTGGTCTCCGGCGGCCCCGGCGCGATCTTCTGGATGTGGGTCGCGGCCATCACCGGCATGGCGACAAAATACGCGGAGATCATGCTGGCCATGCACTATCGGGAGAAAGACGATAAGGGCATCTGGCGCGGCGGCGTCATGTACATCCTGACGCGCGGCATGAAAGACAACTGGAAATGGCTCGGAAAGATTTTCGCGGCCGTATTTGCGATCTGCTGTATCCTGGTTTCGTTCATTTCCTGCAACGCGGTCCAGTCCAGCTCCATCGCGGGCGTTCTCGGCAGCAGTATCCCGGTGATTCCCGGCTGGTTGTGGGGACTTGTCTTCTGCGGGCTTTCCGCGCTGGTCATTATGGGCGGCCTCAAAAAGATCGGCAGCGTGTGCTCCGTTCTGACCCCGGTGATGGCGGTCGTCTATGTGTTCTTCGGCCTGATCATCATTATCGTAAATATCAAAGCCGTACCCGGCGCACTGGCGCTGATCTTTACGAGTGCTTTCAGCAACAGAGCAATGTGGGGCGGTGTGATGGGCATCACGATCCGGCAGGCGATCTCCAAGGGCGTGACACGCGGTGTCTTCTCCAATGAAGCCGGTGTCGGCGGCGCGCCTCTCGTGCACGTCACTTCCGACATCGAGGTCCCTGCACAGCAGAGCCTTTACGGCATCGTGGAAGTCTTCTTCGACACGATCGTTATCTGCACGTTCACGGCACTGGTTGTGCTGACTTCCGGAATCGGGGGGCAGGTCGCGGCGGGTGTCTACAGCGTTACGGAAACCGCAGCCATCTCGAATGCGGCGTGGACCCTCTCCCTCGGAAGAGTGGGAGATATCGTTGTTACCCTGTGCCTCGTCCTGTTCTGCTTCTCCACGACGATCGGCTGGGAGACTTACGGTGAATCCGCGTGGCAGTTCCTGTTCGGGTCCAAAACGATCATCGGTTTCCGAATCATGCATGTGATCATGACTTTTGCGGGCTTCGTTCTTTCTGCGCAGATTCTTTGGGACGCCGCGGACTTCTGCAACGGCATCATGTGCATTCCCAACCTTTTTTCCCTGATTCTGTTTGCGGGAATTATCAGGAAGAACACGAAAGAATTTATAGATCCTATGAAGTGATCAATCGTTCTCCGCGCATTGTGCAGCTAATACAGAACAGCTCCGAAGAACGTCACGGTGCCCGGCCCGTTCGTATATCTGATGCCGGCCTGTCCGGCCAGTTCATTTACATAGAATCCGTACCCTTCTATGGAATGATGCAGATCGTCCGGAAAACGGCACGGCTCATCCGGAAAGGTGCAGTCTTTGCATCGGCCGCAGGACTCATTTGACAGGATCATCATCCGGCCAAGCTGTCCTTTCAGCTTTTTATCGAGGTTCCATGCAGCGTTCTTGAAATCCTTCATGCTGCTGCGCATGCCTTCTATATCCAGAAAATCCTCGATAATATATATCCTGGAGAACAGGTGCAGATACCGGAACGTTTGGACCCTGTCTCTGCATTCTTCAACCGTCCCGACCGCCGGCGGGCAGGCCCAGCTCGTCCCGTAGGACCGGCACTGATTGCCCTCGCATATTTTCCGGACCTCTTCGTGGAAAGTCAGATCTTCCACAGGGATGACCCCTGCTTCCTGAAACCCGCAGGCAAGGATCTCCTTCCGGACCAGGGCGGATTCCGCTCCGAATGCTTCCCGGATCTTTCCGCTCTGTTCCTCCCACATAGTTTCCAGTTCGGATACAGGGTCTGCCGCACAGTAGTCGCAGATCGTGCCCTTTTCGTTGTAAAAGCAGTAATATCCGGTCTCGCCGTTTTCGACGCGGGTAATATAGCCGACCTTATCCTGCGGATGCATAGGCTTTTTGAAAAGAAATGCGAGCGCAAGGCATGCGTTGATGACGTATTTGTGCGCCTGCGGTTTCTCCGCCCAGACCTCATTCAGGAAATTCCGCAGCAGGTTTTCCGCTCCTTCCACAGCAGCGTTATCGACATCTCCCGTGAAATCCGCTTCGGCCAGATCCTCGAGCACTTTTCTGTTAAAGTCGTTGACGAGCGCATTTTCCAATTCCCCGGGAGGAACAATAAGTTTGGCTGCAAGTTCGGACTTTTTCATGTTTTTCCCCCGGGTGTCAGTTATGTTCCCCGATGAACTTTTCCATCCAGATCATGTTGTACCAGCGATTGAATTTATAAGCACATTTGTGAAATTCTCCGACTTTGCGGAATCCCAGGTGCTGATGGAATAATTCGCTGTTTCTTGTCAGATATTCATCTTCCACAACGGGGTCGGCGATGCAGGCGTACATATTGATAATGCCTTGTTCCCTGAGTTTATCCTCGAGCGCGTCATAGAGCTTCCTGCCGAAACCCTGTCTGTCCGCGTTATGCGCGAGGTAAATGGAGACTTCACAGGAATGCTCATAGGCCGCCCGGGGCTTGAAAGGCCCCGCATAAGTGTAGCCCTGAATGAGCCCGTCTTCTTCCAGGACGAGATAGGGATATTTTTTAAGCGTATTTTCTATGCGGGCGCGGAATTCTCCCGGCGAGGGGACTTCGCGCTCGTAGGAAATGGCCGTATGGATGACGTAATAAGAGTATATTTCCAGCAGACGCTCCGCGTCCTCCGGGACTGCGCTTCGTATAACTAACTTCTTCATTTACTTTACAAATCCTGCCTGATACTCCGCGTTGATCTCGCGGAGCTCTTTCTCTCCTTACTTCTATTTCAATACTTCCTCCAGAAACTGCAGGATCATTTCCTGTACTTCCTTCTGATAGAACACGTCTTCCCCGTGGTCCGCGCCTTCGATCATGACAAGCTCCGACCGGATGCCCGCCTTCTGCAGGGCTTCATAAAATGACTCGCTCTGGAGCGGATCCACGACATGATCGCATTTGCCGTGAATGATCATGACCGGAGGGGTATTTTCGCTGATCTGATAGAGCGCGCTGGCTTCTTTTGCCCGCGTTCCGTCCGGATCCGGTCCCGTAAATGCCTGCATGAGGTACGAGGGGACATTTTCGCTGGCAGCGAGCGTCCGCGCATACAGGTCCGAAAGGCCGTAATAATCGACAACTGCCGAGACACTGCTGTCGTATTCGAGAAAGTCGCCGGTATCGTATTTCCGTTCTCCGCCCGTCGTGCCGAGAAGCGAGGCGATAGTGCCGCCCGCGGATTCTCCCATCGCGACGATCCTGTCGGGATTCAGACAGAACAGATCCGCGTGCGCCTTCAGAAAACGCACGGCCGCCTTTGCGTCTTCCAGCGCGGCCGGGAACGGCACCTTGTTGGAGGTCCGGTATTCGATACTCGCGATGGTGTATCCCGCCCTCGCGTAAGTCATCAGCTCCGGCATCCACGCGTCACGGCTCACGACGGAGAAGGCGCCTCCGCAGATCCAGAGGATGCACGGCTGTTTCGGATGCCCCTGCCGGACCTTGGGGAGGATCAGATTCATCCGGAGATCCGTCACTGTCGCGTCGTACCAGTCACTGACTGTCCGGTAAGTGACGGAAGAAGCCATGGAAAGCACTTCGTGGTCCATGTTCACTTTGAGCTCTTTTTTCATATCAGCCCTTTGCCTTTCGTTTGCAATTGTCAAAGTTAGCTTTCAGCTGCATATAGGTTATCTGGCTGCGAACGATGAAATGTTTCTCATCCTGCGGCGTTTTCCATCTGACTGCGACGGCGGAGCCGTCTTCGATCCCGGTGAAGGAGAGCGTGCTTCCGCTGATATTCATTATAATAGTCTGATCCGTTTCGGGAACTTCCTTCCTGCTGTAGACTACGGTTTTCCCGTGCAGAAGGAATTTATTGTAGTAGTCCGCTGCGGCCGGGGCGATTTCGAAAGTATCGCTTCCGCAGGAAAGGGTGATATCGTTCGAGGCCAGAATGGCGTCGTTGATCTCGAGAGCTGTTTCCCTGTAAATGGTCCGCAGGTGCAGCGTATAAACAAAAAACACAATAACTGCCGCTGCCGCTCCGAAGGCGGCACATGTGATCACGATAAAGGAAATTCGGGAGCCTTTTTTCATTGTCTTTTATCCTTTCTGCGTGCGGTTACGGCGTCTCCTCCGGTATACTGATCAGCCGGAAATGATTCCGGTGAAAATGCAGGATCCCGTCGGCACGCATTTTTCCGAGTTCTTTGGAGAGCGCCGTCCTCTCCACATTGAGATAATCCGCCAGCTGCTGCCGGTCAAAGGGAATGTCGAATTCCGTGGAATGTTCCTGCAAAGATACGGTATTCAGGTAGGACAGAACCCTTGCGCGGATCGTTTTGGGGGCTGTATGAAAACTGCGGGCGGAGAGCGCCTTGTTCTTGTGCATGGAGATCATGAGAAGGTTGGAGATCAGTTTGAGCCGCCAGTTTACATTTTCGGAAAGATTCCTTAATGTGCCGATGGACAGAAACAGGATCTCACAGTCCTCATTTGCAGCCACATCCACCAGAAGGACCGAATCATGCAGAAATGCAAACGTCTCCGCGAAAAATCCGCCCGGCCCCACATGGCTCAGGATCGTGCGGCTGCCCCATACGTCGTTGCTCTCAACGGTGACGCTTCCGGACAGAACGAGGCCCATGCATTCCGCGGGATCTCCGGCGCGGAGGATCACCGTATCTTTTTCAAACCGGCAGACCCGGCCCGAAAGTACTTTCAGACAGTCGCGGAGCTCTTCCTCCGACAGTCCTTTAAACAGCATATTGCTGCGCAGCTGTTGATAATCCACGAAGCCTCCAAAAAAATATGCTATTTGTGGTTATTACCACATACAACCCGGTTTTATTGTACTATACTGCAGTCAGAAAAACAAGGAAGGGGTGCTGAGAATGACGATTCTGGAAGGATGCCAGGGAAAGCCGCAGATCAAGATCATGGAGAAGACCTGCCCGCAGTGCGGACACGAGGTGGAGATTTTTTCCATCGATACGCAGGCTGTCTGCGAACATTGCGGATTTGTGATTTATAATGATACATTGAACTGTGTGCAGTGGTGCAAATACGCGCGGCAGTGCGTAGGAGACGAGATGTACGAAGCGATGCTGAAAATAGCGCAGCAGAAAAAAGAAAAAGAAGCCGCGGACCGGCGGGAGAGGGAGAAAAAAGCGTCATGATCAGGAAAATCATTCATATCGACGAGGAAAAATGCAATGGCTGCGGGCTCTGTGCCGAAGCGTGCCACGAAGGAGCCATCGATATCATTGACGGAAAAGCGAAACTGGTCCGGGAACATTTCTGCGACGGATTCGGGGACTGCCTGCCGAACTGCCCGACCGGGGCGATCTCCTTTGAGGAGAGGGAAGCGCCGGCTTACGATGAGGCGGCTGTCAAAGCGAGTCAGAACAGGAAAACAGACGGGATGACAGGAAGTCAGCATATAAAAGCGGAGGAAAAGAAAATGAGTGAGATGAATCCGGAAATGCAGCCTCATAAAGGAGGATGCCCCGGTTCTGCCATGATGCATTTTAAAAAGAAGGAAGAGACACAGCCGCAGGAGGATGTCCGGACCGAAAGACCTGCTTCCGAACTCGGCCAGTGGCCCTGCCAGATCAAACTTCTGCCGGAAAGAGCTCCTTTCTTTGACGGCGCGAAGCTGCTGATCGCGGCGGACTGCACCGCCTACGCCTATGCCAATATGCACGGGGACTTTATGAGAGGGAAGATCACCCTGATCGGCTGTCCGAAGCTGGACGCGGTGGATTATACGGATAAGCTTGCCACGATCATTTCGAACAACGATATCAAAAGCGTGACCATCGTCCGCATGGAAGTTCCCTGCTGCGGCGGCCTGCAAAGAGCAGCGGAGAACGCGCTCAAAAGCAGCGGAAAGTTCATTCCCTGGCAGGTCGTGACGATCTCACGGGACGGAAGGATCCTGGATTGAATCCTGCCGGCCGGGATAAAAAGGCAGCCCGTATGCTGAAAAGCATACGGGCTGTATTTATGGGATGCTGCCGGCGGCATCATCAGGTCAGGTGCCACATTTCTCCGTCCGGCATGATCCTGACATCTCCGGGTAAGGTTTCCAGAAGACTGCCGTTCAGGTCACGGACCACCGTTTCCTCCCAGTAGCGGTAATCCGGCCCGCTGCCTTCCTCGTACCATTTGCTGAAGTACAGCTTTTCCTGATCCCTCAGGAAAAAGCTTTCGTGAGGATGCATCGGAAAACAGACCTGTTCCGGCCAGAGGATCTCGAACAGATCGTCTTCGCCCTGCCTCGTAAGTGACAGCGGAGCCGTATGAAGCTGCAGATTGTAGCAGCTTTTTACGTTCTCCAGCGGCAGCTGCCGGAAAAGGCCGGTTTTATGGGTTTCGCAGTCAAAACAGAAGATCCGGACACGGGCATTTTCGAAATCAACGTTCAGCAGGTAGATCCGGCCATCCAGGAAGACCGGATTTTCAGAACAGGTTCCGGCTTTTTTCGGGACGGGCCAGAAGACTTCGCCGTCCGGGTAATGGATCAGGCAGACGGCATTTCCGCGGACAGGATACCCGGCGCGGAAGAGTTCCTCCGCTTCATACAGGTCTCCGTGCTCACGGCTGATCCCGTAATACCATTCCGGGGTTCCGTCCGGCACCGGTTCGATATAAGTAATTCCCTGCGTGTTGATTGTTTTCATGTTCGTTTTCCAAATCTGCGGAAGCGCTTTATACCCAGCGGACCGAGTTTAACAGCTCTTTAAGGACCGGCGCGCTCTCTTTTTCCAGGGCGCGGCGGCAGTAGAGATTGAACCCGTAGAGGGTCTTCCCGTTCTTTACGAAAATGCTCTCGCCGAGCATCCCGATGTCCTGTACGTCATAGGAAAACCGGAAGCCTTCTCCGGGCTTTCCGCCGAGATCTCTGCCGGAAAATCCGAGCGTGCGGTACCCGTATTCCTTCATCAGTTTACCGATCTGCTTCTCGGAAGTCTTTGCGGCGCTTTTTGCGTCCACCAGCATCGCGGCGAATGTTCCGAGGGGCCGCCAGCCCACCGTCACTATCATGTGCCGGTCCGGATCGGTGATGCACAGACCGGGCTCTCCGCCCGCAAATGTCAGCTTCGCGCGCTCCGCCGCGTCCATTTCATGAAAGCCTTCCGGGACTGTCAGTTCCAGTTCGTTATTGAGGATCATTTTTTTCTCCTTGGGTGAGTCGGATGAGTCGGGGGACGTATCTCCTGACTCACTGCTGTTTGTTCTGCCGATTCGGTTTTGCCGGGCGAAGTGAGTCAGGAGATACGTCCCCCGACTCATCCCATCAGCGCGAGCACTTTCTCAAAGTCGTATTCCCGGATCACTTCCGCACCGTCCGGTGCGTTCACGGTGTGATTCGTGACGATCACGTCCGCTTCCTCCATGCGGTCAGTGACTCTTTCGGCGGCCATCTCGAAGAAGGAGCGCATATTGATCACATCCGTGACACGGAAATAGTCGGTAAGGAAATCCATCCGCGTCGTCCCGGCCACGGCGGCGCTGCTGTTCCGGCCGACGTTCAGCCATATGAATTCGGATTTTTCCAGATCCACGCCGAACAGATAGGCGAACCGGCTGCTGCAGTTGATGAGGAAAGCGCTCTCCACGGTTTTCGGTTCATAAACTGCTCCCGACCCGTTTTCGTCCCGGAGCATATAGCCCGCTTTGCAGTAACAATCCGAGAACGGGAGGTTGGAAAAGACATTGTCGCAGAATACCAGATACCGGATATTCGGATATTTTTTCCTGAACAGCGGGATATTGATATCAAAATACTCCGATCCGCCGTCGAACCCGGACGTCTCGTCGCCGGAGTAGGTAATGGCGTCCGACTGCTGCTCCGCCATCGTTCGCCAGGAAAATTCCATTTGCCGGCCGTCCCCGTCGATCCCGATTACGGAGAGATCGATGTCATTTACCTTTTCCCAATAAGTAAATGCCCGAAGGATCTTCATCTCCCCGACCGGTAGGCGGGTGCCTTTCGGCAGGACGCCGAAACCGCCCTGCGACGTGTTTTCCTGCAGCGGAAGGGCATAGGTCTCCATCGCGGGATCGATATAGACCGTTCCGAGACGGCCGCGCAGAAGTTCCTGCAAACGACCTCTTATCAGTTTGGACAGAAAGGCGGCCTGTTCCGGAAGGAGGACGGATTTCCTCTGTGCGCATTCCTCCGGAGTCTCGACGTGGACCTTCAGCTTATTGTATTTTGTAAATGTAAACGCCCGCGGCACCCCGTCCGCCCGGTAGTTTTCATACTGGATCAGGAGCTGGAGGAGAATGACCGCGTTCCGGGTGTCCGTGCATTCCGTCACGAATTGCACGTCGTCATTATTTTCGCAGCGGCTGATCATGTAGTTCAGATTTCTTAAGACCGCGCCGGATCCTTTTTCCTTTTTCAAATACAGCGCGGCGCCGCGGATATCGCGCGCTTTTATTTTCGCCTCAAAAGCCGAGTAAACCGACCGGTTCTCCCGTCCCCGCATGGCGTCCGCAAATTCCCGCGCGGCGTCATTTTCTGCACGGAAATGAATATGATGCAGGAATCCGCTCCACAGATGCTTCTTTTCAAAACATGTTTCGAGATCGCATTTCCCGGCGGAAATGATCTCGTTCATCACCTTTGTCAGGAACACGCGGTCCTGATTTTTAAGGTTCAGCTTGCGGACGCTGTCATTTCCGTAGGAGCGGTAATTCAGCTCGTCCGCGACTTTGATCACATCCGACATGCGGAGGTACTTTGCCATTTCCGGGTCGCGCAGATCGAGCAGCAGTCGGATGACGGTGTTTTTCGAGGCGATCCGGTCGGGCAGGCGGCGAAAATCCCGGAGGTACTGAAGGCACAGAAGATACGACTGCTCATTCAGGGGCCGCGTGCCGGAGAGAAGGTTCGAGACGATTTCCGCGATGCGCCTCACGGCTTCCTTCTCCGGCAGAACGGAAAAATCCCTGATTTTTGTTTTTTCATTGAAAGCGGTTCTTTCCAGCTCTTTTTCAAAAACGGAGTGGCCCGCTTCGGAGAAATCGCCGCAGACGTAGGTCGTGAAGTAATGCTGAATCTGGTCATACAGAAGCTCATCCGGCGTCAGCGCGCGCACGCTTTCCGGAAATCCCTTATAAAACGGCTCCGGAACCTTCTCGCCGAGCTGCGAGGCGGCATAGCGGATCATCGGGGCGTCGGCAAGGTGCGCCCCTTCCGTGATCCGGATCCCGAAAAGACGGGCAAGGGAAAAGAGGGTCTCGAACGGGTTTTCGGGATCCTTGTTTTCTGATACCAGGATGTGTTTTTGAAAGAGATAGTCTTTGTAGAATTTTTTCATTTCTTTTCCGGGTGAGTCGGGGGAGTCGGATGAGTCAGGGGACGTATCTCCTGACTCACTGATGTTTGCATTGCCGGTTCAGTTTTGCCAGGCGAAGTGAGTCAGGAGATACGTCCCCNNAGGGCGTTCTGGATCTCGCCCGCCCTGCCGGCCGCCTTCAGTTCTTCGATCAGGGCTTTGCGGGAGGCGAGATGCTCTTCTTTGCCGGACGCGAGTTCGATCGCACGCTTCTGGTAGTAGTTTGCGACCTGTTTTCCGAGATTTCTGGAGCCGGAATGGATCACAAGATAGTGCGTTCCGTCCGCGGCTTTGTCGATTTCTATGAAGTGGTTTCCGCCGCCCAGTGTGCCGAGGCTGCGGGTGAGACGATCGATATCTTTCAGCTCTTTTCGGCAGCGGAGCGCGGAGAGGTCAAAAAACTCCTGAACCTTATCCCAGACCGTCATGCCGGAAGGGATATAATGGGCGGCTTCGTCGACTATCGCGAAGTCGATCTCCGTCTTTCCCAGGTTGACGGTGTACATGCCGCAGCCGATGTCGACGCCGACGACGTTCGGAACCGCTTTGTCGACAACCGTCATCGTGGTGCCGATCGTGCAGCCCGTTCCGGCGTGAACGTCAGGCATGATGCGGATGCGGCTTCCCTCCGTGACGGGGTAGTCGCACATCCTGCGGATCTGCTCGACGGCTTCTTCTTCGATGATTTTGGCGTAGCAGATGGCGGTGTTTACTTTTCCTTTTATTTCGAGCATGGCGGTTCCTTTTAATGGGGTTTTTTGCGGGTCTTTGTTTTTTATTTCCTGATTACACTATAGTATGTTCCGGGCGGGGGCGGAAGATGTCTCTTGGTATAATTTAATTACAGACGGAGGGCGTCGGGGTGAGTCAGGAGATACGTCCCCTGACTCACCCTGACTCACCGAAGAAACGCATCGATATGACTCAGATAATCCGGCGCCTCGTCATAAACGCCGTGTCCGTATCCCTCATATATAAAGGAAGAGCAGTTCAGCGCAGCGATCAGATCCTTTGCCGCCTCGCGGCCTAAAACGAGGTCTTCACCGGCACCGAGCACGAGGACCGGGCAGGAGATCTTTTGAATTTCCCCGCTGACATCAAATCCACGGATCGCCCCGAGAGAAATCAGGAAGTTGCTGAAATCCTGTTCCGTCGTGCCTTCTCCGGAAGCAATGATAAAATCTTTGTATTGCTCATAGAAGGAGGGGGTATAAACGCTTTCGCCGAATGCTTCCATCAGCGCCGGCGCATTTCTTTCTTCCGCGAGCATTCTCCATTTTTCAAAAACTGCGGGATCGGCATGCGCCGTATTCATCGCGGTCGAGCACAGAATCAGCGATGACACGCGCTCCGGAGCTTTCAAGGCGATTGCCTGTGACACCATTCCGCCCATGGAAACGCCCATGAGGTGCACGTGATCGAGCCCCAGTTCATCGAAAGCGGCAAGCGTATCGTCCGCCATGTCGGAAATGCCGTATCCCTCCGGCTCCACACGTACATGATCGAACAGATACACGTCATATTTTTCGGCAATGAGCGCGTACGCGGAAATAATCCCTTCCGCCAGACCCATCACGCTCTTCAGAGCAAGTCCCGGCAGAATGACGAACTTTTCGCCGTCTTTTTTTCCAAAACGTAAATAATCCATTTTTTAACTCCTGCTGTCATCAGCGGCTTTGTATCTTCCACGCAGCTGCCGGAAATCAGCACGAAAATGAGAACAAATAAGATCCCGCAGCTCTTAAACCAGCCTTGCATTCCCCGTATATTTCGGATGATACTTGATCCGTACCTGCTGCCCAACCTGCAGATCCGTCCGGGGATTCGAAAGAATGCCCTCGATTTCTTCACCGGTCTCCGTGCGATAGCGCACGTAAACATTTATGTCGATCTCATCCGGAGAACCGTCGTCGGAAATGCGGGATACCACGGCGTCTGTTTCGATTCCGTTTTCTTTGATCTCGTTCTTGATTTTTCGGCTTACCAGCATGATCACGGCAATGACTGCCGCGAACACTGCCCACATAATAATTCCTTTGTCCATGTCCTTATGCCTGCCTTTTTTATTTCAGAATAGCTGATTTTTTATATCCTTTCAAGCCCGGGGAGTCGGGGGAGTCGGGGGACGTATCTCCTGACTCATTTGATGAAAATATGATTTTGCACACCCTGTTCCTGTGCTATGATGAAACTGACAAATGAGTCAGGAAATACGTCCCCCGACTCACTCCCCCGACTCACCCCGCGAAAGGATACATGATATGGCTCAGCGAATAATAGATAAAGCTTTCTATGATGCGGTCTGTCATTTTGACGAGAACGACGAATCGAAGGATTACTATTATGAAATCATGAATACGAAGATAGGAAAGACAGACGAGCAGGGAGAAGAAGAGACCGTGCGCGACCAGATCCTCCGTGTGTACGCGATGCTTTTCTGCGAAGACATCGGCGCGCAGCCGGGGTATAAAGCCGGGCCGGATGAGGTCGAGGCGACGGCGGACCGCCTTTATATCGGGACGGTCGGTTTTGATCCGGAACACTGGTACAGGATGCGGTATCATTTTCCCGTGATCGACGATGACAATTATGACAGGTTTGCAGCGCTTGTGATCGCGGACCTGAACGCCGGACCTCTGCGGGACGCGATCTTAAACAGCGGAGATATGCTGCTGGTCGGGGAAATGGATCCGCTGCATATGACCAGAGAACATCGTTTGAACCAGAAAGTGAAGATCATAGATTTTTGACACGGGAGCAATATTGTGACGATTTTCGTAGTGGAAAATAACAAAAAAGATCTTGATCAGTTGGGGAAAACGCTGAAAATGCATTCGCCCGAAGCCGAGATCCAATGCTTCGACAACAGTCCGGAGGCGCTGGCCGCGGCCAGAAAAAGCAGGGTCAATGTGGCATTTCTGAGCATGAATCTGCAGGAGATGGACGGCCTTACGCTCGGGCGTTATCTGAAAGACCTGAATCCATATATCAATCTGATCTATTTGACGGGAGCCAAAAAGGATGCATTTGAAGCAATGGCTCTCCGGGCCAGCGGCTGCATTTTAAAACCGGTCACGGACATTTCCGTGAGCACGGAAATGAAAGAGCTCCGCTACAGAAATGACGCCGCACGGAACAAACGCGTATACATCCAGACATTCGGTGATTTTGAGATTTTTGTTGACGGCACGCCGGTCGCATTTAAATACAACAGAACAAAGGAAATGCTGGCGATCCTGGTCAGCAAGCGCGGCGTCCAGACCACGAACGGCGAGATCATCGCGACCCTCTGGGAAGACGACGGAGACCCGAAAGTCAAGGGATCTTATCTGAGCAACCTTCGTCAGGATCTGCAGAATACGCTTACCAAACTGCAGATCACCGATATCATCAGCAAGCAGCGGGGGAGCATCGCGATCGTAAAGGACCGGGTGGAATGCGACCTGTTCGAATGGCTCGACAAAAAGAAGGCCTCCCGGTATCAGTACATCGGTGATTTTATGGATCAGTACAGCTGGTCGGATTACCTGCACTCCGAGCTGGACGATATCAGTTATGCAATGGATGAGTAAGGAGACTTGCAATGAAAGCACTTGTGAAATATGCGAAAGGCGAAGAAGGAATCGGGATTCGGGAAGTCCCGGAACCGGTTCTTGAAGAAGGAGAGCTGAAAGTAAAGGTTCTTGCTGCCGGTATCTGCGGCAGCGATATTCACGCACTTCGGGATGAGGGAAACCGCGCGGTCCGCATGCCGGTGATACTCGGACACGAATACGTCGGACAGGTCGTGGAAACGAAGGGAGATACCGGTGATTTTAAAGAAGGAGACTGGATCACTACGCTTCCTGCCTGCTACAGCTGCGGGGAATGCCGGTTCTGCAGGGCAGGACTGGTTACACTCTGCGCACAACGGCGCTCGATCGGGACGCATGTTGACGGGGCAATGGCCCAATACGTGAAAGTGCCGGCAAAATACAGTTTTCATTTGCCGGATTCCGCCCGTACGCTGCAGGAGAAAAAATTGTACGCACTGGCAGAACCGATGTGCTGCGCGGCACGGGGCATTTACGAAAGGATCGATGTCAGACCGGGAAATGTCGCGGTCGTCAGCGGCCCCGGCCCGATGGGGATTCTCGCGGTCCAGCTTCTGAAATCAAGAAATGCTTATGTGATCGCCTCCGGACTTCCGGCTGATCGGGAGCGGCTTGCGCTCGCAAAAAAAGCGGGGGCGGACGAAACCGTGGAAAGTTTTGAAGAACTGCAAAGAGCCGTTTGTGCCAAAAATCCGGAGGGTGCCGACATTACCTGCGATACAAGCGGGTCGGCTCCGGCGCTGGCGAACTGCTTTGAACTCGTCCGCACACATGGCGTGCATCTTCAGATCGGTATTTTCGGGAAACCGATCCAGGCAAATATGGACAGACTGTTCGATAAAGAGGTCAACTATATCGCAACGAATTCCACGGCGGTGTCCACCTGGAATATCGGACTCTCTCTTCTGGAGAAAAAAGAGGTGGACCTTTCTTACATACTCAGTCTGGAGGTTCCGCTTGATAACTGGAGAGAAGCTTTTGACCGGGTGATCGGCAAAAGCTGTATGAAGGCGGTACTGCTGCCGAATGAATGGGATTAAGAGAAGAGAGTCAGAGTGAGTCAGGGGACGTATCTCCTGACTCACTTTTTTAGCCTGAAAAGTAAGCGCTTACATAAACTGGATATTCACACCTGCCGGGTCTTTGACGAAAAAGAAGCGAACCTGGGGATTGGGGCAGATCATCGGCGTTGCCTCCAGGCCAAGAGAGATTAGTTCCTGGCGTTTTGCTTCGACATTTTCAGTCCGGAATCCGATTGAAAGATTCTCGTTTCCGGCATTTCCGGCGCCGGGAGTTTCGATGATCTCAATCTCCGTCTCACCTGCCTCATTAGCCAGAAAAACCATTTTCCTGCCCATCGGCCTCATATCCCGGATCATCCGCAGGCCGATGATTTCCTGATAAAATTTCAATTCATCGTCGAATTGATCTGTTCGAATTGTTACATGGAGCATTTTCATAGTACATTTCCTTTCCTGCGGGACACATTTCATCCGCAAAAGGGCTATGTTAATCGAATCATTTTGCCTCGGTCATGTTCGTAAATATGTCTGCTGAAAGCATATCATAGACAAACTGCTGCCAGCAATAGAAGTGAGTCAGGAGATACGTCCCCTGACTCACGTCCCCTGACTCACACATTTTCGTAAATTTTTTTCCAGAACCTCTGTCAAATCCATTTGGATTAGTGTTATCCTGTTTCCGCTGTTCATAAACCACTGCATGGAAAGGAGGACCCAAACTGGCGAGAATCGGTCGAATTTACAACAACGCGGATGTTTTTCACGTTATGCTGAGAGGGATCGGGCACATGAATCTGTTTTTCAATGAAAATGATAATTCAAAGTTTTTGAGTACGTTGATCCGATACACAGAAGAACTGAATGTGCCCGTTTTTGCTTACTGCCTGATGAATAATCATGTCCATCTTCTTATCGGCGCGCGGACAGATATCATGGGGCTGCTGTTAAAGAAAACAGAGGTGAGTTACGCCTTCTATTTTAATTCCAGATACGAGCATGTCGGACATCTCTTTCAGAACAGATACAAGAGCGAAGCCATTGACAATAAACAGTATTTTACGGCTGCACTGAAATATATTCTTTTCAATCCGGCTGCGGCCGGTCTCGGAGACTGGAAATCCTACCGATGGAGCAGCGCCTCCGCCTATTTATATAATGAAAATGACGGCTTAACGGACTGCGAATCCACATGGAAACTTATCGGCGGGACAGAGCTGCTTGACGAGGCGCTGTTTCACGAAAATGAGATCTCACTCGCAGAACCCTCATCGATGCCGAAAAGGCACAGCGATGAAGAAATTATTTCAATGATCTGCAGCATTGGCGGGCTGTCCAACCCTCTTGCATTACAGAAAATGGAGCGGAAGGAAAGAAATAAAATATTGTACAAAATAAAAACAGCCGGCGCGTCCATTCGACAGATCGAGAGGTTGACCGGGGTTAACAGAAATATCATTCAGAGGGCACAGTGAATCAGTGTGAGTCAGGTGAGTCAGATGAGTCAGATGAGTCAGGGGACGCTTCTCCTGACTCACTTGACTTTCAAATCCAACATTTCTAGAATGAGTCAGGGGACGTATCTCCTGACTCACTAAAGGGAAGCAATTATGAATATACAGATTTTCGGAACAAAGAAGAGCAGCGACACAAGAAAAGCCGAACGTTTCTTTAAAGAACGCGGCATTCGCTTTCAGTTCATCGACCTGAACGAAAAAGGCCTCAGCAAAGGAGAATTCCAGTCTGTCATGCAGGCTGTCGGCGGCCTTGAGTCCATGATCGATCCAAACAGCAAAGACAAGGATCTTCTGACGCTGATCCAATACATTGCCAAAGAAGATAAAGCGCAGAAAGTGCTGGAGAATCAATCCGTCCTGAAACAGCCGATCGTCCGGAACGGCCGTCAGGCGACCGTCGGCTATCAGCCCGAGGTTTGGAAGACCTGGAGTTGAATTCGTATTTATATATGGAAATAAAATCTAACCCTCAATACTTATCAAAGCAATACACTGTGCGCGAATTGTCCGTAGATGACGTCGACGCCATTTACGAACTGTGTTCCGGAAATGAGCAGTTTTACCGATATCATCCGCCGTTTGTGACACGGGAGAGCATTCTCGATGATCTGAAATCTTTGCCGCCGGGCAAGACTCTTGCGGACAAATTGTTTATAGGTTTTTATCAGGAAGATACGCTGATTGCCGTCATGGATCTGATCCTCGGTTTTCCGGATGATCAAACAGCATTTATCGGCCTGTTTATGATGAACGCTTTTTTTCAGGGAAGAGAGATCGGCTCCGGGATCATCAGGGAGTGTTTAGAAGGTTTATCAAAACAGAATTATAAAAAAGTCAGGCTGGCAGTTGATAAGGGAAATCCTCAGAGCGAGCATTTCTGGACAAAAAATCTGTTCGTAAAAACGGGAGAAGAATTTCCGGTTGAAAACACGACGTTGCTGCCGATGGAGAGATTGCTGAATTGAGTCAGATGAGCCAAAAATGAGTCAGGGGACGTATCTCCTGACTCATTTTCTGTTTATTCTGTCCGCACGAATCGATCAAAAAACGAGTCAGGAGATACGTCCCCTGACTCATTCCTGACTCACTTAACATCACGTCGAACTCTGCGCATCAAGCCTTCTGTTCCTGAAATACAAAATCATATCCACGCTGATCATCACGGTATTGATTATATAAAACACAAATACATATGAGATGTTCCCGGACACGATCTTACCCATAATACCAAATAAGTATCCGATAAAAATGAAAACCTCGAATAAAAGGCTTCTTCCCTTGGCAGTACGGGATTTATAAGCCTTATATACCGATAACGGCCATGAAAGTCCGAAACAGATCACCATTATTGCTTCAAATAGCTGCGGCATTTCAACACCTCCTGTAGTGAGTCAGCAGATACGTCCCCTGACTCATTCGTCCCCTGACTCATTCAATGATGAGTCAACAGATACGTCCCCCGACTCATTCCGACTCAAGATCGAGCCAGTCAGTCTCCTCTTTAGTAAGAGCGATGTGCAGCGCATCAATATTCTGCTGCATCCTCTTTTTGGAGGACGTATTGACGACTGCAAAGCAATTCAGTCCCTTTGCATGAATATAAGCCATCGCGATCTGCGGAACAAGACAATTTTTCTTCTCCGCCAGGATCTCGCATCTCCTCAGGCGTTCCATATTTTCCGCGCATACATAACCCCGGATCGCGACGGCGTCCAGATATTTATCGACGTTGTCTGCGTCGACGGATTTCATTTTCCCCGAAAAAAGACCTCTGCCGAGGGAAGAATAAGCGACAACAGGCATTTCATGCATCGCATACCATTCCCGATCCCTTTTATGAGAAGGACCGGAAATCGTCTCGCATCCCCCGCCCCACGGATCCCGCACCTGATCGGCGAGTCCGAAATTCGGAGAAGAGACCGTAAATGGAATCAGACGGTGCGCGTAAGCATATTCATTTGCCTCTTCGATCCGCCGGTATGTCCAGTTGGAACCGCCAAACGCACCGATCTTCCCCTCTTCATGCATCGCATTGAAAATCTCAACGATCTCTCCAACAGGCACTTCGGGATCATCCCTGTGCAAAAGATAAATGTCAATGAAGTCTGTGCGCAGATATTCTGCCGAGGTTCTGAAATCCTCCCGCATATCGGATTCCGTTACGCGCTTCTTTCCGGAATCGTCCGGATGGCCACATTTGGAGAGGATCACGATCTCCTCCCGGTTCTGCCGTGCATCGATCCATCTCCCCAGAGACGCTTCCGCTGCCTTATAGTTGCGCGCGGTATCAAAAGTATTGACGCCGAGAGCGAACATATCATCAAAGAGGGCATTTCCGTCGCCTCCATCTAAAAACGGCATTGCCGCGGTACCGTACAGGATCCGGGAGACCGGTCTGTCGACATAGGGAATTTTCTTATACAGCATTCCACTCATAACGATTCCTCCGTTATTGTTCGAAAGAGGGATGTCCGGTTGAATGTATTATAGCATTAAAAGTGAGTCAGAAGATACGTCCCCTGACTCATTCGTCCCCCGACTCATTTCACGAGTATGACACTTCTGTGACAATTCCTGTTGTATATTACGAATATCGAAAGGGAAATGAAACAGAATTGGGCTTTGAAATACGCAAAACTGTCTCAATTTTTAATTTGTTTCATACTTGAAATATCTACGCTGAGTGCTATAATCTTTCAAACATTAGAAACTTTTATTGGAGGAAATCATGAGTAAGAAATTATTTGCACTGATTATCACCATGACACTTGTGCTTTCTCTGGGCGCCTGCGGGAGTGCCGCACAGAGCCAGAGCAGCGAAGCTGCCGAACCGCAGGTCACCGAAGAACCGCAGGTTACGGAAGAACCGGAGGTCACAGAAGAACCTCAGGCTACGGAAGAAGACGGACAGAATCCTGTGATGAATGTGATCGGTGTATACAGCACCGCTAACAGCCAGGAAGCGCTGGTCGAGGCGGAAGGAATGGAAGACGCAAAAATCACTGTCACGCTTGCGGAGAATCCCTGGTTCCACACCGAGACAGTTATGAGCGGTCCTTTCAATGCGGATACCTTCACGATGGAGTTCGCAAACTCAACGATGAAGGAATATACCTACAACAGCGACGGCAGCGTTAAAGAAGAAAAGCTCGGTTATTCGGGCGGAACCGGCAAAGCTGTTTTTGACCCGAACGAACTTACGCTGACCATCACGGAACAGTTCCCCGCCGGCGATGTGGAGACTGTCTTCAACTGGGGACCCTGCTCCGGCATGAAAACCGTCGCGGACCCGGATCACTACGCAAGCGTCACGGCTACGGACAAGTATCAGGTAGAGACAGTGATCGGCTTTAACGTACGCCGCGCTTATCTGCGTGAAGACTGGGCTGCTCTGGCGGACATGATCCGTTACCCCATCACGATCAATGAAAAAGAGCTGGCTGACAAAGAAGCCTTCCTCGGCTTCATGATGGACAAAACGGTTGCCGAGAGTGACTGGCAGGCCATGAATGACGAGGACTGCCTGGACATGTTCGTAAATGGTCAGGGAATCTGCATGGGCAGCGGCCAGATCTGGCTGAATGACGCCAGCTATATGACGGATAAAGAGCCCAAGCTTGAGATCATTGCCATCAGCGGACTCGAGAACAAGAAATCCGAAACGCCTGCTCCGACGGAGACACCCGCTCCCGAAAAGAAGGATGAAGAAAAGAAAGAAGAGAGTGACTCGGACAAAGAATCTTCCATCGCCGCTTATGACGAAAACGGAGATCTTTACAGGCTCTATGAAGGCACAGACGGATACTGGCGTCAGAAAGACGGATCGACGTACGTACGGCTTTCCGATACGGAATTCCAGAAGAAAGACGGTACTTTACGACTGAGCACAAAGAAGCCTTCTAAGGAAAATAAAGAAAGTGAAAAGAGTGAAGAGGAAGAGCCGGAATTTGAACGCGACTTCTACGCAACTCCTTCCGTAAAGGTTTATGATGAGAACGGGGAAACCCACATGCTCTATGAAGGTTCGGACGGATACTGGCGTGAAGAAGACGGAACGACATATTCCAGGATCTCTCAGAAGGAATTCCAGCGTAAAGACGGCACCAAACTGGTGAAAACCTACTACTGGTCGCCGGAAGATGACGACGGAGGCGAAGAAGACTTCTACTCCTCACCGTCTGTAACGGTTTACGATGAAAACGGAGATTCCTTCAAGATCTATGAAGGATCCGACGGATACTGGCGCGCAGAAGACGGAACGGCATATTCCCGGATCTCCCAGTCGGAATTCCAGCGCAAAGACGGCAACAAACGTGTATTTGTCCGCTAAGCGGTGATACACTGAAATTGAATGAGAAAAGTGAGTCAGGGGACGTATCTCCTGACTCACTTTTTTGATAGAATAGAAAAATGAAATAAACGAGAGTGAGTCAGGAGATACGTCCCCTGACTCACTCCTCCGGAGGACCCCATGAAACGTTCCGAAATCAATAAAGCCCTTAAAGAACTCGAAGCCATGTGCGCTCAGGAACACTGTTACCTGCCGCCGTTCTGTCATTTTACTCCCGCACAGTGGGAAGCCGCCGGTCACGAATATGACGAAGTGCGTGACTGTATGCTGGGCTGGGATATCACGGATTACGGGCTCGGCAATTTCGATAAAGTCGGTATGTCCCTGATCACGATCCGGAACGGCAGCCGATCCATGGCGGATAAATACCCGAAGGTTTACGCGGAGAAGCTGCTGTACGTGAAGGAAGGGCAGTATTCGCCAAACCATTTTCACTGGTATAAGACCGAGGATATCATCAATCGCGGCGGGGGAAATATTCTGATTCGCGTCTATAACAGTCTGCCGGACGAATCCATTGACAAAGAATCCGATGTAACGGTCCACTGCGACGGCCGCACATATAAAGTGAAGGCCGGTACGCAGGTGAGGCTGACCCCCGGCGAGAGCATTCATATTCAGCAGTATTTATACCATGATTTTGAAGTCGAACCCGGTACGGGTGCCGTCCTGCTCGGTGAAGTCAGCCAGTGCAACGACGACAACACCGATAACCGCTTCAATCCTCCTGTCGGCCGTTTCCCGGAGATCGAGGAAGATGAAGCACCATACCGGCTGCTGTGCAATGAATATCCAGAGGCAGAGTGAGTCAGGGGACGTATCTCCTGACTCACTTTTTTGATAGAATAGAAAAAATAAAAAAAGAATGGACAGTGAGTCAGGAGATACGTCCCCTGACTCACTGTCCCCTGACTCACGCTCAGGTTTTATTCTGCTTCTTCACGTTATTTGCGGCAATGAAAACAATGAGATTCAGAACGATAGCGATGCCCGCGCCGATAATAAGCGTTTTCTTGTCGGGAGCGCTGTTGTTCAGAGCAAGGATCAGCTCGAGTACGCTGAGAACCAGATTAACAAAAGTGATGAGCCATGCGGCGCCGATTTTGGAAGCGTCCTTTGCGGCGGATAACAGAATAACTGCCGTCAGTACGGAAAAGGCTGCGCTTCCCCATGATGCGGCGCCTCCGCCACGGACTGCGCCGACTGCGGAAATGATTGCCAGCACGATCTCAAGAAGACCAAAGATTTTCAACACTTTTTGACTTTGCGACATTTTGTTTCCTCTTTTACGGAGACCGGGAACCGCCCCCTGTCTCCGTTTCTTCAATTAATATGGATAAATTCTATCACAAATAATATAATAATATAAAACATTCTGTATGACATGACAGGCATTTTGGTCAGGAGGAAACAAATGAGAGAACGCAACCCCGGAACCGGCGGTGATCAGTATATTCCGTACGAAGAGCGTACCGGCGCTGAATCCGTTGTCTATTTTACAAGAAGTCTTTCGGCAAACGGCCTGCGCAGGCTTTATGAAAGAATCTGCGGGGACAGGATCACGGGCAGAATTGCCGTCAAGCTCCACACCGGGGAGCCGAAGGGCCCCAATATCATTCCGCGCGAATGGGTAAGGGAATTACTGGCGGCAGATCTGCCGGATGCGACTATTGTAGAGACCAATACTTATTACGAAGGCGACCGCTACACCACCGAACAGCATCGAAAAACACTGGAGATCAATGGCTGGAATTTTGCTCCGGTTGACATCATGGATGCCGAAGGCACCACGACGCTGCCCGTCAAAGGCGGAAAATGGTTTTCGGAAATGACGGTCGGCGCATCCATGCCCGGCTATGATTCGCTCGTCGTGCTGACGCATTTTAAAGGTCACCTCATGGGCGGCTTCGGCGGTTCCAACAAGAATATCGGAATCGGCTGCGCGGACGGCCGGATCGGAAAGAAAGCCATCCATACCGCCGAGGGATCCGGAAATATGTGGAGCATCGCTGAAGAAGAGCTTATGGAGCGCATTACGGAATCCACAAAAGCGACGATCGATTCCTTCGGAGAGCACGTGATCTACATTAACGTCCTCCGCAATATGTCGGTCGACTGTGACTGCATGGGCGTTGACGCTGCACCGGTCGTTACTCCGAACGTCGGCATTGTCGCCTCTGCGGATATTCTCGCTGTTGATCAGGCTTCCGTTGATCTTGTCTATGCAATGAAGCCTGCCGACAACGCGGCGCTTGTTTATCGTATTGAGTCCCGTCACGGTCTGCGCCAGCTCACCTATATGAAGGAAATGGGTATGGGAAATGACCGCTACACGCTTCTTGATACCGACCATGATGACAAGCCGATCACGGCGGCCGACGCCGTGGCGCATGCAGTGCCGTTCGGGAAATAAAAACGACAGCCGGTCCTGCTCAGATCATCTCAAACACAAGGATCCGTTCTCTGTCATTTTTGCCCTCGAACAGATCCCGGCAGTCGATCTCGTCCTTCAGCAGCAATGACTCATTTCCCATGAGCCATGTGAGATACGCGTCGAAAGGATAGTAGAAAAAGAGCAGGATCTCTCTCGGAGAAGAATACCGGGAATCCAGGATCCTTCGCATGACCTTCTGCAGGATCTCGACGGAGAACGGATTAAAAAAGAAAAAACGGTCTGCAGCGGGCGGAATGACATATGCTTCCGCCCGTCCGCGGACGATCTCTGTTTTTGTGCCGGAAACGGCACTTTTTTGATTTTCGGATGCGGCCTTCCAGATCTGTTCGTCATACTCGACGCCGATGCACCGGCACCGCACCTGATAGGCCATATAGAACCCGACCCGGCCTTTGCCGCAGCCGTAGTCGAGAAGTACATTTCTTTTCGTAATGTACCCTCTGTCCGCAAGCCGTTCGAGAACAGAATAGGGAGTCGGTTCGTAAGGGTAGCGGTATTGATCGGAATGGGAGTCATCTCTTCCGGTGGTCCGGATCTTAAGAAGCCGGTCCCATTGCGATTCTTTCATTTCTTCCGAAACAGCACGTGATTTCATCTGATCTGACCTCAAACTATATATACACGGAACCGGGCATCGGATACCCCGTGCAGCGGCTTATATTTTGATAATAAGAAATAAAAAATAAGTTTGCAATCTGTTCTGCGCCGAGTTATCGTTAACAACAAATAACACAGGAGGCAGATCGATGGAACGTCTTGGATTTTATAACGGAAATTACGGACCGCTGGAAGAGATGACAGTTCCCATGAACGACCGCGTTTCATGGTTCGGCGACGGCGTGTACGATGCGGGGCCGTGCCGGAACTATCACATTTTTGCGCTGGACGAGCATGTGGACAGGTTTTTCCGGAATGCGGAAGCCCTGCAGATTGTTATGCCGGTCAGCAAAGAAGAGCTGAAGGAAACACTGAACCGTCTTGTGCGCGAAATGGATACGGGCAGCCTTTTTGTGTATTACCAGGTCACCCGCGGGACAGGCGTCCGGAAGCACGTTTTCACGGAAGGCCCCGGAAATCTGTGGATCACGCTGACGCCGGCTGAGATCGCGGACGGCCATACGCCGATCCGGCTGGTGACGACGGAGGATACCCGGTTCTTTCACTGCAATATCAAGACGCTTAACCTGATCCCCTCCGTGATGGCGTCGCAGAAAGCGAAGGCCGCAGGCTGCCAGGAAGCCGTATTTTACCGCCCCGGCGGCCGCGTTACCGAATGCGCGCACAGCAATGTTCATATCCTCCGCGGAGGTACTTTATACACGGCTCCGAAGGATCAGCTGATCCTGCCCGGCATCGCGAGGGCGCATTTGCTGCGGGCCTGCGATGCGCTGGGGATTTCTTTCCGGGAGGAAGCATTTTCGCTGGAAGAACTGTTTGCCGCTGATGAAGTGATCGTTACCAGCTCCAGTAATTTATGTCTGCGCGCCGAACAGATCGACGGCCGGAGCGTCGGAGGCAAAGATCCGCAGCGGTACGAGCTTCTCAGGACCTTCCTGCTGGATGAGTTTTATGCCGAAACCGAGTAAAAAGAAGCAAAAATCAGAAGATATAATTTCCGGTCCCGTTTACATCCTGTAGTATTCCTCCGCCGGGATCATGTTCCCCATATTGCGGAGACACAGTCCGATGGTAGAGGTATTGTGCAGAAGAGCTGCGGTTCCGGGCGTTACAAGCCCCAGAATCCCTGCCAGCAGGATCGCGGCGTTCATGGAGATGCCCAGTACGCCGGTGCTCTTCATGCGGCTCATCAGCTTTTCACTGAGTTCTTTCAGAGCGATGAGCTGCTCGAGGTCCGAGCCGGAGAGCGTGATATCGGCGATCTCGCGGGCGATATCCGCGCCTTCTTTCATGGCGATGCCGACATCGGCCGCCGAGAGGGCGGGAGAGTCGTTGATGCCGTCGCCGATCATAACAACTTTATGTCCGGCTGCTTTTTCCTGCTCTACGTAGGAAGCTTTGTCTTCCGGCAGGACTTCCGAATAGTAGCGGTCCACTCCGGCCCGGGCGGCGATCGCCGCTGCGGTGCGCTCGCTGTCGCCGGTCATCATGACGATATTTGAAAATCCGATCTCACGGAGCCGCCTGATGACAGCCGGTGTCTCTTCCTTGATTGGGTCATCGATACCGATGATAGCCGCCAGTTTTCCGTCGATCGCCATATAAAGCTGCGAATACTGCGGCGGAAGAAGATGGATTTTCGCCTCATCCTCCGGAGCGATCACGGTGTGTTCATCCTCAAATACGAAGTGCCAGCTGCCGATGATCACGCGCTCACCGCCCGCATAGGAGACGATGCCGTGCGCCACGATGTATTCCGGTTTGGAGTGCGGCACACCGTAATCGAGACCTCTGGATTTCGCTTCCCGGACAACCGCATTTGCCAGAGAATGCGGAAAATGCGCTTCCAGATCGGCCGCCAGCGCGAGCATGTCATTTTCATCGCGCCCTGCCATCGGAATTACTTCTTCGACCTTCGGAACGGAACGGGTCAGCGTGCCGGTCTTGTCAAATACGATCGTATCCGCCTCGGAAATGAGCTCGAGGTATTTTCCGCCCTTGACGGTCATGTGATGGCCGCCGGCTTCACGCATCGCGGAGAGTACCGAGATCGGCATCGCCACTTCGATCGCGCAGGAGAAATCCACCATGAGGACGGAAGCCGCTTTGGTGACATTTCTTGTGAGAAGCCAGGTCAGCGCAGCCGTTCCGAAGGTGTACGGAATCAGCTTACTGACGAGTTTTTCCGCCTGACTTTGGGTCACTGCGACCATGCTCTCGGATTCTTCGATAAATCTGACGATATTGTCATATCTTGTCTGCCCGGAAGCCTCGCGGACCTCGATCGTGAGCGTTCCTTCATCTATAGCTGTTCCGGCGTAGACCATAATGCCGGGTTCTTTATGGACCGGGATGGATTCGCCGGTCAGCGCCGNNTCCGTCACGATGCCGTCCACCGGGATCATATTTCCCATGAAGACTTTGATATGATCGCCGCTCGCGATGTGGCTGAGCGGTACGAGCTCCTCTTTGCCGTCCGTGACTTTCCAGACTTCGGAAACATTAAGGGCAAGTGATCTCGCCAGGTCATCCACCGATTTCTTATAAGTCCATTCTTCGAGCATTTCTCCGACTTCCGTCAGGAAAATAATAGAGTCGGCCGCCGGGAAATCTCCGGTCAGCACGGAAGCCGCGATCGCGGAGGCGTGGACGATCTCAGCACTGAAGTTCTTATGCATGAGATCCTTAATGCCCGCAATCACAAACGGAAGACCGTTTTTGATGATGAAGAACGCCCGGAGCGGCATCGGCAGGAAGAATTTTTTCGCATAGCGCTGAATGATCAGTGAGCCCAGTTTTTCGCGGAAATCTTCATTTGTCGCTCTTGCGGACACGGCCGGTACGAGTTTCTGCAGTTCGGGGGCAGTGAGATCAGCGCCGCGGAGAAATCTGATAATATTATCCCGGACTGCCGGATCTGTAGAGTCGAACCTGATGATGACCGATCCCGTACGCCGCAGAACGCTCACGCGGTGGACGCCCGGCTGTTCGTAAAGCGAGTAATAGAGGACATCCGCCTCATCGGCGGGGAAGCGTTTGCGGCCCAGATCAAGCTGCATCTGCCCCTTCGCCGTGTGTACGATTTTAAATTTCACAACTGCGCCTCCGGATTATTCTGCCTCGTCTGTAAATGCCGCGTTTTCTTCATCCATCTTTGCGTAATATTTTTCCGTAAGTTCCTTTGCTTCCGCGGTGATATTGGAAACAGCCGCCTGTACTTTTTCGCTTTCTTCCATGATCCGGTCGCGGGCCAGCATGCCGCCGGCAACGACATATTTATAGCTTCTCTGAGCCAGTTTGCTTGAAAGTGCTGTCAGACCGACTGAACCAAGAAGAAAACCACCGCCAAAAGACCACCATTTACTCATTTTGTTTACCTTATCCTTTCTGTCCTCAGTGTTGTTCTCAGCGCGAAACTTATCTGCGCTGCCTTTGTGTTTCTGCCTCGTCTGCGCTGCGCTTTTGTGCGCGGGAGCTTTACTGCATGTTGGCGAAACGCTCAATTACCTTCGTGAAGTTTTTGATCTCTGTCTCATCTCCGGACTCAAATGCCTCTCGGACACAGTGATTGATATGTCCTTCCAGAATCACCTGTCCGACTTTGTTGAGAGCGGATTTCGCGGCATTGATCTGTGAGAGGACATCTTCACAGGGGATATCCTCGTCCACCATGCGGTCGATCGCGTTCACCTGGCCGATGATCTTTTTAAGCCTGCGGTGAATGTTGTCAGAATCCATACATTTTCTCATTGGGATCGCTTCCTTTCTGAAAGACCGTTTGTGTTTTCTTGTGGTGGATTATACCTATGGGGGTATGGGTTGTCAAGAAGAAAATAAAAAAAATAAGCGGCTCCGAGTGGTACGAAACCGCTGAATAAAAAGGAGAAGCCGTACATTTATTCCTGTGTGATATAATAAATGCATACGAACTGCTGATTAAAAAAGTGATGTTTCCGACAGAAGAGGAGCGTAAAACCATGAAAGATCTGCGGCTTGCTGCTGTGCCGATATTTTCCGGAAGAAATGTACAGGAAAATCTTGCCAAAATCTCACAGTATGCGCGGGAGGCTGCCCGAAAAGGTGCCTGCCTTCTTCTGACGCCGGAGGCTTCCCTCACAGGCTATTTTCCCAGAGAGACCGGGAATTTATCGATCGAAGCTGACAGTGAGCCGGTCAGGAGCGCCATCGCTCTTGCCGAAGAAACCGGGCTCATTATTTCCTTCGGCTTCATGGAGAGAGCGGCTTTACAGCCGGAGGACGGAGACAGCCGGACTTCCTTCTTTATGACGCAGGTCATCTCGGACGGAAAGCAGACGCAGCTTTACCGCAAGACTCATCTCGGCTGTCTTGAGAGGGGCGTGTTCAGCCCGGGAAATGAGCTGCCCGTCTACGAGGCTGAAGCCGCCGTCATTGGGACCCATCTGTGCTGGGAATCGCATATTCCGGATATCGGTACCGTATTCCGCCGCAAAAACGCGGAACTGTTTCTGGTTCCTTACGCAAGCGGCATGAGCGGCGAAGACTGCCGCGGCGTCTGGAGCCGTCACCTGCCGGCGCGCGCATGGGATAACGGGGTCTATGTCGCGGCCTGCAACGCTCTTCGCTTCAGGCAGGCGTCTTTGCCGCCGGCAGACCGGGATCGGAAGGATTCTTCTCAGGCAGTGATCGGAGGAGGATGCGCTGTCTATGATCCGAAAGGACGCCTCATTGCGTCGGATTTTTCACTGGAGGAAAAGCTTTTGATCTGCGACCTTTCGGCAGATGAACTGCAGCGGAACTATCCGAAAAATGATATGTGGCACATTTCTTATTTCGATCGCAGGAGACCGGAACTGTATTAAACCGTTCTTAATCTTTTTCTCCTCTTAATTCCCGGAAAGTCTGAACGATCAGGAACAGCGCAATGACAGCTGTCAGGATATCCGACAGAGGCATCGAGTACAGCACGCCGTTGAGACCGAAGAAAAGCGGCAGGAGCAGCGCGAACCCCACGCCGAAAACGATCTCCCTCACCATGGACAGAACGGTGGACTCGGCTGCTTTGCCCATGGCCTGCAGGAAAATGAAGCAGGCTTTGTTCACACAGGCAAAAACCATCATGCAAAGGTAAATGCGGAAAGCGCGGATGGCAAAATCTGTATAAAAAGCGCTTTCATTGGCGGCGCCGAAGATCCCGATCAGCTGCAACGGCAGGAATTCGACGATCAGAAGGGCGGTCAGTCCGACAAGAGCCTCCGACAGAAGAAGCTTTTTAAACAGTTCACTGACACGGTCTTTCCTTCCCGCTCCCATATTGAAACCGACGACCGGAATGCAGCCCGCCGCCATGCCGACGACAATAGAGATGACGATCTGGAAGAACTTCATGACGATGCC
>DBVZ01000010.1:0-302 GCA_002308255.1 Lachnospiraceae bacterium UBA1251 | reverse complement strand
CTGGTGATTCCGAGGATCAGTGTCCTCCGGCATATATCCCCTCTTAAACGGAAGTCATTTCTTCCGGGCCTGACCTGTTTCATATGAATGAGATACCATACTGCCAGCAGAGCAGTAACGACCTGCCCGAGAACGGTTGCTGCCGCCGCACCCATCATTCCCCATCGGAAAACAAAAATAAATATCGGATCGAAAATGATGTTCAGGAATGCACCGCACAAAGTCGATATCATGGCAAACTTCGGACTTCCGTCCGCCCGGATCACGGGATTCAGAGCCTGCCCGAACATGTAGAAGGGAAT
>DBVZ01000073.1:4276-19718 GCA_002308255.1 Lachnospiraceae bacterium UBA1251 | reverse complement strand
TCGCAGAGCATGCAGCATCCTGTCTGACGGCAGGCATACACATCGGAGTGATCGCCGAAAATGCTGAGCGCGTGGGAAGCGACAGCGCGTGCGGAAACATCAAATACGCCCGGAAGCATTTCACCGGCAACCTTGTAAAGGTTCGGGATCATAAGAAGAAGACCCTGAGAAGCCGTAAATGTTGTTGTGAGCGCGCCTGCTGCCAGAGATCCGTGCACAGCACCGGCTGCACCTGCTTCAGACTGCATCTCCGTGACCTGGACTTCCTGACCGAAGATGTTCTTTCTTCCTTCAGTTGCCCATTCGTCAACATGCTCGGGCATGACCGACGACGGCGTGATGGGATAGATGGTAGCTACTTCCGTGTAAGCATAGGAAGCATGCGCGGCAGCTTCGTTACCATCCATGGTTAACATTTTTCTCGCCATACTATTTCCTCCTTAAAATATATATGCATTGGCTTTTTATACACATATTCGTCAGTATTATAACATTCAAAGATACCCCTGTCCATGAATCAGGGGTATCTTTTTTAAAACAAATATCGTTCTTCTGTAAAGAGAATCAGCTGAAAAACAGGAGGATCCGTCCGGGATCAGTCGTCTTCCTCCTGATCCTCCGTCGTATGGTAGACCTGTCTCTTTCTGGCCATCTCGTCGCTGGCAAGATAATCGTCGTAACTGCCGAGCTTGTCAATGATCGTTCCGTCGTCGAGGAACTCAATGATCCGGTTCGCTGTCGTCTCCACGACCTGGTGGTCATGGGTGGTGAAAAGAAGAACGCCCGGGAATTTGATCATGCCGTTATTGAGCGCGGTGATCGCTTCCATGTCGAGGTGGTTCGTGGGCTCGTCCATGATGAGGACGTTCGCGCCGGAGATCATCATCTTCGAAAGAAGGCATCTTACCTTCTCTCCTCCCGAAAGGACTCTGACTTTCTTCACGCCGTCCTCCCCGGCGAACAGCATCCTGCCGAGGAAGCCGCGGACGTACGTCGCGTCCTTGATCTCCGAATACTGTGTCAGCCAGTCCGCGATCGTGAGATCACTGTCGAATTCCTGTGTCGAATCTTTCGGGAAGTAGGCTTTCGATGTTGTGATCCCCCATTTATAATAGCCCTCATCCGGTTCCATCTCGCCGGAAATGATCTGGAAAAGGACTGTTTTCGCTCTCTCGTTGCCGCCCACGAAGGCGACCTTGTCAGTGCGGTTCACCGTAAATTCAAGATTTTTGAAAATCACTTCCCCGTCGATCGTCTTGGACATATTATGAATTTCCAGGACGTCGTTGCCGATCGAGCGGTTCGGTTTGAAATCGATGTACGGATACTTTCTCGAGGAAGGCACCATGGTGTCGACCTCGATCTTCTCGAGCGCTCTTTTTCGCGATGTCGCCTGCTTGGATTTCGATGCGTTCGCGGAGAACCGGGCGATGAATTCCTTCAGTTCTTTGATCTTCTCTTCTTTCTTCTTGGATTCTTCCTTCATCTGTTTCTGAAGGAGCTGGCTCGATTCGAACCAGAAATCATAGTTTCCGGCAAAGAGAGTGATCTTTCCGTAATCGATGTCCGCGGTATGGGTGCAGACCTTATTCAGGAAATAACGGTCATGGGATACCACGATGACCGTGTTCTCGAAATTGATCAGGAATTCCTCGAGCCAGGCGATCGCGTCCATATCGAGATGGTTGGTCGGCTCGTCGAGCAGGAGCACATCGGGGGATCCGAACAGCGCCTGCGCAAGGAGTACCTTGACCTTTCTGCTGCCGTCGAGGTCGCTCATCATCGTGTAATGGTACTCCTCTTCCACCCCGAGTCCGTTGAGAAGGGTCTCCGCGTTCGCGTCCGCCTCCCAGCCGTCCATTTCCGCGAATTCCGCTTCGAGTTCGGCGGCTTTCATGCCGTCTTCCTCGGTGAAGTCTTCCTTCATGTAGATCGCGTCTTTTTCCTGCATGACTTCATAGAGACGGCGGTTTCCCATGATTACGGTATCCTTCACGTTATAGGCGTCATACTTGAAATGGTCCTGTTCCAGGAAAGAGATCCGGTCTCCCGCGCTCACCGTGATCGTCCCCTTCGTCGTCTCCAGCTGTCCGTCGAGGATCTTCAGAAACGTCGATTTTCCCGCTCCGTTGGCGCCGATGAGGCCGTAGCAGTTTCCCTCCGTAAATTTGATATTGACGTCTTCAAAAAGCGCCTTTTTTCCGACGCGGTATGTCACATTATTTGCTGCGATCATAGGTTCTGTGGTTCTCCCTTCAGGATTTTCTGGCGATGATCTGTTCTTCCTTTACTTCATCGGAATTGAGCACGATGTAGTCGAACTGGGA
This sequence comes from Lachnospiraceae bacterium UBA1251, assembly GCA_002308255.1. Lineage (GTDB taxonomy): Bacteria > Bacillota > Clostridia > Lachnospirales > Lachnospiraceae > Chordicoccus. The sequence goes on along the minus strand of DBVZ01000073.1, from coordinate 17,391 downwards.
TATCCCGTATCTTGTTCCCGCCTTGACAATGCAGTATTCTTCATTCTTGTCGAGGATGACGATCTTCCGGAAGACCGCATATCCCTTGTTTGTACAGTATACGCCTTCCAGAGTGTCCGTATATCTTACGATATACCGTTCACTGTCGGATGTCCGCGTGACGATCACGTCTCCGGACTGGAAATCCGTGCTGTCGATATAGTATTTTCCGTCTTTGTGCTCATAGAGGGTCGTGGAAACGAATTCCGAAGTGACCGTGCCGTCGCTTTTGCGGACCTCTTTCATGAACCCGATGGTGGTATCCCCGTCCTCGCTGCTCTCCGTAGCAAAGCTTTCGGGAATGGTATAAAACTCTTTTGAAACGATCGAAGAGATCGGGATCTTGAGTCCGGTCTGCGTATTGGTGACAAGTTCGATATCCACATACCGGTCTCCCACATACCGGATCATTCCCTCCGTAAAGTCAAGCTTTCCGTAATAGGACCCGTCTTCCAGCGGCAGGATCGTCAGAGAGGCCATCTGGGTCACGTTGTCCTTCAGGAATTTCACCCGGATCCTGGAAATGCCGTCGAGCCTTACGATCTGCAGGGAAGTCAGGGGAATTACCAAAGACCACTGCTCGCTGTCGATCAGCTTGCAGACAGCATCCCCGGCAGACATCTTTTCCCCCGTCCGCAGATCCGTCTGCCGGTAGTTTTTCTTGTCAAAGTCTTCCGGGGTTATATTCTCCGCCTCATACGATTCGTAGCCGTCCAGGGAATAGACGACGATCCCGTCTCTCGGAGAAGCGGTGATCGTCTCGGTGCCGAGAGTATACGTCCCCTGTGAGCGCAGCGTCTGGATCTGCATCTCATCCGAAAGGATCGGCGTATCCGAAACGATTTTCCCGGTCACGTCATATTTCAGGGAGTACACGTCGCTGTAATCATTACTCTCGTAGTTCAGCGAAAAATTGCGGATCGTCTCATAGACGCTCTTCTTTGCAAGTTCGGAGATGCCTTCGCCCTCTTCTCCGCTCCTTTGGGGTCCGATGCCGAACAGCATTCCCGACTTCCGGATCCTGGTATTTCCCTGTGCGTAATAAGTCACATAACCCGACGTATCCGTCGTGATGATCTGTTCGCTCCGGAGGGCAAGTCCCGTATAGGTCGTATTTCTGGAGAGAGGCCCGGAAGTGACCTGATAATAGGAAATATGGTTCTTGGTCAGGAATACGATCAGACTCACGAGGATGTACAGGAGAATGGCGCAGAAAACCACTGTTCCCACATTGAGGGAGAACACTCTGTGTGCCGTCCGCTGTGCCGCACCGGCCCGTATTTTCCTGTTGATCTCATTTCGGTCTGCCAAATCCACTGTCCTCTGTCCGGCTCAGCCTGCTGAAAACTGCGTTCCCGTATGCCGGAGGTTTTCGGTATTCCTATGAAAAGGACTGCCGCTTCATGCCGCGCGGCAGCCCTTCCTTATTTCTGGTTTTTGCGTCCGGACCGCACTTTAAAGTTCGACCAGAATGCGTTTTCGCAGCTCCTCGCTGAGTGCGTCGGCGCCTGCCGAAAAACTTATGTTGATATCGATGCCGAACATCTCCCCGATGGCGTTGAGCTGCATCAGAGCGTTCTCCGCGTTGCCGGCGGTGATTTTGGCGCAGTCAAGGAATCCGTCAAGATAAAGCTTTTCAATGTCATGATCCTGTGAAATGATGCCGCAGATGAATCCGATAAACTCATCACTGTTTTTGATCGGATATCTGGAAACATCGATCAGACGGATCCGGTTGCTGAGATCGTACATATGTTTTGAATTTCTGTCCAGATATACGATGCTTCCCTTTGCTTCCGTCACGGCCGTATTGGCCATTTCATGAATTACTTTGGTCTTGCCTTTTCCTTTTTCGCCAATGATCAAATGAAGCATAGCTCGCGTCCTCCTTCGGCTGTCTGCCGTAAATTCATTATACGGGATAAGATTTCAAAAAACAATAAACAGGCTATGAATTTATCTGAGAGAGCAAAATATTCATATCCCGGTACAAAGATTCTTTATCCGCGGCGCCCATGATGATGGCTATAAACGGCTGTCCGAACGCATTCTGCGCTACGGCAGCCAGGCAGTTGCCCGCCGCGGCCNNGGCCGTCGTTCCGGTCTTGCCGCCGAGCACGGAAACATCTTTCGGCGCTTTCGTCTCGCCGGTCAGATAATGGTCCGTGGAATCCAGCGTGATATGTCTTTCCTTGTCTTTCTTGTCGACACATTTGAGGTCATAGACAGGGATCTGCACCATGTCGACAAATTCCGAATACTTGATCGCCTCATTCATCATGAGGTAAATATCATAGACCGTCGTATAATTCTGTTCATCGTGAAGTCCTGTCGGAGACGTGAAATGGGTTGCCGTGGCACCGATCTCCGTGGCTTCCGCGTTCATCATCTCGACAAAAGTTTCTACGTTGCCGGCCACATGCCGCGCGACTGCCATGGCGGCGTCATTTCCCGAATGCACAAGAACGCCGTGCATGAGATCCTGCATGGATACGCGGTCACCGATCTGAAGACCGGCCACCTGCGATCCGGCTTCCAGTTCCAGATCCCTCCAGTTGATGGTGACCGTATCGTTCATATTCCCGTACTTAAAGGCGACGATCGCGGTCATGACCTTGGTGATGGATGCCGGGAAGATCCTGTCATGCATGCCTTTCGCATAGAGCACTTCCGCATCCTCCAGCGAAAAGAGACCGGCATGTTCTCCGGAAGGAAGGGAGATCTCCGCGTTGCCGACGTCGTTTCCGCCGATGCAAAGACCGCTCGCGAAAGCCGCATCGGTATAGATGACTGTCTGCGCAGCCTGACCGTAGCCGAGATTCAGATCCTCATAGCGCACCGAGATATCCACTTTCTGCTGTGCCCGGATGATCAGGAGCACAACGATCACACAGGCCAGCAAAAGCGCGATGGCACTGAGGAACAGAAGCATATACCTGTGTCTTGTCTGTTTATTCATCCGTCAGACCTCCGAGGCGGATCCGGTTCTGCATGCCGATATTCAGTACGAATCCCATTCCGATAAACAGGCTTACCAGAGATGTAAGGCCGTAACTGATAAAGGGCAGCGGTGTTCCGGTATTGGGAAGGATCCCGGTCGCGACACTGATGTTGAGGAAACTTTGCAAGGCGACGATTCCCCCCGTGCCGCAGCATATGACCCTTCCGGCAAGATCCTTCGCCTTTGCGCTCATGAGAAGGCACTCGTATGATACAAGCAGAAGGAGCAGAATGATCCCTGCGCTTCCGAGAAATCCCAGTTCTTCTCCCACCACCGCGAAAATAAAGTCGTTGTGGCTTTCGGAGACAAACTTTCCCTTGATGACCGAATCGACTTCCGAATTGTTCAGGCCTTTCCCGCTCAGTTCGCCGGAACCGATCGCCGTGATGGAGTTCCTCTGCTGGACGGTATCTTCCGTGTACTCCTCATTGTCCGGATACAGGAATGTCATGATGCGGTCGCGCTGATAGTCTTTTAAGAAAGGCTGGTCCGGCTGGATGACGATCAGCATGAATCCCACGGCAAGAGGGATAATGATCGCTACTACGGCAGCAATAAATTTGTAGCTGAGTCCGGCAGCAAAGTACATCAGTGCGAAGATCATAAAGACCGTGATCGTATTCTTCAGATCCGGCTGCATGAAGATCAGGCCGAGCGGAATACCGATCAGCACGATCGACTGCAGGATCGTTTTCGGTTTGTTCAGATCGTTCTGGTGATCATGGAAAAATTTGCCGAAAAACAGGATCAGAAGGATCTTGGAAAGCTCCACGGGCTGAAAACGGAAGCCGCCGATCTGGATCCATCGGGTGGCGNNCTTCGCAGCGCGTCCGTAAACGACCACGCCGGCAAGAAGCAGCAGGTTGAAGCCGTAAATGATCCATTGAAAGTTCAGGACCCAGGAGTAATCGAACAGGGATACGATGACCATCACCGTGAACCCCAGAACGACGCCTGCGAACTGACGCGTGCGCAGAGAGGGAGACGCACTGCTTACAAGCAGCACTCCCATCGTTGTCAGGGCAAGCAGCCATAAAACAAGTCTGTAATTGTAATCTCTGAAATTATAACGGTGCAGCATATTACCTCAGTCGACCGAAACGTTGGAAATATTGTTCGTCATCGCTTTTCCGGTCAGAATTTCTTCATCATCGACAAGATCAAAATAATACTGCAGGATATCTTTCGCCGTAATGATGCAGTTCGTCGAAGAATATCCGTTGCTGATACGGACACACATGGCGATCTCCGGATCATCCGCCGGCGCATAGCAGATAAACAGGGCGTGCGACGGTCTCGATTTGGATTCCTGCGCGGTTCCCGTCTTTCCGGCGACCTGGATCGGCATGTCGTTATATTCTTTCTTGGCGTTTACCACCGCCTGCATGCCGCTGTGAATCACATTCCACGTATCTTCCGACAGCGCGATCCTGCTCTGGATCGACGGCGCATAATCCTTGATCAGATTTCCTTTCGCGTCGGTCACTTTATCAAACAGCGTCAGCCGGTAGCTGGTTCCTCCGTTTGCAAGCGTCGCGGCGTATCGGGCGATCTGCGTGGTCGTATAAGCATGCGTCCCCTGTCCGATCGAGGACTGGATCGCCGACAGATCCGAGATCTTCGGAGAAGCCTCCGGGATCTCGATCCCCGTCTCCTTGTCGAAATCGAACATCGCCGCATAGGACTGCAGTTTGGACAAAGCCAGCGAGTCGGACCAGTTTCCTTCCTCGTTGATCCCCATCTTGTAAGAAACATTACAGAAATAGACGTTGCAGGAATTCTCGATCGCCTCCGGCAGATTCAGACGCCCGTGTCCGGAATGATACCAGCAGCGCAGCGGTGTTTCTGTCAGATCGAAAATACCCTGGCAGTCAAATTCGGTATCTCTGCCGACAACGCCTTCCGACATGCCGGCTGCGGTCGTAACCAGCTTGAAAGTCGATCCCGGTGCCGTACGCGCCTGGGTGGCCTTGTTGTAAAACGGCCTCGAAAGGTCATTGGCAAGTTTCTTGTAGTATTCCACATCCATCTGGTTCGCGAGCCGGTTGTTGTCATATCCCGGATACGTCACCAGAGCAAGCAGCTCACCGTTTCTCGGATCGATGACGACGGCGGAGCCGGAACAGGGATCGAGCGCCAGCATGGACGGCTTGATGTCAAGATTCATGATCTTTTCCATCAGCGTGTCGAATGTCGAGATCCTGCCCCTCATGAACGCGTCGTAAATGCCGTCTTCTTTGTTCAGTACGCCCTGGTCATAGAGAATGGTGAGAACCTGTTTTCCGGATACGCGGTCATTAAAGATCAGATGCTTATAGAGCAGCTTGCTGAAGGAATCGTCCGTCGACAGATAATTGATGATGTACTGCGACAGTTCCTCGTAGATCTGCGAGGAATCGATATAATTGTCCTCCGGCGCGATCTCGGAGATGTTGAACCAGTTCTGAGACGCGGCGTAAGTGAGGAATTCCTGCAGACTGATCCTCTCGTCTCTCGACCAGGCGAGGTAGACTTCATCCGTCCGGTCGAGCGCAGTATTGTCAAGGATCCCCGTCTTTTCGAGAAGGAGGTCATTGACGATATAGCTCTGGTATTCCTTCATCTCGCTGCTGAGTTCGGAATAGATCGTCGGGCTGTCCGTCGTCAGCTGCCGGTTGATCTCCGCAAATATCTCGCGCTGCTTGGTATTGAATTCCCGGGCTACGGCCCTTTCCTCATCGGACGCATCGATTTCCGTAAAATGATGGAAATCGATGATGGAATTGTTGAACAGCGCGAAATAAACCTCATAGCTCGGGATACGGATCAGCTCCGTATCGTCCGAATCCGTCTCCTCCACGGTCCTGGCATCAATGATGTTGCTGGCAACGATACCGGCAATACGCTGTTCCAGGATGCGGTATACCGCTTTCTGCAAAAACGGATCGATCGTGAGGTAGACATCATTTCCGGCGATCGGATCTCTTCTGCCCTCTTCATCGATCGCGAGGACGCGGCCGACGTTGTCGACAGATACTTTTTCGGAGCCGCTGCTTCCCTGAAGAGTCGTCTCCATGACCTTTTCGATCCCGGCTTTGCCGACGATGGAATTATTCGTATATTCCGGATTTTCCTGCTGCAGTTCCGCAAGTTCCTCGGAAGAGATCGTCCCTGTATAGCCGATCAGGGGCGCGAAATACTCCGCATCGGTATAGACCCTCTTTGTATCCTCCACGATGGAGATGCCGGTCAGCGTATCCTTGTTCTCCGTCAGTTCCGCCATAAGCTCATCCGAAAGTTCTTTGGCGATAGTGACAGGCAGATACTTCTGGAAGCTGGTCGTAAACAGTGCATAACGGATCTTCACGACCGCAAGCATTTCCTCCTTCGTCATTTCCTTCGGAAGGTAGGGATGTGCTTCATATTCCTTATCGGTGTACGGTTCCTTGCCGTTGATAATGGAATATCCTTTCTCGCTGATCAGATAGTTCATCATGGTCTCGGCATCCGCGATTCTTTCCGTGTCCGTCAGATCATCGATGTATGCGTGACCAAAGACGTCGGCCCGGAAGCGGTCCAGGCTCCGGCCTTCCACGTCATAGACGTAATTGCCGCGGCTGTCGACTTCCACATGGAACGTCTGGCTGATGTCATTGTCGTATTTTTTGAGAATGCTGTAGATCCGGTAGGCTTCTTCATTGAGGGAGAGCGCTCTTTCCCTCTTGGTGGGATATGTGCCGCTGTCCTCGATGGTCAGGGAATAGGAAAGCTCGTTATACGCAAGAAGATTTCCGTACCGGTCGTAAATATTGCCGCGTGTGCTCGCGATGCTTCTCGTCTTCGTCGTACGGATAATAAAGTTGTTCCGGTAGCTTTCACCGTCTATGATCTGCAGACGGTAGAGGCGGTATATGAGGATCGTCGAAAGCATCGCGAAAAAAACGGCGAGAACAATGATCCTCCCGCTTCCGGTCGTCTTCTTTTTCTTTGTTTTCAGTCTCTTAGCCAAGTTCTGCGTCTGCCTCTTTTTTCCTCAGTAATGATTTTTGTCTCCGCAAACAGGATCAGACGGTAGAGGAGCAGAGCGAATACTGCTGTGCACACCGCCTCCGGGATCATGACGCGGGTCAGATATCCCGCAAACCGGATCCTGCCCCGTAAAAAGAATTTCACAACATAGATAATAAATCCGCACGCGAGGTCCGCTCCGAGCACGATCAGGGCGGGAACACGCGCCGCTTTTTCAAAATAGACTTTCCAGAAAAAGCCGGCAGCGTATCCGGCAAGGAGCAGGAGCAGCGCGTAAAAGCCGAACATCCTCCCCTGGAACAGGTCCAGGGCGAGGCCGCTGACAGCCCCGACTGCCATTCCGAAGCGGTTTCCGTGCAGAAGACCTGCCGATACCGTCACGATCAGGAGAAGATTCGGCACAGCGGAAACAATGCCGCCTCTTATAAACAGCGTCGTTTGCAGAACGTAACAGATAATGATCAGTATGCCGTAGAAAATGCCGTGTTTCACTCTTCTTCTTCCTTCGTCTGCTTCAGTTCCAGAATCACGAGGACTTCCCGGAGTTTTTCAAAATTGGCCGCAGGAACGATCTTCCCGGACCTTGTCAGGTTATTGGCGTCCTGCGTAACGGTATCGATCGTGCCCACCAGGAGTCCCGGCAGATATTTTTCGCTGATATTGGATGTCACGATCCTGTCGCCCGCGTGCGCGGCATTCTCCGTATCCCGAAGGCCGTAAAAACTGATCGTGCCGTTGTTCATGTCAAGCAGGCTTCCGGTCACGGTGCAGGTTGCCGCATTGGATTCCAGCATGGCGCTGATATTGCTCTCGTCATCGATAATGGAGCGCACGGCAGCCCAGTTTTTGCCGGTCTCGGTCACGATCCCGAACAGCGCGCCGTTCGCGAGCACGTTCATATCGACTTTGATCCCGTCTGCCGATCCTTTATTGATAATAAAACGGCTGTACCAGTTTCCGGGATCTTTTGCGATCACGACGGCCGCGACCTTCTCGTAGTCGGGATATTCTTCGCCGAGACTGAGGAGCGTTTCCAGCCGCGCGAGCTCCTCGGACTGCTGCTCAAACCGTGCCATATCGAGTTTCAGTTCCTCGATCTCCGCTTTCAGCTCCCGGTTCTCCTCCGCAAGTTTTTCAGCAGAACGGAATCCGTCCATGATCTTTGTGCATTTGGATCCGATGATATTGATCCCGTTCTGAAGCGGGACCATGACACGCGAAGCACCGCTCCGCAGTGTCAGCGAAGCTTTCTGGACGGACATCGATATGATGATGAACCCGAGGCACATCACGATGAGTGCCAGCAGGATATGTCTGTCTTTCAGACTGAATTTCTTCATTTTTCGTTTCCTGTCGTATATGCCATTTTCTGCAGCGCTTTATGACCGGCTATCTCACGTATGCCGTTGATGGTCTCGTATTCATAAGCCTTGGAAAGATTGATCGCGGCGCCGCAGTATTCTTTAAAATAGTCCGCGATATGGGCGACCCTCGCGGTTCCTCCCGTCAGATAAATGCCCTCTGCCCGGATATAGCCGGCGATCTGGGGCGGGATCCTTGTGAGGATCCTTTTTGTCCCTGCGGCTGCTTTCTCCAGCTCGGAAAGCATGGCCTCCCTGACAAGGTCCGCGGTCACGACAACTTCTCCGGGCACGCCGGAAAGAGTATCCATCCCAAACATTCTTCTCGCGTCGTCGCTCTCATAACAGTCGGCGATCGCATGCTTGACCCTTCCGGCTGTTCTGGTGCCGATCAGAACATTTGTTTTTCTGCGGACCGTATCGCAGATTGCTTCGTCGATCCTTTTTCCGCCGGTCAGGACTCTCTCGCTGAGAATGACCTGTCCGCCCGCGATCACGGAGATCACGGTATGCTGCGCTCCGACATTGACGATCATGGAACCTTTTGTCCTCTGGATCGGAATACCGAGCGAGAGTGCGTCGCAGAGCGGCTGGTCCACCAGGAAAATCCGGTTTTCGCGGAACCCTGCTATGAGACCGATCTCACAGAAAGCCTTTCTCTCGATCCGGGACATATTGAGAGGCGCGGAAAAATAGAGGATCGGGTTGATCCCCCTGCCTGCTTCTGCCCGCATGAGAAGTTTATCAAGAACAAATCCGCCTCTGTCCGCGTCCGAGATCATCCCGTCTTCCACGGGAGTGCTCACGTCAATCTCCGGCGGGTTCTTTTCCAGCATCTCATAGGCCTGGTTTCCCACCGCGATGACCTGCTCTCCGTCCTTGACGGCGATCATGTTTTTTTCGGACGTGATCCTGTCTTTTCTCAGCGAATAGATTTTAGCGGCGTCCGAACCGAAATCGACGCCGTAGACCGTCTGATTCAGCATTTTTCAAATCACTGCCCTCTCGAAGAAACGGTCTTCAAGAAAGCTGTAGTAACGATGATCCCCTATAATGATATGGTCAGCCAGCGTGATGCCGATCAGCATCCCCGCGCGGTATGCCTGCAGCGTCAGTTCCTGATCCGCGCCGCTCGGCTCCGGATCCCCGCTCGGATGGTTGTGTACGAGGATGATCCGGACGGCTTTGTGCCGCAGTGCCCGGATAAACAGCTCTCTTACCGAAACCGCGGAACTGCAGACCGTACCGGTGCTGATCTCTTCCTCCCGGATAAGGCGCAGACGCGTATCCAGCATAAGCAGAAACACGGCTTCCGTCTCCCGGTGACGCAGGGTTTCCATATAATGGTCCGCGACTTTTCCGGCGCTGTCGAAAATCTCTCCTTCTTTGACGGAACGCAGCGACATCCTTCTTGCAAGCTCGCAAACCGCCCGTACCTGGACTGCCTTGACGCGTCCGATCCCGGGAATCTGCATCAGTTCCTGCACGGTCATGGCATTTAGTCCGGAAAGACCTGTTTCCTCTCCGGCAGACTGCAGGACCATTTCCGCAAGAGCCACGGCGTCGCAGCCGTTTGTCCCGGTGCGGAAGATCACGGCAAGCAGCTCCTCGTCCGTCAGCACGCCGGCTCCGTACGCGAAGCATCTCTCATACGGCCTTGCGCGGTACGCTGTCCGACCCTGAACTTTCTTCTTCAAAAGACACCTCCTGAAAGGGACGTGCCTCCTGTCTTTTCTCTCATTTCCCGATGAGTACTTTTAAAAATAACACAATTCGGGCCCGCTGTAAATAAGAGAGCCCTTCCCCTCCGGGATTCGGGCATCCGTATTACCGTCCTGCCGCGGCAGATCCGTAAGAGACAGCCTCCGCCGCGCGAATCCCGTCTACAGCCGCGGAAGTGATCCCGCCGGCGTATCCGGCGCCTTCTCCGCAGGGGATAATGCCTTTGACGGAGGCCTCAAGATTTTCGTCCCTGAGGATCCTGACAGGGGAGGAAGTTCTCGATTCCACCCCGCAGATCAGCATGTCCAGACGGTCGAACCCGCGAAGCTTTCTGCCGAAAGCCGTGATGCCTTCCGAAAACGCTTCCCTGATCTCCCCGTCAAACAGTCCGCTGAGATCGCCTGCGGCGTAAAGACCTTTGACCGCCGGCTGCACATCTCCGAAAGATACGCTCGCTCTTGCGTTCCGGTAATCTTCCCACATCTGAACGGGCAGCACTCCTCCCGCTGTCCGGAAGGCCTTTTCTTCAAGAATTCTCTGAAAAGCGGCTCCTGCCAGAATATCGTCCTCTTTGCGTGCATACGGTGCGAAATCTTCCGGCCCGACGGTCACGATGACGGCGCTGTTCGCATTTATGCCGTCTCTGTTCTGATAGCTCATTCCGTTGACCGCAAGCCTGCCCTCTTCCGAGGAAGCATTTACGACATATCCTCCCGGGCACATGCAGAACGTATAGACGCCTCTTCCGGAAGTGCTCCGCGCCGTCAGCTTATAGGATGCCGGAGGCAGATCGTTTCCCCTTTCCCGTCCGTACTGACTGAGGTCGATCATGCTCTGCGGATGCTGCACGCGGAATCCCACCGCAAATGCCTTCTGCGTCATGGCGATCCCTCTTCCGAGCAGCATCTCATAAGTGTCTCTCGCGCTGTGCCCCACCGCAAGGATCAGGCGCTCCGCTTCAAGCCTTTCTTTTCCGTTGATCTCGACGGCAGCAAGACGGCCGTCCTTGATGATCAGATCCGTCAGCGTACTGCGGAAACGGAATTCCCCTCCGCAGTCCGTGACAGCCTTTCTCATGTTTTTTACGATCATGCGGAGGCGGTCCGTCCCGATATGCGGCTTTGCGTCATAAAGGATCTCCGGGGAAGCTCCGAACCGGACGAACTGTTCCAGAACAAAGCGCCCTCTGCCCTTCGGGTCACGGGTCATGGTATTGAGCTTGCCGTCAGAAAACGTTCCCGCCCCGCCCTCTCCGAACTGTACGTTGGAGTCCGGATCAAGCGCGCCTCCGTTCCAGAAAGACTCTACTTTTTTCTGTCTCGTGTCGACGTCGTCTCCTCTTTCCAGAATGACCGGCCGGAATCCTCTCTCCGAAAGAAGCAGGGCGCTGAACAGTCCGGCAGGACCGGATCCGGCGATCACGGGCCTCATCCCGTGTTCCGGAGCACGGACTTCCGGAAATACATAGGCAGGCTCGCAAAAAAGGGAGACTCCCCTGTTTCCGGCGCGCCGCAGAACGCTGTTTTCCTTCCGCACCTCACAGGAGAGGCTGTAAACATATTTCAGATCCGGTTTTTTTCTCGCGTCGAGGGACCGCTTCAGGATCTCCATGTTCCGGATCTCATCTCCGCGTACACGGAGCAGATCCGCGGCTTTCCTGCGCAGTTCGTCTTCCCCGGCGCCGACCGGCAGCGCTATTCCTTCGATCTTAATCATGCGCGGCGCTCCTTCCGGCCAGAATGCCCGTTAAAAAAGCGAAAGAAAGATTATACCCTCCGCAGATTCCGTCGATGTCAAGCATTTCCCCGCAAAGATACAGTCCGTGTTCAAATCTTGACTCCATTGTCTCCTTACGGATCTCCTGCACCGGGACGCCGCCGGAAGCGCACTGCGCCTCGCTCATCGGCCGTACTTTTTCGACTTCCCAGACAGACCCTTTTATCCTTCCCGCGAGGATCTCCGGATCCTCCGTCACAAAAGGAACCTCTTTCAGAACGGAAGCTGTTTTCTCCGGAAGGATCCCTTTTCCGAAAAGGCGGCGTTCCTTTAACAGGGCGGCGACTTCGCGGTCTTCATATTCCGGCATGAGATCCATGGAGAACCGTACGTTCTTTCCCTCCCTGAGCAGGCGCGCTGCCGTTCCGGAAAGATCCATTACGGGGATTCCGGAGATCCCGTATTTCGTGAACTGGATCTGTCCCTCCGAGCAGAGCTTTTTTTCTCCGTCAGCCAGAAGCGTGATCTTTCCTCTTGCACGGGCGCCGGCCCATTTCGGAAAAACATTTCCCTGAAGAACAACAGGCACCAGCGCGGGCAGAGGTTCTTTCACGGTATGACCGCAGGAAGAGGCGAGCGCATACGTGTTGACGGATTCCTTTCCATGTTCAGCAGAAGCGGGTGATCCGCCCGCCAGAATGATCCGGTCCGCTTCATATTTCCATTGTCCGGTATCCGCTTCCCATCCGGATGCGGTCTTCCGGATCCCCACACAAGGCGTGTTGTTTCGGATCCGGACCCCGAGCGCCTCCGTGCGGGAAAGAATATTCTCGAGAACGGACAGTGCTTCTTCGCTGTACGGATAGACACCGGTTCCCACGATTCTCGTCACGATGCCGCAGCTTCTGAAAAAAGAATAAAGATCCTGTTTCTTCTCCTTAAGAAGATCAGCGGCAAAAGCCGGATCGCTTCCGTGATACATTCCGTCCGGAAATGCGGTATTGCTCAGATTACACCTTCCGTTTCCGGACAGCGTGATTTTTCTGCCCGGCTTTCTGGATGCCTCCAGCACGGAAACCTCGGCGCCGTTTTCCGCACATGCGGCAGCCNNCCGGAGGCGCCGCCGCCGATCACGATCACTTTACGCATAGATCCTCCGATCTGAGAAGACCGGCATTTTTCATTTCCTGCAAAGTCAGAAGAATGCCGAGTTTCGCGGAAGGCCAGGTGAGACCGCCCTGAAAGTAGACCGCGTAGGGCGGGCGGAT
>DBVZ01000073.1:3828-4256 GCA_002308255.1 Lachnospiraceae bacterium UBA1251 | reverse complement strand
ACAAAGGCGCCGGCGGCCATGATCACCTTACTGTCATATCCCGGCATATTCCAGGGCTCGGGAGTCACAAAACTGTCCACCGGGGCCGCTTTCTGGATTCCTCTGCAGAACGCCTCGACTCCCTCCGCCGACCCGAGAGTCACGGCCTGAATGATATCGTACCGGTCCTCGTCTTTGTCCGGTACGCACGGATATCCGAGATTTTCGTATACATTGGCGGCAAACACGGCTCCTTTCAGCGCGGACGCAGTGACTGAGGGGCCGAGGAAAAAGCCCTGGAAGAAGGAAGCATTTGCGGACAGCGTAGCGCCCACTTCTTTGCCGAGGCCAGGTGCCGTGAGCCGGACGGCGGCATTTTCGACACATTCTTCGGTACCTGCGATATAACCTCCTGTCGGAGCCAGTCCGCCTCCGGGATTCTTGATCAG
>DBVZ01000073.1:519-3797 GCA_002308255.1 Lachnospiraceae bacterium UBA1251 | reverse complement strand
TCCCCGTAGCAGTTGTCCACCATGACGATGATATCTTTCCTTACGCTTTTCACGCATTCCACCGCTCTGCCGATCTCTTCGACGGAGAGCGTACGCCTGGTCTGATATCCCTTCGAGCGCTGGATCGCGCAGATCTTCGTTTTCGGCGTGATCGCCCTCCGGATCCCCTCAAAATCAAACGAACCGTCTTTCAGAAGATCGACCTGTTTGTAAACAACCCCGTATTCCGCGAGCGATCCTCTGGAAGGACGGATTCCGATCACTTCCTCCAGTGTGTCGTAGGGACCTCCGGAAATATAGATCAGTTCCTCGCCCGGCCTCAGGTTTCCGGACAGCGCCGCGGCGAGCGCGTGCGTGCCGCAGGCGATCTGAGGACGCACGAGCGCGTCCCCGGCTCCGAACACCTTCGCATAGACAGCCTCCAGAGTCTCCCGCCCGATATCGTTGTAGCCGTACCCGGTCGTTCCCGAAAGACAGGCCTCAGAGACCCTGCATTCCTGCATCGCGTGCAGCACTTTCAGCTGATTGTATTCCGCTGCCGCGTCGATCGCTTCAAATCTGCTTTTCAGTTTCTTTTCTATTGCCGTCCCGTAGGACACAATTTCTTTATCAATTCCGAATGCCTGATACATAGTCTGTTCTTTCCCGAATTATTCTGATAATGGCTTCCGCGATCTTAACGGGATCATTGCCGTACTCTTCCCTGGCGATCCGCACCGCTTCCCGGTCATGCCTGAACCACGTAAGCTGCCGCTTCGCGAAATGCCGCGTATCTCTTTTGAGAACGCGGACCGCTTCCTCGTAAGGGATCTCTCCGTCCAGATAAGAAAGAATCTCTTTATAGCCGAGTCCCTGCATGGCGACATCTTTTTTTGTCAGTCCTCTCTCCCTCAGGGCACGCACCTCATTCACGAGGCCTTCCTCCAGCATGAGATCCACTCTCTTTTCGATCTTTCCGTAAAGATCCGCCCGGTCCATATCAATAAAGAAGATCATCGCGTCGTAAGGAGAAGGCTGCTCTTTGTCATTTCTGTTTTTTTCGGAGATCTTTCCCCCCGTCTCGCGCAGAAATTCCAGAGCCCGGATCACCCTCTTCCGGTTGTTGGGGTGGATCGCGGCAGCCGCGTCGGGATCTTTTTCAGCAAGGATCCCGTGAAGCGCTTCATTTCCGTGTTCTTCGGCATAATTTTCCAGCTCTTCCCGATAAGCAGGGGACGGAGACGCGGAAGAAAAATCGATATCCTTCACCACAGCCTGAATATAAAATCCGGTGCCTCCGCACAGAACCGGAATATGTCCGTTTTTCCGGACCCGCAGGATTGCTTCTTTTGCAAGATTTTTGAAACGGGCCAGATCAAAGGCGTCTTCCGGATCGGCGATATCGAGAAGGTAATGGGGGATCCCGTTCATCTCCTCCGGTCTGATCTTTCCCGTGCCGATATCCATCCCCCGGTAGACCTGCATCGAGTCTGCGGAAATGATCTCCCCGCCGATTCTTTCGGCGACAAGGACGGCGACCTCCGATTTTCCGGCGGAGGTGGGCCCCTCGATCACGATCAGGGGGATTTTCTGTTCTGGCTGATTTCGGGCTGTCATTTTACTTTCCTGCGGATCACACGATCCTCTTGAATTTCTTTTCAAACTCACGCCTTGTCATGGAGATGACCGTCGGACGTCCGTGCGGGCAGTGATAGGGGTCTTCACATCCCATCAGTTCCTCTATAAGCGCTTCCGCTTCCTGTACCGACAGTTCTCCGCCGCCCTTTACCGCAGCCTTGCAGGCTTCCGTCGCGATCTCGTGCACATAGGACGGCAGTTCGCTCACTTTCTTATTCTGTTCCACCGCGCTCAGGATCTCACGGAACAGCTGCTTCACGTCGGCGCCGCTCAGATTGTAGGGGACGGCGCTGATCTTAAATTCGGCGTCACCGAACGCCTCCATCTCAAATCCGAGTGCCGCAAAGGCGTCTTCGTATTTCTCAAGAAGCATTCTGTCCGAGGCGTCCGCGGTGATCACTGCGGGAACAAGAAGCGGCTGCGACAGGATCTTCTGTTCCCTGTACTGCTTCATCAGACGCTCGTAGAGCACTTTTTCATGAGCGGCGTGCTGATCGATAAAAAGAAGCTCGTCACCGTATTCGATGATCCAGTATGTGGAAAAAGCCTGTCCAATGATCCTGCGCTTTTTCATGGTCTCCGGACTCAGAAAGGACAGGACCTGCTGCTCCGGTACCGATTCCCGAAGGAGTTTTCCCGCAGCCGGGAGATCCTTTTCTTTTTCCGGCCCGGTATAAGACGGGAAATCATATGTTTTCTGATCTTCCCGTACGGCTGAAGTCCCGGTTTTCGCTCTGTAATTCACCTCGAACGGTTCCGGCGCCGTTTTCCGCTCTTCTTTCCGCTCCCCTGCCGTTTTCGTCTCTTTCTCCGGTTTCCCGATCACGGCAGGAACGATCATCACGCTCTTTCGCAGCGTCTCGCGCACCGCATCCCGGACCGCGTCATAGATCCGCTGCTCCTCGCTGAAACGAACTTCCATTTTCTGGGGATGGACATTGACATCCACTTCATCCGCGGGCACTTCAACGCTAAGACAGGTAAACGGATAGCAGTGCTGCATGAGCATCGTGCCGTAGCCGTCCTCGATGGCTTTCGCGATCATGCTGCTCTTTACGTATCGGCCGTTGATGTAGTAGTTCTCATAATTGCGGGAACTGCGGAAGACGGCCGGCTTCGCGATCCAGCCGCCGATCCGGATGCTGTCTCCTGAGACGTTCACTTCCAGCAGTTCCTGTACGACGGATCTCCCGTAAATTCTGTAAATGACGTCTTTCAGCGACCCGTTTCCCGGCGTCTGCATTTTCAGCTGCCCGTTCACAATGAACGTAAATGCGATATCCGGATTCGAGAGCGCGAGCTGTTCCATAAACGAGGCGATCCGGGAAGCTTCCGTCATTGCGGTCTTCAGGAATTTCTGCCTGGCGGGGGTATTGTAAAAAAGATCTCTCACGACAAACGTCGTTCCGTCCGGTGCTCCTACTTCGAAAAATCCCTTTTCAACGCCGCCTTCGACCACAAAACGTGTCCCGGACATATCTTCCGGCCGTTTCGTGATGAGTTCCACACGGCTCACCGCGGCGATGCTGGCAAGCGCTTCTCCGCGGAATCCGAGGGATCCGATCGTCTCGAGATCTTTTTCCGTCTCGATCTTGCTCGTCGCGTGACGAAGGAACGCGGTCCTCACGTCCTCCGGCGCGATGCCCCCGCCGTTATCCGTC
>DBVZ01000073.1:0-455 GCA_002308255.1 Lachnospiraceae bacterium UBA1251 | reverse complement strand
TTGGCAACCGAAGCCGGTCTTTCCACGGCTTCCCCGGCTGCGATCTTATCGATGACACTGTTGTCCAGAAGATGGATCTTTCCCATACCGAAAATCCTGTTATCCTCTCCAGCGGTTTTTTATCTTGTTCTGCAGTTTGTAAAGGACGTTGAGAGACTCCACAGGCGTCAGATTGCTGATATCGATCTCGCCCAGCTCNNTTAAGAACATCTTCATCCGTCGCGGCGTCGAAAAATGTCATCTGCTGCAGATCCACGTCGTCGTAGTGAATGCTCTTTTTTCTGCCGCCTTTTTTTCCCGTGACGGTACGGACCGCTTCCGTGATATCCGCGTCCGAGAGCTGCTCCACGATCTGTCTCGCGCGGCTTAAGACCGCTTCCGGAACCCCTGCCAGCCTCGCCGCCTGGATCCCGTAGCTCTTATCGGCGCCGCCTTTGACGATCTTTCTCAGGAAG
>DBVZ01000006.1:2011-2508 GCA_002308255.1 Lachnospiraceae bacterium UBA1251 | reverse complement strand
AAAAAGTTGCCCATCATAAGGTCCGTCGCCCACGCGGTCTGCAGCTCCGAGAGGCAGTCAAATACATAAAAAACATCTTTTCCCTCCGCGGCGATCAGGTTGTGGATCTCCACCGTGAATGTCTCAAAGCGGTGTGACAATTCAATGGGGACCGTTTTGATCGCCGGGTTTCCCTCCGTAAGAGGCGGATGACTCGCAAAACGGACGTAGATGATCCTGCGCTGATCCCTGACCGCCTGCTCAAGATACGGATCCAGGAACAGATGGAATTCCGCAAGATCGGAGACCCTCCAGACAACATTGTCCCCAAGCCGGATGTTGTCCAGCACCCGGTCGAGAGACGGTATTCCCGATTTTACCCGTTCAAAAGCTGCCATTGTCTTTTCCTTTCACCCGGAAGAAGCTGTCACCGCCATTCTCTTTCGCCCGGAAGAATTGCCGCTGCTCCGTCAATATACGGAGAACAGAAGCTTTCCGTAGCTCGGGAACGGCCAGCA
>DBVZ01000006.1:1354-1916 GCA_002308255.1 Lachnospiraceae bacterium UBA1251 | reverse complement strand
TGATCTTCTCAAGCTCCTCTTCCAGCGCTTCCACTTTCTCGAGGATCGTATCGGTGAGTTCCGAGAGCCGCACCATCGTACTGATCTCGTAATTGCATTTCACTTTGTCGCTGACCGACTTCATGAGGGAAGTCGCTTTTGCGAGACTGTACAGATATCCCTCGATCGCGGGCAGGTAGTTCTTTCTCACCATGTCGACCATGGTAAGGCCCTCGATGTTGACGGTCTTGCAGTAGTTCTCCAGCATGATCTCGCATCTTGATTGAAGCTCGGTCTCCGTAAAGACTTTCTGGGAGATCAGCATCTTTTTGTTCTTCTCGTCCAGAAGGTGAGGCATGGCATCGGGAGTCGTTTTAAGGTTGGACAGTCCCCGGACTTCCGTCGCCTCTTTGATCCACTCCTCGCCGTAGCCGTTGCCGTTGAAGAGGATCCTCTCGTGCTTTGTGATCACGTCTTTGATGAGGTCATGCAGCGCTCCCTCGAAGTCCTCCGCACCTTCCAGGCAGTCCGCGTACTGCTTCAGGCTTTCCGCTACCGCAGCGTTCAGCATGATGTTGCAGCA
>DBVZ01000006.1:1181-1306 GCA_002308255.1 Lachnospiraceae bacterium UBA1251 | reverse complement strand
GTGCGGTTCCGGTCCGTGTTGTCCCTCGAAAATCTCGGCAGCGAGTGAACACCGAGCTTCAGGACGACTTTTTCCTGACCTTCATAAGGCTTGTCATTTTTGATCGCTTCCAGGATCCCCGTCAG
>DBVZ01000006.1:0-1154 GCA_002308255.1 Lachnospiraceae bacterium UBA1251 | reverse complement strand
ACCGAGATGATGGCCGGCGGCGCCTCATTTGCGCCGAGACGGTGGTCATTTCCCGCTGTCGCTACCGACAGGCGGAGCAGATCCTGATAATCATCCACTGCCTGGATTACCGCGCACAGGAACAGCAGGAACTGGGCATTTTCATGCGGTGTATCGCCGGGTGCCAGCAGGTTGACGCCGGTATCGGTCGCCATCGACCAGTTGTTATGTTTTCCGGATCCGTTCACGCCCGCAAACGGTTTTTCATGCAGGAGGCAGACCATGCCGTGCTTTCTGGCCACTTTCTGCATGATCTCCATCGTAAGCTGGTTGTTGTCCGTCGCGACGTTCGTCGTCGAATAGATCGGGGCCAGCTCATGCTGCGCCGGCGCGACTTCGTTGTGCTCGGTCTTTGCAAGGATCCCCAGTTTCCACAGTTCCTCATTGAGATCCTCCATGAACGCCGAGACCCTCGGCTTGATCATGCCGAAATAGTGATCATCGAGCTCCTGTCCTTTCGGCGGCATCGCGCCGAACAGTGTCCTCCCGGTGTAAACGAGATCCGGCCGTTTCTCGAACATTTCCTTATCGATCAGGAAATACTCCTGCTCGGGACCCACGCTGGTCCGCACGTTTTTCACATCCTTGCCGAACAGCTTCAGAACCCTCTTCGCCTCGCGGTTCAGCGCCTGCATGGAGCGCAGGAGCGGGGTCTTCTTGTCGAGCGCGTCGCCCGCGTAGGAACAGAACGCGGTCGGAATGCAGAGCGTATGGTCTTTAATAAATGCGTAGGACGTCGGATCCCACGCGGTGTACCCCCTCGCCTCAAAGGTCGCCCGCAGCCCGCCTGACGGGAATGAGGACGCGTCCGGTTCCCCTTTGATCAGTTCTTTTCCGCTGAACTCCATGATCACGCCGCCGTCCGGGGACGGAGTAATAAAGCTGTCGTGCTTCTCTGCCGTGATGCCGGTCAGAGGCTGGAACCAGTGCGTAAAGTGCGTCGCGCCGCGCTCGACCGCCCACTCGCGCATCTCCGTCGCGACCGCTTCGGCAATTCTGACCTCGAGGTCGGCGTTTTCATCGATCGTCTTCCGCAGCGACTGATAAACATCCGCCGGAAGTTTTGCCCGCATTACGCGGTCATCGAACACCATACTTCCAAAATAATCAGATAC
>DBVZ01000035.1:1902-28389 GCA_002308255.1 Lachnospiraceae bacterium UBA1251 | reverse complement strand
ATGTTCGTCGGCGTCACGATGGCGCTGGCACAGCACGATTTCAAGAGACTTCTCGCGTTCCACAGTATTTCCCAGATCGGCTATGTCATCACGGCAGTGAGCCTTGGAACGGCACTCGGTCTCACGGGCGGTCTGTTCCACGCGATGAACCACACCCTGTTCAAAGGGCTGCTGTTCCTGTGCGCGGGCGCGGTGCTGAAAGAGACGGGCACGACAAATCTTGACAGGCTGGGAGGTCTCAGCAAAAAAATGCCGAAGACCACCATCTGCTTCCTGATCGGCGCGTTCTCTATTTCCGGCATTCCGCCCTTCAACGGATTTGCCTCCAAATGGCTCATTTATCAGGCAGCGTTCAGCAAAGCTGTGGAAACCGGCAATTTCTTCTTCGTGATCATCACGGTGTGCGCCGTAGTCGTATCCGTCATGACGCTGGCATCCTTTATCAAGGTCACGCAGGCGGTGTTCTTCGGCCAGCTCCCGGAGAAATTTGAAAATGTAAAAGAAGCGCCGTTCCTCATGCGTCTTCCGATGTGGATCATGGCTGTCTGCTGTATCCTGAGCGGCGTGTTCTACGGATTTGTTGAAAAATATCTTTTGCGTCCGGCTGCCGGCGCGGCTCTCGGCGTGACCCGCTATATCGATAAGATGATGGGAAGCGGCTATGCGGCCGCGGCCGGAGTTGTCGATATAGAGGCGGCACCCGCGCAGTTCAGTTACTGGGATCCGGTTATCTGGCTCGTACTTTTTGTGATCGTTCTCGCGGCGGTCTGCTTCGTGATGGTCACCGGCAAAGGGGACAGGGGCAGGATCTCCGAGTCCAAAGAAGCCTTTGAAGACGGCAAATACGCCACTTTCTTCAGCGGTGAAAAGAGCCTTCCCTCCCATGTCAGCGGAAGCGATCTCTTCTGGGGATTCAAGAAAGACTGGAAGAAGTATTTTACCGTGATCGAAGACCTGCACAGCGGCGTAGTAAATGATTACGCCCTCTGGGCAGTGGCGGCATGTGCAGTGATCATCGTGGTCGTGTTCGGATTTGTGCGGTAAAGGAGGGAGACGGATATGAATATTTTAATGGGATTATTCCATATACTTGTTTTTCCCGGCCTTCTCTTTGTATGTATCATAGGCCTTCTGCTTGCCGGCGTCGACAGAAAGGTGCTGGCCCGCATGCAGAAGAGGGTGGGACCGCCGCTCATTCAGCCGTTCTATGATTTTTTCAAGCTGATGGGCAAAGAGACGATCGTCCCTCACGCTGCGAACAAAACGGCATTTCTGGCAGCTCCGGTGATCGGTTTCGCGAGCCTCGTCGTCACGATGCTCTTCATTCCGGTATTCGGATACAGCGCGTTTTCGGGAAGCGGCGATCTGATCGTAATTTTGTATCTTCTGACGATTCCGGCCGTAGCGCTCATTGTGGGCGGCAGCGCATCGGGATCTCCTTACGCGGGCATCGGCATTTCCCGTGAAATGGTCACAATGATGTCTTACGAATTCCCGCTGATCATGGTACTGCTCGCCGTTGCGAAGAAAGCGGGCGGCGCGAAGCTCCTTTTCTCGCTCACGGGTATCGTGGCCTGGCAGCAGTCCAACGGCAGCGGTATTATCCACGTGGCGCTTATCCCGGCGGCTCTTGCACTTCTTCTTATTATCCCGGCGGAGGTCGGCACACAGCCGTTTGACGTGGCCGAGGCCGAGACCGAGATCTGCGAAGGTCCGCTCATCGAGTACAGCGGTGCGCCGCTGGCCATGTTCAAACTCAACACGGCGATGAAAATGTTTGTCATGACATCGCTCTTTACCTGCCTGTTCTTCGGCGGAATCGACACCGGCATCGTGGCGCTGAACGCACTGATCCTGGTGGTTATCTGCATCGTGCTCACCATTCTTTGCATGACGCTCATCCATGCAGTGACGGCGCGCCTTAAGATCGAGCATCTCTTTAAGTTCTACTGGACATTTGTGGCAGGTCTTGCGCTTTGCAGCCTGATTCTCGTGTGGATCGGTCTATAGGAGGGTTTGGATATGTTTAAGAAAATGATTGCTGACAGCATGTCAAAATCGCCGTGGATCTACCATGTCAATACCGGCTCCTGCAACGGCTGTGATATTGAGCTTGTAGCAGTGCTCACGCCGCGCTATGACGCAGAACGGTTCGGTTTTAAACTTGCGGGCACGCCGAGGCACGCGGACATCGTAGTGGTGTCAGGGCCCATTACCAGCCAGTCAAAGGAGAGGCTCCTGCGCACGCTGGAACAGGTTCCCGAACCCCGCTGCATTGTGACGCTCGGGTCCTGTCCGCAGTCCGGCAACGTTTTTAAGGGCAGCTACTCGGTAGAAGCTCCGATTGAGAAATTTGTGCATGTCGATGTGGCCATTGCCGGCTGCACGCCGAAGCCGGAAGCGGTGATCGAGGGCCTCTACAAAGCGGCTATGATCCTGAAAGAGAAGAGGGAGGCGATGAAAAAATGATGTTTCCGTTTCTAAGAAAAGCTATAAGCAACCTTTTCTCTAAGCCCAGTACGGAAAATTTTCCGGCCGTGAATGTTGAAGCAAAGCCGAATTACCGGGGACGCATCGAATATGATCCGGAAAAATGCGTCAACTGCGGCGAATGCGTCAAAGTATGCGCACCGGAGGCCATTACCAGGACGTACGAAGATCTGGGCGACGGCACCCGCAAAGGGACCTACCATTTTAATCTGACATCCTGTACGTTCTGCGGCACCTGCCAGGATTTCTGCAGCACGAACGCCATTACGCTCACGGAAGATTATCACATGGTTGGCGATGCGGCCGACCTCTTTACAGAGGGCTCCTGGATCCATAAGATCATCACCGGAAAGCTGTTCTGCGGAGCTGACTGCATTTTCTGCGGTATGTGCATGAGAAACTGTCCGGAACAGATCATCAATGTCGACCGCAAGACAAAGACGTGGGAAGTCGATCACGACCGCTGCATCAAGTGCGGGATCTGCCAGAGCAAGTGTCCGAAGAAGTGCCTTGACTTCGTCGAGGAGGAAGACTGGGCTGCAGCCGAAAAGGCAAAAGCCGAGGCGTTAGTGGTAAAAGAAGCCGAGGAAGCGAAAGCCAAGGCTGCAAAGCTTGCCGCAGCCAAGGCGGCGAAAGCAGCCAAAGAGGCGGAAGCTGCAAAAGCGGCAGAAAAATGATCCGCTGATAAACAGATAAAAGCATCTGTATTCGAAACAAAGAATGCATTCCGAAAGGGATGCATTTTTTGTTTTAATTTTTTTTTTGCACTGTTAATCATTCATACTGTTTTTTATAAATTAATTATTTTCATTTTTATTGATTTGTTGTTTTGCTGTGTAAAGGCTTTGCGACAGGCACGAAAGTGGTATCCACAGGAGTTATCCACATTTTTGGCGCCATCTATGCGTAAAAACACATATATCTATTCGTAAAACATGGATTTGGCGAATAGATATATGGAGGGAGGTATGGGTATACAGTCAAAAATGCAGGAAAATACGGTACTCTCCCCATCATCCAATCTTGATTCAATATAGGAAACGAATTCTTAATGCTGAAATCGTTTCCTATATTATTTCGGCTTGAAGAATTAAAGAATTACAGATATGATGATAAAGAAATCCAAACAGAAACAACGTTTGAAAAAACAGCGCGGGTAATGAACATATGATTAAAAGATTATTCCGGCAAATGCTGCTGACCCAGATTCTCTCTGCTCTCACCGTCATGATCTGCATGTTCGTGGACAGTATCATGATAGGCCGGTTCCTCGGTTCGGACGCCATGACGGCTTACGGTCTCACAAATCCCATTCTTCTGATCTTTGCGGCGTTTGGGAGCATGCTCACGGCCGGTATTCAGGTCCAGTGCGGCAAGACCATGGGCAGAGGCGACCGTGAGGGGACCGATACCTGCTACTCGGCCGCCATAACGCTTGCAGCGGGTGTCGGATTTCTGGGCTTTTTCCTGATCATTCTGTTTGCGTCCCCGATCTGTACGGCGCTCGGCGCGGGAGTTCCAGGCCCTGAGAATACCGTATTTACGCTTACAAAAGACTATCTCACCGGGTTTATTGTCTGTGCACCGGCATTTCTGCTCGCGCAGACGATGGTGCCGTTCCTTCAGATGTCCGGCAAAGGAGTGAGACTGGCCGCTGCGGTAGGCGTTATGACGATATCGGACATTATTTTCGATCTGCTCAATGTTTTTGTTTTCAAAGGCGGCACATTCGGCATGGGACTCGCTTCCAGCCTGAGTTACTATATTGCACTGGTGATCGGCGGTTCCTATTTCCTGACCAAAAAGTGCATGTTCCGGATGAAGCTGAGATCGGTCCGTTTCAGTATGTTCAGAGAACTCTTAAAACACGGAGTTCCCACCATGCTCAATCAGGCCGCGACCGTTCTGCTCGTCTACCTGATGAATCAGATCCTTCTTTCTGTCGGTCACAACACAGCGGTCGCCGCTTATTCCGTCATTAACACGATCGCCAATATCTGCTACTGCTTCGGCGCCGGCATCGGTTCCGTGGCTCTGATGCTCTCATCCATGTTCTACAGCGATAAGGACCTGGAGTCGCTTTACAGTATCGTCCGTACGATGCTGTTTTACTGTATTGTTCTGAATGCTGCCGTCACCGCGGTCACGCTGATCGCCGCGCCGCAGATGGTCGGCATGTTCCTCACGGATAATCCCAGCGCCGTCAGCATGGCTGCCGCAGGCACCAGACTGTTCTCTCTGAGCCTGCCCTTCTGCTCTTTGAACACCTCTTTCAAGAATTTTTATCAGGGCACCGGCAAAACGCATCTGACAAATATCATCTCACCGACCCAGAGTCTGTTTTCAAAAATTGCCGTCGCGTTTGTCATGAGCCGCCTCATGGGGACCGAAGGCGTATGGTTTTCGTGGCTGCTCGGGGAAATACTCACGCTCCTCATCGTGTCGTGCATCGTCTGGAAAAGGAATCGGAAATGCAGCATCTCTGTCAAAGACTATGCTCTTCTCTCCGAAGAAGCCGGTGCACAGGACAGCGATCGGATCGATATCAATGTCCGCAGCATCGAAGAAGTGATCGAAGCCTCCGGGCACGCGGCGGAATTCTGCCGGTCGAAAGGCAAGGATCCGCGCACGAGCATGCTGATCGCCCTGTGTATAGAGGAAATGGCGGCGAACATCGTCAAGCACGGTTTCACAAAAGACCATATTAAAAATCATGTGATCAATATCCGTATCATGTTCAAGGATAACGAAGGACTGATCCGCCTTCGGGACAACTGCGTCAATTTTGATCCGGTCTCTTACATGGACCTGCACAAGTCAGACGATCCCACTTCCCATATCGGCATCCGGATGATCATGAACATGGTCAAAGACGCCAATTATGTCAGTTCACTCGGACTCAACAATCTGACACTGACGATCTGATATCAAAAAAGGAGCCTTTAAGGCTCCTTTTTGCATAAATGCATAAGCGGCAATTATTCTTCCTGCACCAGCGACACAGGATCGATTTCCTTTCCGTCGCGCCAGATATGTTCCAGATCATAGAAAGAACGTCCTTCTTCGTTGAAGATATGGACCACAACATCACCATAATCGAGAAGCATCCACTGCGTGGGGCTCTTTCCTTCCGTGTGTCTCGGCTCATAACCCGCTCTGGACATCATCTCGTCGACGCTGTCGATGATCGCCTGAACCTGATTCTCGTTGCTGCCGCTTGAAATGATGAAGTAATCCGCGAGTGTGGAGATCTCCGCGATCTCTATGACTTTCAGATCAAGACCCTTCTTCTCTTCTACGGCACGGCACACTATTGCTGCTTTCTTTTTGCTTTCTGCATTGTTCATGAAACATCCTCCGAATGGCTGTTTTTTCGGTCATGAATTTCTTTGTAAAAATTATACGCTTCCGCCGTCGTTTTGTCGATATCCTTTGTTGAATTCGCTAAATAATTGAGGGTATCGTCTAAAATCATATAAACACATTCGTCTAGATCGGAAAATGCAGTCTTCCGAATCTCCGGAAGATGAACGGATTTGAACCGCATCGGCTCGATATAATCCGCCGTAAATACGATCTTTTCAAGATCTGTCATTCCTGCTCTGCCGGTCGTGTGATAACGGATTGCGGAAATAACTTCTTCATCATCGATCTTATAGCGCTCCCGGGAAAAGAAAGCCCCTGCTTTGGCGTGGATCAGGGCTGGATTCCGCTCTTCCGATTCCGAAAGGGCGATATTATTCTTTCTGCAGGTTCTGTACAGCTCCTTATCAGTCATGCTTTTGGCACAGTCGTGCAGGAGTCCTGCAAGTTCAGCCTTTGCAATATCCGCTCCGTGCGCCATCGCGAGTGCTGCCGAAGTAAATCGGACACCCTGCGAATGACGGTATCTTTTGCGTGGAAGGATCTTCCGGAGGGCTTCATCGATCTCGTCCATTCTGTCTGCTGTCTGTTTTCCCATTTAGTATGTTTTTCCTTCCGTCAGATCTCACGGTAAAGCTGCTGCTCTTCGATATACTGTATCTCCGGATCAGGCACGTAATACTGGATGCCCCTGCCCTGCGAGATCCATTCCCGGATCTGGCTGGAGGAGATATCAAGATTCGGCGTTTCGAGTTTCCGGATCGAGGCGCTGAATTTTTCCGAGAGCTGTTTCATTTTTTCATTCAGAGATTCCTGCGGCATATGATTTCGGGTCGCAACTACGATGATCGCGGCGTCTGCGATCCGCTGGGGATTCATCCAGGTATCGAAATACATCAGGGAATCCGCTCCCATGATAAAATAATAGTCCGTATCCGGATTTTCTTCTTTCAGACGCTCAAGCGTACGGTAGGTATAGCTCATGCCGTCATCGTTCATTTCCAGAAGACACAGCTCGAAATGCGGATTGGAGGCGATAGCGAGCCGGACCATTTCCGTTCTCTGTTCGTTGGATGCCATGCCTTTCCGGCCTTCTTTGAAAGGGGGTCTCCCGGCAGGCATGAAAAGGACTTTATCCAGTGAATACTGCTCGAAAGCAGCTTCTCCGAGGATCAGGTGTCCGATATGGATCGGGTCGAAAGTGCCTCCCATGATGCCGACTTTTTTTCGTATCATACGAACCTCGCTTTCCGGAATGCCGCAGCGGTTAATCCGACTCTTTCTTTAAGGGGACATGGTTCTTTTTCGTGGAACTGTAGCGGTAAAGGACAAATTTCCGGCCGATCACCTGAACGATCTGGGACCGGGTGCGCTCCGACAGCGTTTCCGCTATTTCCCTCACGGGAGTCAGGCAGTTCCGCTGTACATTGACCTTGACCAGCTCTCTCGCGGTGAGAGCTTCATCGGTATTCCTCGTGCAGTCGGGATTGAGTCCGTCCCGGCCGATCTGCACGACCGGTTCGAGGAGCTGCGCCTGGGAACGCAGATATGCCCGTTCTTTGCTTGTCATGATAGATCCTCTCTTTCTGCTTTGTCGCCTTCTTCGTAATATTCAAAAGCATGTCCGTACATGCGGACCGTATCGCCTTCCTGAATTCCCTTCGCTTTCAGGTCGTCGATGATGCCTGTCTTATGAAGGAAGCGCTGGAAATAGGCAAAGCCTTTCTCGCTCTCGAGATTGGTATATCCGAGCATCTTCTCGATCTTCGGTCCTTCCACGATATATTCGTCCGTTTTGCCGTGCTTGATCTCGATGGTATAGGGAAGATCCTCCGTGATGAGAACATCCTCCGGGAAGAATTCCTGCTCGAAAACGACTGCTTTCGGCGCAGTCTTCAATACTTCGTAGATGTAACGGAGAAGTTCCTTAACGCCCTCTCCCGTTGCCGCGGAAATGGCAAATACTCGGCAGTTCTCATTTTCATATTCCGCGCGGATCCGTTCCAGAATGTCATCGCCCTCCGGAATGGAATCGACTTTATTAGCCGCGATAATCAGGGGTTTTTCCTCCATGCCGCCGTATTTCCGGAGCTCTTCACGGATCACGCGGATATCATCCAGCGGATCCCTTCCTTCGGTTCCGGCCGCGTCCACGATCTGCAGAAGCACTCTCGTGCGCTCGATGTGACGAAGGAAGCGGTGGCCGAGTCCGGCGCCGTCCGAAGCTCCCTCAATGAGCCCGGGCATGTCGGCGATGACGAATCCTGTACCGTCTCCGAAATCAACGACGCCGAGATACGGTTCGATCGTTGTGAACGGATAGTCCGCGATCTTCGGAACTGCGTTCGTGGTCCTTGAAAGAAACGTGGATTTGCCGGCATTCGGAAGCCCCACGAGGCCAACATCCGCGACGAGCTTGAGTTCAAGGATCACTTCCAGTTCCATCGCGGGTCTGCCGGGCTGCGCATACTGCGGCGCCTGCATGCGGGAGGTCGCGTAGTTCATGTTTCCTCTCCCGCCGTCTCCTCCGCGGAGAATGACCTGGCGTTCATTGCCGTTCGACATATCGGCGATGACTTTGCCGGAGGCGGAATCACGGATGACCGTTCCTTCCGGGACCGGGATAATGATATCTTTTCCGCCGGCACCCGTCATGCGGGCTTTGCCCCCCTCTTTTCCGTCTCCCGCGCTGAAGCGGTATTTATGCTTATAGGTGAACAAAGTATCCATGCCTTTGTCCACGACAAAAATGACATCGCCGCCCTTGCCGCCGTTTCCGCCGTCCGGGCCGCCCGACGGCACATATTTTTCCCTTCTGAAGCTGACATGTCCGTCCCCGCCCTTGCCCGAGCGGATCAGGATTTTTTCTCTGTCTGCAAACATGGATTCCTCCGGTGCATCGGGATCTTCCTGCTTTCGATGCACTTTGCTGTTTAAAAAGAACGGCTTCATTCCCGCGAGGAAAATGAAGCCGTTTCATCTTTTGATTACATTATTCCGCAGTTTCTACCGGAATGACAGAAACCTGTTTGCGGTCTTTTCCGAGTCTTGTGAAGCGTACGACACCGTCAGCTTTCGCATACAGTGTATCGTCACCGCCACGGCCTACGTTCTGACCCGGATGAATATGCGTTCCGCGCTGTCTGTACAGGATATTTCCCGCCAGCACGAACTGTCCGTCCGCGCGCTTTGCGCCAAGACGCTTTGACTCGGAATCACGTCCGTTCTTTGTCGAACCGACACCCTTCTTATGAGCCATGACCTATTCCTCCTATCTTACTGAAAACCTTTTAAGCATTGATCTTGGTGATCTTAACAGCTGTATACTGCTGTCTGTGACCATTCTTCTTGTGATATCCCGACTTCGGTTTGTACTTGTAAACGACGACTTTCTTCCACTTTCCGTTTTCGACGACTTCGCCTTCCACGGACGCGGCTTTGACATCTTCGCCAACCTTGATCGCATCATCACCGATCGCGAGCACATCGTCGAAAGAAACCGCTTCGCCGACTTCCTTGCCGAGCTTCTCGACACGGACGACATCGCCCTCTTCCACTTTGTACTGCTTTCCGCCAGTCGCTATGATTGCATACATGGAGTGACACCTCCTTCTTCAATTACTCGCCAGATCCGGCGATTCCCCGCTTGGGAATACTTGCAGGCCTCTCTGTGCGGCACACTGAGATATAATAACATCATCCGGCTATCAAAGTCAAATTGATTTTATTTATTTTTATAAAAATTTAAAGATACTCTGTGACCGTCACAAATCCATCAGGGAAAGATCTTCCCGGGTCCTTACGATCTCCATGATCCCGAGCTTCGTGAGATCGACCGCTTCGCTCCGGAGCGGGTCTCTTTGAAGCTCCGCGCGCATGAACGCGAGCAGTTCCTCCCTGTGCTCCGGTTCCTTCATATTGATAAAGTCGATCAGGATCATTCCGGACAGATTGCGCAGCAGGATCTGGCGCGCCGCTTCTTTCGCGGCTTCCAGATTGACGGCGAAATAAGTTTCCCCGGGATCCTTTCCTTTTTGGCATTTGCCCGTATTTACGTCAATGCTGACAAAGGCCTCCGTCTTCTCGATCACAAGATAAGCGCCGCTTCTCAGAAAAACTTTCTTTTCAAACAGCCGGGAGACGTCCCGGTTCAGATTATAGACGGCAGGCAGCGGTACTCTTTCGTCCCGGTACAGGACGATCTGATTCTCGCCAAGTCCTCCGAAGGCCCATGGCTCCTGCTTTAAGCGGGCGCGGATCTTTTCGAATAATTCTTCCCGGTCCGTCACGATCCTGTCCGGTTTTTCGCCGCGGATATCCATCAGGATCCCGACCTCTTCCGGCAGAGGCTCATAGAGCACGGAAAAACAGGTCCGCGTCGGCGAGATGTCCAGAATACGGCTCATCTGTCCGCAAAGACCTTTGATCTCCCCAAGCACTTCTTCTTTAGAGGCAAATGCCGCATTTGTCCGCAGCATGACAGAAAACCGGGGAGACGGGATCTCCTTTATCCACTCCCGAAGCATTTCTTTCTGCTGCACGGAAAATTTCCGTGAATACGAATACGTCCCGTTTTCGGCCGAAGCTGCACGGGAAGGATCTGCCGAAACAATACAGTTCCGCCCCGTCAGGGATAGACGGGTGTCCACATTCGCTCTTTTTCCGCCCTTTGCGGTCTTTGTGATCCGGACAGGCAGTTCGGTCCCCGGACGGACGGATCTCCCGGAAAGATAATACAGCCCATCACCGATCCGGATATAGGAGCTGCCGATATTTTTCTGCGCCGTCTCGGCTTTTCCGATGCAGATGGTGCCGGGCACCGGACCGGCCTCCCGGGCAGGATGCATGCGCACCAGGGACAGCTGCATGTCTTTATAGTAAGCAGCTGTCAGAAGCGTTTTCCCGCCGTGTTCGGTTTCGCAGATCACAATATCATTCATACCGGGCAATATTTCTTAAAAAGGCTCTCCGAGGCTCTCAAGCGGAACGAACGTTCCCCCATCCGCCGCGGCGTACATCTCGTCCCTGCGGATCCTCATCTCCCACCGGCTGACGTTCAGACCGGCGAAAGAAAAGAAAGCGCCGAAAGCCGTTTCCGGTTTGAGATTGGCGGCGCTTCCGGCAGAGCAGAAAAGATGAATGGCTCTCTCAAATCCTTCCTCCGCTTCTTCCGCAGGCACGCCGGCCGTTTCCATTTTATAAATGAGGGGGCGGATATCTTCCGTTTTCGTCCCGGATTTTGTTTTTTTCTCCGCCGGAACGGTCTCCAGGGAAAGGAAATCCTTAAGAAGGAGATCCTGGTCCTTTTCCCGGTCCGAATCGGAGGAAAGGGTGTACGATACGGTGTACGATGCAGCCGCCACCAGCGACATCGCATTGCTTTTCCGGCCGGATTCGATCTTCCGGACAGACAGCACTTTTATGCCCTCTGCCATCTGTGCATTCAGTTCTTTTATGATGTGCTCTCCGGACGGACAGGAGGCTTCCTCATAGTTCAGTTCGAGATCAAAGTATTCCCCGATACTGGTCAGACCGACGCCGAGCGGTTCCGCGAACGACATGATCATATGCGGCGAAAATCCGTTGGAATAGGATGCCTCGATCTCCGTCCGGCGGATTGCTTTCTGGAAATACCGCATCACGTCCAGATGTCCGATATACCGCAGCGCACCGGTCTTGGCGAATTTAATCCGTACTTTCAAAGGAATACCTCTTCTTTCTGATCGTTTCTGTTCTTCCCGGGGCATACGCCGCCGCCGTAAGAAAGGGAGCCGCACCCGCTGCAGCGCTCCTCGCAGTTAGGAGTGACCTCTCCTTTTCGGGATCTCTCCCACTCCCGCCACAGAAATTCTTTCGTCACGCCGCCGTCAATGAAATCCCATGGAAAGATCTCGTCTTTGCCGCGCTCCCGCATGATATAGAAATCCGGATCGACGCCGAATGCCTCGAAGGCTTTTTCCCAGCGCTCCATGCGGAAATAATCCGTCCATGCCTCGAAAAGAGCACCCTGACGGTAAACATTTTCGATGACGGCGCCAAGCCGCCGGTCTCCTCTTGCGAGAACGCCTTCGATGACGGTGACGTCCGCTTCGTGCCAGTTATAGCGGATGCTGCGGAAATTCTTCATCTGCTTCATTTCCGCGAGAACCGTCTGCGCGTAGGAAATGTAATCTTCCGGCCGGAACATGGCTGCCCACTGGAACGGCGTAAACGGTTTGGCGACGAAGAAGGAGGTGCTGACCGTGATCTGGCATTTCCCGTTCCTCTCCGCTTTCGGAATATCGTAATAGACTTCCGTGATATCCTCCGCAAGATGGGCGATCGCCTTTCTGTCTTCTTCCGTTTCGCCCGGCTGCCCCAGCATAAAATAGAGCTTTACGGTATTCCAGCCGCCGTGGAAGGCTTCGTTCGAGCCCGAGAGAATGTTGTCTCTCGTGAGTCCTTTATTGATGGCGTCGCGCATTCTCTGGGAGCCGCCTTCCGGGGCAAAAGTGAGCGAACTCTTCTTAATGTCCTGCACCCGTTCCATAACGTCCAGGGAAAAACGGTCGATCCGGAGCGAAGGAAGGGAAATGTTGACTTTCTTTTTTTCACAGATATCGATCAGGAATTCCATCAGTTCGCCGAGCTCCGGATAATCGCTGGAACTCAGGGATGAGAGGGAAAGTTCTTCGTATCCGGTATTCCTGATCAGCGTCTCAGCTCTCTCCTTCAGAAATTCGAGCGACCTGCGGCGCGTCGGCCGGTACCACATGCCAGCCTGGCAGAAACGGCAGCCCCGGATGCATCCGCGCTGGATCTCGAGCGTCACCTTGTCCTGTGTCGCTTTCACATAGGGAATGACCGGCTTTGTCGGGTAGAACGTATGGCTGAGGTCCATGACGGCCTGCCGCCGGATCCTTGCGGGTACTCCTTCCTCTCTCGGTTCAAAGGACAGGATGGTGCCGTCTTCTTTATAGGAAACGTTATAGAGGGACGGCACATAGATCCCGGGAATACCGGAAGCCGCTCTCAGGAAAGCCCTGCGGTCTCCGCCCTTTGCCCTGTTTTCCCTGTATGCGTCCATGAGATCGTACATGACGGTCTCTGACTCCCCGATATAAAAGAGATCGAAGAAATCCGCGAGGGGCTCGGGATTGCTCGTACAGGGACCGCCGCCCATCACGATGGGATCTGTCTCGCTTCTGTCCGAAGCGTGCAGCGGGATGCCGGACAGATCCAGGACCTGCAGGATGTTGGTGTAGCACAGCTCATACTGGATCGTGAACCCGAGAAAATCGAAATCACGGACCGGTTCCTGCGACTCCAGCGTAAACAGCGGTGTATTGGTTTCCATAAGAATATTATGTAAATCCGGCCACGGACTGTACACTCTTTCGCACCAGACGTCGTCCCTGCGGTTCAGCTGATCGTAAATGATCTGGATCCCGAGATGGGACATGCCGATCTCATAAACATCAGGAAAGCACATGGCAAACCGGATGCTTACCTGTGCTTTGTCCTTGATCACGGCGTTGATCTCGTGTCCAATATAACGCGCCGGTTTTTCGACGGACATCAGGATCCTGTCGGACAGCGCAAGTTTTGCCATAAAATCATTCTCCGTTTCTTATCAGTGTCTTCTGGCGAGCTCCTGAGCGATCTCCTCCCACCGGACCCCTTTTTCGGCCATGAGGACCATGAGATGATAGAGATAATCCGAGATCTCGTAGACGATCTCCTCGCTCCCGGGATTCTTTGCGGCAATGATCGTTTCCGCATTTTCCTCGCCTAATTTCTTTAAGATCTTGTCGATTCCCTTCTCGAACAGATAGTTGGTATAAGATCCTTCCTTCGGATGATTCTTTCTGTCAAGGATCGTCTCGTAAACGTCTTCCAGCACCTGCTGCGGGTTCTGTTTTGTAATGCCGGAATCGGCAAGGGACGTGTAGAAACAGCTTCTGTTTCCCGTATGGCAGGCGGCTCCGCTCTGGATTACCTTTGCCAGCATCGTGTCCCGGTCGCAGTCGATGCTGAGAGAACGCACATACTGATAGTGTCCGGACGTTTCTCCCTTGCACCATCTGTCCTGTCTCGAACGGCTGAAATAGACCATTTTCCCGGTCCGGAGCGTCTCTTCGAATCTGGAGCGGTCCATCCAGGCCATCATCAGGACTTCGTCATTTTCAAAATCCTGCACGATGACAGGGAGAAGACCGTCCTCACCGGTTTTAAAATCGTCCCAGGTAAGGCTGCTTTCGAGGACATGCATTTTGGCTCCCTCTTTAAGACACCATGCCTTGAACTCTGCGATCGGGTAGTCCGGAAGATCCGTGAAAACCTCATGACAGTATCCGGACAGATCCGGCTTCAGAAAATAGGGAAGCCCTTCCGCGGGAGATTTCTCTCTTTCAAAGAAAATGACGGGAAGTCCCTCAAACAGATCTCCGTACTCTTCGGGCCGCATCAGCGTAAATACGGAACTTGCAAAAGAGCGGACGCTGTCAAGAAAATCAGCATTTTCCGAAAGAACGGAACAGTCGGCTGCCGCAGCGGTCTTCTCTTTTCCGAAACGTTCGGAGGCTTCCCGCAGCAGTCCGTACTGCACCGGATCTCCCGTGTGCAGGACCACGCAGGAGCATCCCGCGTAAAGATACTTTTTGACGTCTTCGAGTCTTTTTACGGGACCGCTGACGGTGACCGGCACGCAGACGGCTTCACATACGGCGCGCAGCAGATGGATCGATTCCTCATGCAGCGGCACCGGTGCCGCGTCCACGATCAGCAGGGCGTCCGCGCCGCGGATCTGTGCGCTTTTCGCTTCTTCTATGAGGCGGTGCGAGCTGATCTCGTTTCCGACACGGATCCCGTCAAGATCTTCTTCCGTAATGGTAAGTGCCGCGTATAATTTTACTGCCATTTTTTATTTCCTGCCTTCTTCTTTTTCAAAACGGACCGCGATCGACCCGGCGTGCGCCGTCAGCCCTTCCGCTTTCGCGAAAGTCTCGATGTCTTTATGAAGTGAACGGAGAGCATCCTCCGTGAAATAGATGACACTGGATTTCTTCACGAAGTCCTGCACGGAAAGCGCCGAGAAAAAGCGGGCGGTCCCGCAGGTCGGAAGAACGTGGTTCGGTCCCGCAAAATAGTCTCCCAGAGGCTCGGATGCGTATTCTCCGAGGAAAATGGCTCCTGCATGGAGAATCTTCGGCATCACGGCGAAAGGATCCGCTGTGAGGATCTCAAGGTGCTCAGAAGCGATTTCATTGACAGCCGCAATGGCTTCGTCCATGTTTTCCGCGACAAGGATCACGCCGTAGTTATCGACCGACTGACGGATGATCTCCTTTCTGGCAAGCTGCGGGATAAATGCTTCCGCTTCTTCGGCGATCTTTTCGGCCAGCTCCATCGAAGTCGTTACACAGACCGCGCTCGCCAGAACATCGTGTTCTGCCTGGGAAAGCAGATCCGCAGCGACATAGCGGGGATTTGCCGTTTCGTCGGCCAGAACGAGGATCTCGGACGGGCCGGCCACCGAATCAATGGAAACATAGCCGTAAACGGCCTTTTTTGCGAGCGCCACATAAATATTTCCGGGACCCGTTATTTTGTCCACTTTGGGAACGGATTCGGTTCCGAAAGCCATGGCAGCGATCGCCTGCGCGCCGCCGATTTTGAAGATCTTCCCGACGCCTGCCTCATGCGCCGCGACGACGGTCGGAGCTGCAGCTTTTCCGTCCGGACCGCAGGGCGTACAAAGAATGATCTCCGGAACGCCGGCGATCTGTGCCGGCAGAACGTTCATGAGTACGGACGAGGGATAGGCCGCCGTGCCGCCGGGCGCATACAGTCCGACTTTCTGCAGCGGGATGACTCTCTGACCGAGCAGGGAGCCGTTCTCTTCAGTCTCGAACCAGCTCTTCTCTTTTTGCTTTTCATGAAACGCGCGGATCCTTGCCGCAGCGGCGCGAAGGACTCTCAGGAACTCCTCTCCCACTGCGTCATAAGCCTCCCGGATCTCTTCTTCCGAAACGAGGACGGATCCGGCGTCAAGCTCGGCGTGATTGAACTGTCTTGTATAGGCAAAAAGGGCTTTGTCCCCGTCCTTCCGGACAGCGTCCAGGATCTCGGCGACTGCCTTTTCCTGTTTCGGAAAACTGGACGGTTTTCTCTTCTGCATGAGTTCCAGAAGAGCGCTTATATTTTCCCTGTTTAACGTACGGATCTTCATACTGTCACCTCCCGGAGCGCGCGGATCAGACGGGAGATCCTCTCGTTTTCCATTTTCATGCTGACCTGATTGACAACGATCCTGGCGGACAGCGGACAGATCTCGGCCAGAACACCCAGACCGTTCTCGCGCAGTGTCGTTCCGGTCTCCACGATATCGGCTATGACGTCGGCCAGACCGACGATGGGAGCCAGCTCGATCGAGCCCGACAGCTTGATGATCTCCGCGGTCTGCCGTCTTTTGTTGTAAAAATAGTCTTTCGCGATATTCGGGTATTTTGTGGCGACCCGGATCGGCGCGTTATGGGAGAGCAGCTCCTTCGCGCTCTCCGGTCCGCACACGCACATCCTGCATTTTCCGATCCCGAGGTCAAGGACTTCGTACAGTTTTCTTCCCTCCTCGAGGATCGTGTCGTACCCGCTGACGCCGAGATCCGCGGCGCCGTATTCCACGTAAGTCGGAACATCCGGCCCTTTTGCGAGGAAGAAACGGATCTTCTGCTCTTCATTCGTAAAAATCAGCTTCCGTGTGTCCTTTTCCCTGACACAGGAGACGTCGATGCCCGCTTTCGCGAAAAGGGAAAGCGTCTGATCGGCAAGACGGCCTTTCGTCAGGGCGATGGTCAGATATCTCATAATTCTTTCCTCATATAACGGAGCGCGTTCATGATCGGCGTGATCTGGAATCCTGCGCCGACAGCGGGATCTTCCGCTCCGAAATGCGTCAGGAGAGCGTCATAACGGCCTCCTTTGGCGATCGGTTCTCCTGATCCGTATGTAAACGCGCTGAAGATGATTCCTGTATAATAGCGGTATTTGCTGAGCATTCCGAAGTCAAAGGAAATAAACCGGTCCTTCCCGTCTTCGCGGAGAAGCTCCTCGATCGATGACAGCCGTCCGATCGCCTCTTTGGATGCTTCCGTAAATGCGTACGCTTCCGCTTCCCTTAAGATCTCCGCTCCTCCGAAAAGCTGCGGGAGCTGCACAAATGCACTCTTCAGGCTTTTGTCCATCGGATATTTGTCCAGAACTTCCTCAACTCCGAAGAAATTCTTGCGGGAGATCAGGGAACGGATCTCTTCCGCGGAGTCATCGGACAGTGCGGCATCACGGGCGAGAGATTTGAAAAACTCCACTTCCCCGATACTGATCTGGAATTCCTGCAGACCGGCGGCAAGAAGCGCGTCTGCCGTAAGCGAGATCACTTCCGCGTCCGCCTCGGCCGTATTTTCGCCGATCCTCTCAATACCCATCTGGGTGGATTCCTTGAGCCTTCCCTGGTACTCGAGAGAATTGACGTAAGTATTTCCTTCATACCAAAGACGGATCGGCCGCGCCTCTTCCGTGAAATACATAGCGACCGCCCTCGCTACGGAAGGCGTGAAATCCGGGCGCAGAACAAGCGTATCTCCTTCCCGGTCAAAGAATTTGTATAGTTCGCGGGAAGGCGTCGTGCCGACTTCCTTGCCGAAGACGTCGAAATATTCAAATGAGGGAGTTTCGATCTCCTCATAGCCGTAGCCGCGGAGAACACCCCTGATACCGTCCATTAAGGCTCTTTTTGCGGAGAGCTCCGGACCGTAAAGATCACGGACGCCGATCGCTGTGTGCAGTGCTTTTTCCATTCTCAGCGCTCCTTTTTACTCTCAACTTACGCTTCCCTTCTCTTCCGGATCCCTTTCGTCGAGATCTCTTTGCAGTCCGCGGAGGATACTGATCTGCGCCTTGTTTTCTTTTCCGAGAAAATGATCCGGGTTCAGCTCTTCATAGCGGAAACTCTTTCTTCCGCCTTTCTCCGCGCGTTCCCAGAACGACATCATCTCTCGGTACGTCATATAATAATATTCCTGACGATGCACAAAGAAAATAATGAGAAACGCGATCCCGGCCTGTTTTTCGAAATCCGTCATGAACGCGACCTGATGCGGGTGCAGGTTCTGCAGAGGGAACGTGTCTTCCGAACATTCCTTGGCGTCGAAACAGACGGGTAATCCCTGAACGACGCCGATATAGTCCACGGTGCTCTTTTTATCGAAATACGCGAGTGTGATATGTCTCGTCTGATGATCGATCTCGATCGGGGTAATGGGAGTCGGTACTTTCTGGATCAGGGCCAGTCCTTTTTCCCTGTAGTCCTCGATCATATGATTGATCATATCTTCGAGGACAGACCCTCGCAGACCGCGGGATTTCCATGTAGCCATCCGTTATTCCTCCGGGGGCGCCTCATAGCGGAACGTCCTGATCTGCCATACGGGCCAGTACCGCACGACGGCTTTTCCGAGAATCTTCTCCCTGGCGACAAAATGATTCTCCCAGTACCTCGAATCGTTGGAATGATTGCGGTTATCTCCCATCACGAAGTAGCAGCCTTCCGGGACCTCAAAAGTCATCGGCGCCTCGAACATCCCCCAGGGTTCCGCGACATAGGAGTCATCGAGCGGGTCGGGACTGCCGTTCACATAGACGGCGCCGCCGTCGATGACGACCGTTTCCCCGGGAAGGCCGATCACGCGTTTGATGAAATACTGGGTCTCATCGTCCGGATAACGGAAAATGATAATGTCGAACCTCTCAGGGTCTTTTCCAAGATAAGCGAGACGGCTGCCGAAGATCTGATTGCCCTTCTCGATCGTAGGTTCCATGGATTCCGAAGGGATCCTGGCATTGATCAGAAAATAGGTGTTCAGAAGAAGAACGGCGGCGACGACTACAGCAAGCGTAACGACATAATCCAGGATCTCCTTCAGGATCGAAGCGTTTCTTTCCTGTGATTTCTTCTTCTGCGCATTTCTGCGTGCCCTGACCCGGGAAGAGTCGTCAGAATAATCGTCTTCCGCTTCGAAGTCTCTTTTCTCCGCTTCGATCTCCCAGAGAATCTCGTCAAGTTCTTCGTTATCCCTCAGCAGGGGATCATTTCTTTCAGTCATTGTCCAAATCCTTAAGAATCCTCTCAAACAGCGGCGGGAAAGGAGCTTCCACTGTTTTTCCTCTCAGTCCCTCAGGAACAGCACCGTCATCCCGGAAAGCTGCTTTATAAGCATGCAGGAGCTGGAAACGCAGCCCGTATCTGTCCCGGAGCATCAGGTTGACGGCAGGATCCCCGTATTTGGGATCTCCTGCAGCAGGATAACCCAGATCCGAGATCCGGGCACGGATCTGATGCGGTTTTCCGGTCAGGAGTTCAACGTCCAGCAGGGTCCATCCTTTCCGGAAGATGTCATTTCCATTGAAATAACGGAGCGGAGTAAAAACCGTACGGATCTCTTCCGCGCCTTCCCCTGGGGAGGCGGTGATCACGGAACGATTATTCCGGGTGTCTTTTGCCAGCCAGGCACGGTCTTCCTTTTTTTTCGGAAAATGTCCGACCGCAAGCGTGACATAGTGTTTTCGAACCAGTCTCCGCCGGATCACTTCCGAAATATCCCGCTGACCGGCCAGTGTTTTTCCGAACAGCACGATCCCGCTGGTATTCCGGTCCAGTCTGTTGGCAGGCGACGGCCGGTAATGAAGAAGGGATTCTTCCGTGACGGTTCCGCTTCGGAGGAGACAGCCCAGTACATCATCCGAGAGGGCGCTGATGCCGGAACGGTCCCGCTGCGTGAGAATGCCGGCCGGTTTATTGACGGCCAGAACCGAATCATTTTCAAAAAGGATCTCCACAGGCCTGAAAGACAGGTGCTGTGCAGCCCGTGAGCGGAATTTTCCGATCGTCTCTTCCGATAAAAAGAGACGGATCTCGTCTCCTGCAGCGAGTTTCTCGCTTCCGTCCGCCCTGGAGCCGTTCCGGGTAATATTCTTTTTCCGCAGCATCTTATAGAAGAAGCTGTCCGGCGCCAGCGGCATATAGCGGCGAAGGTATTGATCGAGCCGCTGTCCGCTGTCTTTTTCTTCGACGATAAGTGTGACCATGTTACAGGGAAGCGCTCAGCAGGATATGCATAAGCTGTTCTTCGTAAGAGTCTTCCGGATACCGGGAGTCCTTCCGCGGCTGGATCCCGGACCTGAGATCCGCTGCGTGGGCGCTCAGGGAAGCAAGCCGCTCCACATATTTGTCCGCATCCGTCATAACCGTGACGTTGGCGCGGAACCCGGCCGCGCGGATCATTTTCAGCATATGGCTTTCCGCTTCTTTTCTGTCTGGATTTTTATAAGTCGCCAGCGCGACGATCGTATCACCGCAGATCGCGACCGCATCCAGCAGCGTATTCTTGTCGTAATTTGTCATATAGAGCTCATAGCCCATAGCGAGATCGCCGCAGGTCTCTTCGATCCTTTTCAGGATATCTTTGGGGATCGAACGGATCGTATAGACCATAACCACGCTGACAGCGGACATGCAGGCGGGGATCATGCCGATCATGGCGACCACGCTGATGATGTTTTTCCGGCTGCCGTAATAAATAAACGCAATGGTAAATGCGGCAAACGGGATCAGAAACAGAATGACCGTTCTTACGATCCTTCGGAAACGCTCATAATTGATATATCCGGCATATCCTTTTCCGGCTTTTTTGATCATATCGTTCAGCTCTCTTCTTTAATGCCTGTGTCAGAGTCTCTTGAGGATTTCCTTCAGAATTTCCCATGTCTTTGCGACCGACGGGATGGAAAGCATCTCATTGTACGTGTGGATATCCCTCATCTTCGGACCGATCGAGATGATATCAAGATCCGGAAGGGCTTCGGATATCAGGCCGCACTCAAGGCCCCCGTGCGTCACGGTCACGACGGGATCGGTCCCGGTCAGTTCTTTTTCCACCTCTTTTGCGACCGTGAGCAGATCGGAATCCGTTTTGAACTCCCATGCGGGATAATCGCCGCTAAGTTCTGCTTCCCCGCCGAGAAGTTCCGTCAGTGTCACGATTCTGTCCGCAAGCATTTTTTTGGACGTGCCTATGCTGCTCCGTACCAGCGAACAGCCGCTGAAGAAAGACTCTTCGGACCCGATCACGCCGATATTTGTAGATGTTTCCACGGAACCGCTGAGCACGGCGTTCATTTTTTCAACGCCGTGAGGGACCAGAATAAGGAAATCAA
The DNA here is from genome assembly GCA_002308255.1 of Lachnospiraceae bacterium UBA1251. Lineage (GTDB taxonomy): Bacteria > Bacillota > Clostridia > Lachnospirales > Lachnospiraceae > Chordicoccus. Next base: position 7,287 of record DBVZ01000035.1, on the reverse strand, counting down.
TGATCTTTTTGGCACTGTCATCATCCATTGCGTTGACAAGCATCTCCTCTTCGCACTGGCAAAGAACGGAAATACCGTCGTCCGCACATTTATACTCATTGCGGAACGCATCTTCCATCTCTCCCGCGATATCGGCGATCGCCTGGATGTCTTCCTCGTCCGCAAGAAGGATCGCCTCGGAACTGACGCAGATCGCATTTCTCTTCTCTCCGCCCGAAAGATCCACGAGGGAAACGGGAAGTTCCTCGTAGAGCGCTTTCAGAAGACGTCCCATCAGCTTGTTCGCACTTGCGACCGGTTCCTGAATAGCGCTTCCGGAATGTCCTCCTTTGAGACCGCTGATCAGGACACGGACCGGAATGCCGCGCAGCGCGTGACGGTTCACCGGAAGAAGGGAAACGACATCCAGACCGCCGGCACATCCCGTCGTAATGATGCCTTCCTCCTCTGAATCGAGATTGATCATCCTGGAAGCAGTGATCCAGGCGGGATCCAGCGCTTTCGCGCCGTACATTCCGGTCTCCTCGTCGACCGTAAAAAGCGTTTCGAGAGGCGGATGAGGGATGGATTCATCATCAAGAAGCGCAAGCATATAGGCGACGGCAATGCCGTCATCTCCTCCGAGCGAAGTGCCGTCCGCACGGATCCAGTCGTTTTCGACGATCAGTTCAATGGGATCCTTTTCGAAATCATGACCGGATTCCTCCGTTTTCACACAGACCATGTCCACATGGCCCTGCAGAATCACGGTCTCATGTCCTTCATATCCGGCGGAAGCGCCTTTGCGCATCAGTACGTTGCCGGTCTCGTCATGTTCATAGGATATTCCCCTCTCCTCCGCGAATCGGCAAAGATACGCACTGATGGCGTCCGTGTTGCCGGATCCTCTCGGAATATCCGATATTTCTTTGAAAAAGCGGAATACCTCAGCGGGTTCCGTTCCTGGAAAATCTGTCATCATAAGCCTCCCTTTGACATTGAAAAAGGGGATATTCTAAACGAACATCCCCTTTGCGTCTTCATCCTGTGGGGCGATCATTCCTCCTCATCGCCGTCATCATAGTCATCATAATCGTCGAACTCTTCGTCGTCAGCGTCCTCGAAGACTTCTTCGTCATCCTCTTCGTATTCCGCTTTTTCCTCTTCCTCGTAGTCCTCCTGCGGCTCCTGGTAAGAAGAAGGCTGTCTCGGGGCGACCGGTTCCACAGCCTGCGGGTCAAGCTCGGAACGGTTCCTGTTCACGATATTGAGGGCGCTCTGGAGAGAGTCGATCATGGCTTTGTATTTCGGCATGGCATCCGCCAGCGCGTTATCCAGAAGATCGGCGAGGTTGCCCAGCATTTCATCCGTATAGGAGATCGCGGAAAAACGGATATTGTTCGCATCCGTAGTGGCGGAATCGAGTATTTCCTGTGCCTGCATGTTCGAGCGGTTGATCGTATCGTTTGCCTGCTGATACGCCTGCTGCGTCACTTCGTGCTGGCTGATCATTTCCTGTGCCTGTGCCTGGGCATTGGCAATGATCTTCTCCGCTTTTTCCTGTGCGTCGGCAAGGATGGCATCCTTGTTGGAGATGATCTTCTGATAGCGCTTGATCTCATCCGGCGTTTTCAGTCTCAGTTCGCGAAGCAGCTCTTCCAGTTCCTCTTTATTCACAACGATCTTCGTTGTGGAAAGCGGCTGAAAGCGGCAGCCGTCGATATATTCTTCGATCTCTCCGATAATCTGTTCAATCCTGCTTGCCATGTTCTCTCTTCCTCCCGGCAATTCCATTCTATCGTCCTCAGCGGGACGTCTTAAATTTTTCAAGAACCGCCTTTTCCACGGAAGGCGGTACGAATTTACTGATGTCTCCCCCGTACATTCCGATCTCTTTGACAATGGAGGAGCTCAGGTAAGCATATTTCAGATTCGTGATGAAAAATACGGTGTCGATCTCCTTATCGATGACATGATTCGTGTGAGCGATCTGCATCTCGTACTCGAAATCCGTCGTCGCGCGGAGTCCGCGGATCATCGCGGAGGCACCGCATTCCCTGACGAAATCAACTGTGAGTCCGTCAAAAGAACGTACCGAAACAGAAGGCATATCTTTCAGCACTTCACAGAGTATATTAACACGTTCCTCCGCAGAAAACAACGCACTTTTTGAAGAATTGCGCAGTACTGCGACAATGACCTCGTCGAACTGACGGGCTGCTCTTTTGATGATATCGATATGTCCGTTCGTGACAGGATCGAACGATCCGGGATAAACTGCGCAGCGCATGGAAAAGCTCCTTTACTCTTTTTTCGGCTGAATGAACAGATGCGCGTGTTTCTTGTATTTTTTGCAGCGAGTCAGTTCATATCCCATCTCCCCGAGGTAGGAAAAATCCGTGTGGACAGAAGCTTCTACGATAATAATACCGTCCTCTTTGAGCAATGTACTTCCGCGCAGAATAGCAAGCACTTCTTTTTCAAGTCCCTTTTCAAACGGCGGATCCATGAAAATGATATCGAATGGTTTCCGCCCTTCCAGACGACGCAAAACAAGGCGGACATCCTCCTTGATGAGTTCCGCCTTATCCTGCATTTTTGTGAAATTCAGATTTTCAGTGATCACACGGATCGCCGGCCTGTAATTCTCAACCAGACACGCATAGGAAGCTCCCCTGCTGAGAGCTTCAATGGCGATTGCTCCGCTTCCGCTGAACAGATCAAGGAAACGGCATCCGGGGATCCGGGGTGAAAGAATATTAAACAGAGTTTCTTTTGTCTTGTCCGTTGTCGGACGGATGCTGTCGGACGGAACCGTTTTGAGCGGAAGCGACCGTGCCTCGCCGGCGATCACCCTCATGCCAGTTCCTCTTTCCGCAGATTCAGTCTCCAGTCAAGATCACCATTCGCAAGTCCGAGAATCAGAAGTTCCGCAGAGGCGATGTTGGTCGCAAGGGGGATGTTGTATTGATCGCAGGCTCTTACGATGAGATAAATGTCCGGCACATTCGGTTCATTCTGATACGGATTGTAGAAATAGATCACCATATCCATGTCCCCGCGGGCGACCATATCGGTAAACTGCTTGTCGCCTCCGATATCTCCCGGGAGGAATTTGTGAATGTGCAGATTCGTCATGTCTTCCACACGCTTGCCCGTAGAATAAGTGGCATAGATGTCATGTTTTGAAAGAATACCTTTATAAGCGATGCAGAAGTCTTCCATCAGGCTTTTCTTGCTGTTCTGTGCTGTAATTCCAATATTCATGCTGTCGACCTGCCGTTTTCTTCTCCTTCACCAAGTTATACTTCATGTCGATTGTAACAAAAAAACAATAGAAAATCAATAGAAAAATGTCATTTTTGACAATATATGGAAGTTGCCTAAAAAATTTTCTTATATTAAGGAAAATTTCATAAAGAAATTTTATAAGACAATATTTCCTTCCATTTTTTCAATATATTCCGTCAATGTATTCTTTAAAAACAGGTAATCTTCCCCAATCAGACCCGGATCGTCCTCCATGATGTCGGCAGCGATCTGCCCTGCTTCGAGAAGGATATCCCGGTCTCTTCCCAGATCGGACAGCTTAAAGCAAAGGTCTCCGCTCTGCCGGATCCCGAGAAGATCCCCCGGACCGCGCAGTTCGAAGTCTTTCTCGGCGATCACGAAGCCGTCGTTCGTCTCTTTCAGAACGTTCAGCCGTTCACGGGAACTTTCCGTGTCATGTCCCTGCACGAAAATGCAGTAGGACTGCTCCGCTCCTCTTCCCACTCTGCCGCGAAGCTGGTGAAGTGCCGCAAGGCCGAAACGTTCCGCGTCCTCGATCATCATGACGGTCGCGTTCGGCACATCAACGCCTACCTCGATCACCGTCGTCGACACAAGGATATCGGTCTCGCCGTTCGCAAAGGATGCCATGATCTTTTCTTTATCGGAAGACTTCATCTGCCCGTGAAGGGCGGACACTTTGTATTCCGGAAACTCTTTCTTCATCTTCCCGGCGTATTCGGTCACATTTTCAACGTCCAGCTCTTCGCTGGGTTCGACCATCGCGCATACAATATAGGCCTGTCTCCCGCGGGAAAGCTGCTCTTTGATAAAACGGTACGCATTCGGCCTCCAGGAGCGGTTCACGAGGGCATTCTTCACAGGAAGCTGCATATTCGGTTTTTCGTCGATCACCGTGATATCCAGATCTCCGTAAAAGATAATGCCCAGTGTTCTCGGTATGGGCGTGGCGCTCATGACCATCATATTGGGAACGGATCCGTTCTTTGCCAGGGCTTTTCTTTGCCGCACGCCAAACCGGTGCTGCTCGTCCGTGATCATCAGAGCAAGATTCCGGTAGGAAACGTCATCCTGGATGAGAGCGTGCGTTCCGATGATACAGTTGGCTTCGCCGGATGCGATCGCTTTTTTGATCTCCGTTTTATCTTTGGCTTTTAAGGAACCGATCAGAAGAGCCGGGCGGATATCTTTCAGCGACAGATCGTCTCTCATCGAACAGAGCTTCTCGTAGTGCTGGACCGCGAGTACCTCGATAGGAGCCATGAGCACGCTCTGGTATCCGTTTGATGCCGTCATCTGCATGGCAAGAAACGCAAGGATCGTTTTCCCGCTTCCGACGTCTCCCTGTATCAGACGGTTCATGAGGGCGGTTCCGCTCAATTCTTTTTCGATCGTATGCCAGGCAGCGGTCTGTGCCCTTGTGAGCCGGTAAGGAAGCCGTTCGATCAGCTCTTCCGTATCCCATGTTTTCTTCATGGGATAACTGTTCGGGTGATCTGCGTAATGTTCCTTCAGGGTCCTCATGGCGAGGATAAACAGAAGGAGCTCATCAAAGACAAGACGGCGTCTCGCTTCCGTCAGGGAAGCTTCGGAAGCGGGGAAATGGATCTCCCGTACCGCTTCTTCCTCCCGGAGCAGTCCGCAAACGACACGGATCCCGTCGGGGAGCCAGTCGTTAATGACGGGACGCTGTTCGAAAACATTTGAGAGGATGCGGATCAGCGTTTTGTTCCCAAGCCCTTTCGTAAGCGAATATACAGGCCGTAAATGACTCATCTGCCGGGAATAGTCTTCCGAGAGAAATACTTCCGGATGTTCCATGTATTTCCGGGAACCGCGCATGGAGATCCTGCCGTGAAATACGTATTTTCTGCCGGTCTTCAGCTGGGATGCCACATACGGGGCGTTGAACCAGATCAGCTGAAGAGTTCCGGTCATATCGCTGATCTTTGCGGTCACGACCGTCATCCGGTTCCCTTTCCGAATGCCGGGTTTTTGAGTCAGAATGCCCTCGGCAGCAGCGGTTTCACCTTCTGTGAGTTCACATACCGCGCGGGGGGCTTCATAGGAAAGATAGTGGACCGGATAATAACGCAGAAGATCATCGGCAGTCTC
>DBVZ01000035.1:0-1812 GCA_002308255.1 Lachnospiraceae bacterium UBA1251 | reverse complement strand
AAAAAGAGCCGTCACCGAAGTGACGGCTTGTCCTTTTATTCGACAGACACTATACCGTAATAACTGGCTGTCCTCCGTAATTGATCTCAATATCCATATCCGGGAAAGCCTCCTCCAGCTTTTCCTGAAGCTCCTCTTCTCTTTCGCCCGGGAAATCCTCGCCGATATAGACCGAGATCAGTTCGCTCTCCTCATCCGTGATCTCCCGGATCATGGAAACGATCACGTCATTGATGTCATTTCCGACCGCCAGCAGCCCGTCATCGCCGATGCCGATGATATCTCCTTCGTGGATCTCGTGAGAATCCACGGAGGTATCCCGCACCGCGTAGGTCACCTCGCCGCTGTGCACATATTTGAGAGCCTCCGTCATCTGATCCACGTTCTCCTGCGGCGACATTTCCCTGACAAAATTGACCATGGCGGAAATGCCCTGCGGGATCGTCGTGCTGGGGATCACATGCACGCAGCAGTCTTTGACAAGACTGCTCGCCTGATTCGCGGCCAGGATAATGTTCTTATTATTAGGAAGAATGAATACGTCGCGCGCATGCACTTCTTCGATCGCTTTAAGGAAGTCATCCGTGCTCGGATTCATGGACTGTCCGCCGGAAACGATCCTGTCGCATCCGAGCTGACGGAAGATATCGCAAAGTCCCTCTCCCGCAGCCACGCTTAAAAAAGCGGTGTCGGTCCACGGCTTGTCTTCGGCCGGCTCTTCCTTTATACTCTCTTCTCCGCTGACGGAATAGGCTTCTTTTTCTTTCTCGTTGAACATCGTTTCCCGGTGTTCTTCACGCATATTATCGATCTTGAGCCGGGTCAGCTGTCCGTATTCAAGAGCTTTCTGAAGGGCAAGACCGGGATCATTCGTGTGGACATGGATCTTGACGATCTCATCATCCGCCACAAGGACGAGGCTGTCGCCGATCGAGCAGAGATACTCTTTCATGCCGGCTTCATCATTTTCCGAGAACGGTTTCTCGAGAAGAATGATAAATTCCGTGCAGTATCCGAAACGGATATCGTCTGTCTCGATGTGCTCCCTGGTCCTGCGCATCGGTTCCGGTGCCGGAGCACCGGCTTTTTCGAGTTCGCTCAGATCGATCTCGATTCCCTTATAAAGATCGATCGCTCCGTGCAGAACGGTAAGAAGACCTTTTCCGCCGGAATCGACGACACCCGCTTCCTTGAGAACGGGAAGCATTTCAGGCGTACGGGCCAGAGTCGATTCTCCTTCTTCAAGAATATCATCGAAAAAGCGTTCCAGATCCTGCGCTTCGGGTGCAAGTTCGGCTGCTTTCAGAGCCATGCTTTTCGCAACAGTAAGAATCGTTCCTTCTTTCGGCTTCATGACTGCTTTGTAAGCAGTATCCACCGCGCGGTTCATTGCTGTCGCCAGCGTCACTGCGTCCAATTCGTCGAAATCGCGGATCACCTTTGTAAATCCCCGGAACAGCTGGGACAGGATAACGCCGGAATTCCCTCTTGCTCCTCTTAAAGAGCCGGAAGAAATAGCTTTGCTTATATTTTCCATCGTCGGTCTGTCAACTGCGTTCAGCGCGTCGACAGCAGACATAATGGTCATCGTCATATTGGTCCCGGTGTCGCCGTCCGGAACCGGAAATACATTCAGTTCGTTGATATGTTCCTTTTCTGCCGAGAGATAATGCGCGCCTGCCGTAAACATATCTTTGAGCAGAACGGCATCAAGTGCTTGCTGTGCCACTTTGGTATCCTCCTTCAGTCGATTTCCCGGACGCCTTCGACAAGAAGGTTGATATTGGCTACTTTCAGCCCGGTAAACTGTTC
>DBVZ01000148.1:447-3558 GCA_002308255.1 Lachnospiraceae bacterium UBA1251 | reverse complement strand
TCAATACCCATGCGGATCCGGACCATATCAGTGAAAATGACCGGTTCGAGTGGGCGTACATGCATCCGTCGGAACTGGTGGTCTATCACAATGTCCAGCATGCAGACGGAAAGACCAGGGCGGTTTACGACAAAGACACGATCGATCTCGGGGGCCGCGTCCTGGAGGTCATTCATGTGCCGGGACACACGCCGGGCAGCATTACCCTGCTTGATAAGGAACACCGCTGCCTCATCGGCGGAGATCCGATCCAGGAGGGCGGCCATATTTTCATGTTCGGCATCCACCGGGACATGGAAGCGTATATCCACGGGCTGAAAAAGCTGTGGGAGAGGGAGAGCGAATTTGACGTTATTTATCCGTCCCATGCGAAGCTTTGCGTGGATAAGCCGATCATCCCTAAGCTGATCGAAGGCGCACGGGATGTGACGGAAGGAAAGATTACGGGCAGGAAAGCGGAAATTCACGGAAATGAGATCATGGTCTACGATTTCGGCCCGGACTGCTTCCTCGGGGAGTTGTGATGACAGGAATGAATCAACGGAGGAGAACAGAATGATCATCAACGGCAAAGAGTACAACAAGGACAATCTCGGCAAGGTATTTGACTACGCGATGCTCGGGCACAACGTGACCCGTGAACAGATTCAGGAACACGTCCGCATGGCGATCAAATACAACGTCAACGGCGTGCACTGCAATCCCTACTGGCTGCCGATGATCGCGGACATGCTGGAGGGAACGGGCATCGAGACGGGCATCTGCCCGGCGTTCCCCTTCGGATGCGTGGACACGAAAACGAAAGTATGGCAGGTCGAAGAGCTCTGCAAGGAAATGAAAGGGCGTCCGTCCTGCGTGGATACCGTCGTCAATGTGGGTCTTCTCCGCGGCGGCGAGTTTAAGGCGTTTACAGAGGATATCAAGGCTGTGGCGGATGTCGCCCATTTCTACGGATATGTCTGCAAGAGCATCCTGGAGACGCCGTTCCTTACGGATCAGGAGATCGCCGACGCGACGAAATGCGCTGTCGAAGCCGGTGTTGACTACGTGAAGGCTGCCAGCGGCCGGAGCGGTGTCGCGCAGCTTCGCGAGATCCAGATCATGAAGGAAAACATCCCGGCAAATGTGAAGATCAAGCACGCAGGCCTCGGCGAGACGAACATCACCCATATCGTGATCAGCGGACTCGCGATGGGCGTTTCCCTCTTCGGAAACGGATTCGCCCATAAGGTGATCGAAGACGTGGAGAGATTCTACAAAGATCTCGTAATTACAACAAAATAAGGACGGATAGCAGTCCGTTCCACAAAAAGAACATGACCATCGATCGGCGGTCATGTTCTTTTTGCTGATGCTGAATTCATATTCTGACAGAAAAGAAACTATAAAGATACCCTCCCTCGTTCTCTCGAGCGATATTTGCCAAAGGAGCCCGGAGACGCATATCTTCCTTCCGAAACAGTTCTTCAATATGGGCTCCGGGGGACGACGCCTGAGCGAGAGAGAATGAGGGAGGGTGTCTGTATGTTTCAGGAATTTGATTACAGATCCCTGTGATGGAACTGCTTCTTCCCTGACGCGTAATCGCCTACGATCTGGCCGCTCCCGGAAAGGATGTATTTGTATGTGACGAGCCCTTCGAGGCCGACCGGGCCGCGGGCATGGATCTTGCCGGTGCTGATGCCGACTTCCGCGCCGAACCCGTAGCGGAATCCGTCCGCGAAGCGGGTGGAACAGTTGCGGTAGACGCCGGCGCTGTCGACCATGCGGCAGAAATAGGAGGCCGCTTCGTCATCTTCCGTCAGAATACTGTCCGTGTGATGGGAGCCGTACCGGTTGATGTGCCGGACGGCTTCTTTTACGTCGTCAACGAGCTTCAGAGAGATCACGAGGTCATTGTACTCCGTGGCGAAATCCTCCTCGCTCATTATGTCAACCTCAAGACCGGTGTTCTCCTTCACAATATCTGCCGCTTCTGTGGTGCCGCGCAGCTTCACGCCGGCTTCTGACAGAGCCGCGGCGGCGCGCGGCAGGAATTCCCCTGCGGTCCTCCGATTTACGAGCAGCGTCTCTACAGCGTTGCAGGCGGCGGGATACTGGATCTTTGCGTCCACGATCACCGGGATCGCTTTTTTCGTGTCAGCGGAGGCGTCGGCGTAAATATGGCAGATGCCGCTGGAATGTCCCATGACCGGGATCTTCGTGTGTTCCATGATGTAGCGGACAAATGCGTTGGAGCCGCGCGGGATCAGCAGATCGACATGTTCGTCGCACTCGAGCAGCTCGTCGATCTCGTTGTGCAGCTCCGCCTGCAGGAGGCAGCCTTCCGGGAGCCCCGCCTCCACGGCGCAGTTTTTAATGATCTCAAACAGGATCCGGTTGGTGTTCGCGGTCTCTTTCCCGCCTTTCAGGATCACGCAGTTTCCGCTTTTTATGCAAAGAGACGCGACCTGCACCATGGCGTCCGGCCTCGCTTCGAAAATAACGCCGATCACCCCGATCGGGACGCTGACGCGCTGCAGCACCAGCCCTTCGTCGAGCTCTCTCGCAAGCTGCACTTTCCCGACGGGGTCCGGGAGCGTCATGAGCTGGCGGAGCCCTTCGATGCTGTCTCTCATTTTTGTTTCGTCATATTTCAGCCGTTTTACGATCGACGGGGCAATCTTGTTTTCCTGAGCGGCGGCAAGATCCCTCGCATTTGCATCAAAGATCCTGTCCCGGTTCTGCTCCAGAGCTTCAGCGGTGAGCTCCAGGGCACGGTTTCTTGTCCCGGCTGACGAGGCGGCCATCTCCGGCGCGCACTGTTTCATTTTCGCGGCTTCCTGTCTGATATTCATAACGGCTTCCTTTCTGTATTCCCATGGGGACCATCCGTCTTTTCCGGTCCGGTCTCATCATAGCATAACTTGGCAGGAGAGGCAAAGAGAGGGAAAATACATTCTCATAAATCTGTCGCGCAGCCTTGATCTATGGTATGATGAAAAAGTCGAAAATGAATAATAAGGAGGGGCTTTTGCGATGAAGATCGCTGCTTTGATCGTTGTTATTCTCGTTGTTCTGATCCTTGCGGCGGGATACGCCCTGATGCGGTATGCGATGGGAATTCCCCGT
>DBVZ01000148.1:235-375 GCA_002308255.1 Lachnospiraceae bacterium UBA1251 | reverse complement strand
AGTTATGACGGGTATGTCCTGCATGCGCAGTTCCTGAAGAATCCGGTGCCTTCGGACCGGTACGTCCTGATCTCCCACGGCTACACGGACAATCATTTCGGTTCCCTGAAATATACAAAAATGTATCTGGATCTCGGATT
>DBVZ01000148.1:0-221 GCA_002308255.1 Lachnospiraceae bacterium UBA1251 | reverse complement strand
ATCTACGATCTGAGGGGTCACGGGGCAAATGAGATCACTTTCTGCACCTATTCCGTCCGCGAGAGCCGGGATCTGATCGCGATGATAGAAGACAGCCGCAGAAGATTCCCGGAAATGTCCGTGTTCGGGATCCAGGGAGAATCCCTTGGCAGCGCGACATCCGCCGCGTGTCTTAAATACAGGCCGCAGATCGATTTTGTCGTGGCGGACTGCGGCTTCAG
>DBVZ01000045.1:5426-8435 GCA_002308255.1 Lachnospiraceae bacterium UBA1251 | reverse complement strand
AAGAGTTTTTCGCCGGAGGAGATCAGCGCGGAGCGGAGACATTTTCTCGGAGATCAGCACGGACTCTGGTATACTTCCGGACAGGGGCAGATCCTTCTTCCGGAAGAAATGACGGAAGAGTGGGAGGATCTCGCTCGCAAAACGGAACTTCTCATGGAAGAGATGGAAGAGGAGAACGCGCTCTCGGAACAGCTTGGAAAAATAAGGCGCAGGAAGATCCCCTACCGGGCGTTTCTGAGAAAATTCGTGAATCAGAGCGAGATTCTGAGAAACGCCGATGAATTTGACTATGTCTATTACACTTACGGTCTGTCATTGTACGGCAACATGCCTCTCATCGAACCGCTCGAATACCGGGAAGACGACCGGATCCGCACCATCGCAATTGCCATTGACACCTCCGGCAGCGTGCAGGGAGAGACGGTGCATTCGTTCATTGAACATACCTGTTCGATCCTTTTTGACGAGGCGCTCGTGGCGGATCGGATGAAGATCCGTCTGATTCAGTGCGACGACCGGATCAGGGAGGATGTGCTGATAGGGAGCCGGCGGGAGCTGGCGTCCTATATGGAGAAGCTGACGGTCAAAGGGCTCGGACAGACGGATTTCCGACCTGTTTTTTCGTATCTTGGAGGTCTGATCGCCGAGGGGAAAATAAAGGATTTTCAAGGCCTTTTGTATTTTACGGACGGACAGGGCATTTTTCCTGCGAAGGCGCCGGCATTTTCCACGGCTTTTATAGTGAGCCGGGACGATGCGCAGGTGCCGGACTGGGCACTGCGGTATGTGATGGAGTAACGCGGAGCAGGAGAGAGAATACGCTTATCAGATTTGCGGACAGACGTAAGCGGCAAATGTATTGGACGCGTAGTAAGTCGAGGCGGAAAAAACTCATCACTTTATAATGACTGTGATGAGCAATGGAAGAAGAAACGTACAAAAAAGATATAGAGTCTGTAAAAACTCACACTCTTCAATCACTGAGAATTTGGGTCAAGAGAAAAATATGGACATGATTTGGGATTATTCTATTCTGACTCACTGTTTATAATATGTAATTGCGGTGAGTTTTATTTGTTTACAAAGCATTTTTGACCAAATCATGAAGACGGTTTACATAACTCCGATAAAGAATACCTGAAGAATGAAAGAAAAGAAACTCATAATTGAACAGGGAATCAGCGCTGTCGATCCGGAGGCCTTTGCGGAAGAGGACTGGACGGAAGTAATCCTGCCCTCATCCGTGGTCAGCATAGGCGCAGCGGCTTTTATGAACTGCGCGGGGCTGGAGAAGATTACATTGCCGGAAGGGCTGAAGGAGATCGGAGAAGGGGCGTTTACCGGATGTACTTCTCTCGCGGAGATTAAGCTCCCGGATCGTCTCGAAGTGATCGGAGAGATGGCTTTTTTCGGCAGCGGACTGCGGGAGATCACTGTGCCGTCCGGTGTATTGTCTGTCGGAGAAATGGCTTTCTGGGACTGCACGGAACTGAAATCTGCGAAAGTAACGGGAGAGAAAACAAGGCTCGGAAAAGACGCGTTCGGCTCCTGCCCGAAACTTCGGGAGGGATATTTTGCGCCGGGATTCCCCCGGGAGGGAAGTCCGGCCGAAAAGCTGCAGATGATGCTTCTTTGGTGCACGGCGCCGGCTCTCTATGATGAGGAAACAAACCGGACGGCAGAGATGTTCTTTCTGCAGAATGAGGAACTGATCATGGATCTGATCCTGCGGGAAGAAAATGAAAAAGCGCTGCGGGGACTTATTGAGAGCGGCCCGGAGAAGGTCCGGAACTGTATCCGGGAGCACCGGGAGCAGTTCGTTTTTCGATGTTCGGAGCTTGGACAAAGACAGGGAATGCAGGTTTTGCTTCTTTCTCAAAGAACGGCTTCCGGGACGGATCGGAAAAAAAGCTTTCCTGCGGAGGATCAGTTTGAAATATAATATACATGCAGAGCATGTGTTTGTTATAAGCGGAGCATTACTATGAATATCGCAAAAGCAAAAGAGCAGCTGATCGAGACTGCAAAAGCCTATTTTGCAAAGGATGAGGACGGTCTGTACCGGATCAGCCCGCGGGAGCAGCGGCCGGTGCTTCTTATGGGACCGCCCGGCATCGGCAAGACCGCGATCGCGGAGCAGGCGGCGCAGGAACTGGGGATCGGCTTCCTGTCGTATTCGATGACGCATCACACCCGGCAGAGCGCACTCGGACTCCCGCTGATCGAAAAGCGCTCCTTTCAGGGAAAGGAGTATGCGGTCTCCGAGTACACGATGAGCGAGATTATCGCGTCCGTCTATGAACTCATGGAAAATACCGGCGCTGCCGAAGGAATTCTCTTTCTGGACGAGATCAACTGTGTCTCGGAAACACTGACGCCGGTCATGCTGCAGTTCCTTCAGTACAAGATCTTCGGCAAACATGCCCTGCCCGAAGGATGGATGGTCGTCGCGGCGGGAAATCCGCCCGAGTATAACCGGAGCGCCCGGGATTTTGACGTCGTGACCATGGACCGGCTGAAGGTGATCCGTGTGGAAGCGGATTTTGAAGCCTGGCGGCACTACGCTGTGGAGAGGGGGATCCATCCTGCGGTTCTCAGCTTCCTGACCGGTCACCGGGAACACTTTTATAATGTCCATGCCGATGTCGACGGGACGCAGTTCGCGACGGCGCGCGGCTGGAGCGACCTCGCGGAAATGCTGACGGTCTGCGAGTACGAGAATCTGGCTGTGAACCGGGAACTCATCGCGCAGTATATACAGCATCCGCAGGCGGCGGAGGAATTTGCCGCGTTTTATGACCTTTACCGGAAATATGATTCGGATTACAGGATCGAAGAGATTCTCGCCGGAAATGCCCCGGCGGAGATCAGGGAGCGGGCAGCCGCGGCGCCGTTCGATGAGAGATGGAGCCTCCTTATGATGCTCCTGCGGCGCGTTTCCAAAGATACGGCGGAAGCGGTGCTCACGGAGGATGTCTGCCGGGAGCTTCATAAAATTCTTCTGGATGT
>DBVZ01000045.1:0-5317 GCA_002308255.1 Lachnospiraceae bacterium UBA1251 | reverse complement strand
GCAAGGACGATTGCATTTCTGAAAAAAGCACGCGAAAGCGCAGGCAGTTTCGACGACGTGAGAACGGCTTTCAAGGCAGAGACAGAGGCAATGAACGGGAAATTCCGGACGGCAGGGGAAGAAATGGAAAATCTCTTCTTATTTGCCGAAAATGTTTGGCCGGAGGGATCCGAGCTGCTTATGATCGTCACACAGCTCTCCGCAAATGCGGACACCGCCCGTTATATCGCGAAATACGGAAGCGACGGGTATTCGAGAAACGCGGAACGGCTGAATTTTCATGGGAACCGGGAAAAACTTATGAAAGAAATGGAATGATAAACCGGTTTCCATAAAAATGCTGAAGCTATATAATATCGTTATATGAAATGATTCAGACGATCAAATACGGCATAGAAGGATTCCGGCTATGGCAGCAAAACTGGTTGTAATTTCAATGGATGCTATGATCTCGGAAGATATTCCGAATCTCAACCGGCATCCATTTTTTCATGCTTTCCTGAAGGATGCCGCGTGTGTACAGAGGGTGAAGAGCATTTATCCGACGCTGACATATCCCTGCCATACGACCATGATCTCCGGACTTTGGCCGGACCGGCACGGGGTGACGGCAAATGAAGCCTTCCTGCCGGGAATATCCCCGCTGCCGTGGCTTTTTGAACACAGCGCCGTGCGGTGCCGGGATCTTTTCGATCTCTGCAAAGCGAACGGGCTGACGACGGCGGCTGTCGGATGGCCGGTGACGGGAAATCATCCTTCGGTTGACTGGCTGGTCGACGAGATCTGGACCGTCGGGACGCCGTGGACCAAAGAATCCATGCGGGAAACATTACTCGCGGCAGGGACGGCGCCGGAGGTCTATGAGTGCGCGGTGAAGCCGTTTGAGGACCTGCGCGTACCGAGGCGGCAGCCGGCATCCAGTTTTTTCAATATGGAAGCGGCCTGCGCGATCCTTAAGGAGTACCGGCCGGATGTTCTTATGATCCACACCGGCAATTTTGACAGTTACCGGCACAAAAAAGGCGTTGTTTCCGACCTCACGGAGAAAGCAGCGGAAGAGAGCGACCGGATGCTGGGGATGCTCCTTGCGGCAATTGAGGAGACAGGAAAACCGGAAGAGTACAATATTGTTATCACCTCGGACCACGGGCAGATGGATTTCAGACGATATGCCCGCCCGAACGTACTGCTTGCGGAAAACGGCTTTATTTCACTGCGGGAAGACGGCAGTGTAAAAGAATGGCGCGTGTGGTGCCTGTCCGCCGGCATGAGCGCGCAGATCTTCCTTAAGGATCCGTATGACCGGAGCCTGTATAAGGAAGTGCATGAACTGCTGGAGGAACGGCGCAGGAGAGGAGACGCCGGATTTTCCGTGATTTATACAGCGGATGAATTAAAAGAAAAGGAACACCTTGCGGGTGATTTTTCATTTGTCCTTGAAACGGACGGGGAGACCGCATTTCAGAATGCCTGGTCCGGGCCGTATTTTGTCCCGGTGGCCTGTGAACCGGGAACGGATCACGCAGGAGCACATGGATTCCATCCGGATAAAGGTCCCCGGCCGGTTCTGATCGGAAGAGGTCCCGCGTTCCGGGAAAATGCATTTCTTGAAAATGCAGACCTTGTCGATCTCGCACCGACCTTTGCGGCCGCTCTCGGACTTGCGCTGCCGGATGTGGACGGAAGGGTGCTTACGGAGATTCTTGCCTAGAAGGCGGACGGGGGAATGTGTATGATCAGAACGGTTATTTTCGATCTCGACAATACATTGTACGACTGCATCGGGATCGAGCACGATGTCACCCGGGAGGAGATGGCGGCGTATGTCCGGGAGGCGTTCGGGTGGACCGCGGAGGAGTATCTTCGGAGGCTCGACGAGGCGACGAAAGAGCTGATCGGCATCGCCGGCTGCACGGGCAGCTGCCGGAACCGTGTGATCCGGTATCAGTTCATGATGGAAAATGCGGGATTCCCGATCCATCCGCATGTCATGAAAATGTATGAGATCCACTGGGACGGAATGCTGCGCCGGATGAAGCCGTATCCGGAGGTGAAGGAAGTCCTGAGAAGACTCGGGGAGAGAGGGATCCGGATCGGCGTCGGGACAGACCTTACGGCGGAGATCCAGTACCGGAAAATGGAGACGCTCGGAATTATCCAATCGATCGACTTTGTCGTGACGAGTGAGGAGGCGAGCCTCGAAAAGCCGTCAGAGATCTTCTTTGAGCAGTGCCGGAAGAAAATGCGGTGCGAGCCGGAGGAATGCCTTTTCATCGGCGACCGTATTGATAAAGATTATGAAGGCGCGAGACAGGCCGGCATGCAGGCGCTGTGGCTGAACCGCGAAAGTGCGGAAGTGCCGGAAGGGATCGAAATGATCCGGGATTTAACGGAGATCTTTCCGTATTTAGAGACCAAAGAGTAGGGACCAAAGAGAACCGTCCCGTTGAACCCGGGGAGCAGACCGACATGAATGAACAGAATCATAAACCCTCCGCCATCAGAATACGCGGCGCGAGAGTGCATAACCTGAAAAATGTAAATGTGGACGTCCCGCTGAACAAAATCGTCGGAATCGCCGGCGTTTCCGGTTCCGGCAAGTCTTCCCTCGCCCTCGGCGTCCTGTATGCGGAGGGATCGAGAAGATACCTGGAATCCCTGTCGACCTACACAAGAAGGCGCATGACCCAGGCAGCGAAGGCGGACGTCGATGAAGTGCTGTATGTTCCCGCCTCACTGGCGCTGCACCAGCGTCCCGGCGTGCCGGGGATCCGCTCCACGTTCGGGACGGGGACGGAATTGCTGAACAGCCTGAGGCTCATGTTCTCGCGCCTGGCAAACCATGTGTGCCCGAACGGGCACGTGCAGGAGCCCACGCTTGCGGTAGCGGCGGAGACCGATTTTATCTGTCCGGTCTGCGGAGAGCGCATTTACGCGCCGGGAGCGGAGGAGCTGGCTTTTAATTCCCAGGGAGCCTGCCCGGCATGCGACGGGACAGGCGTGGTCCGCGTCGTGGATGAATCGACGCTGGTGCCGGACGAATCCATTTCCATTGACGAAGGTGCCGTTCTTCCCTGGCAGACGCTCATGTGGTCCCTCATGAAAGATATTGCCCGGGAAATGGGCGTGCGTACAGATGTGCCTTTCCGGGAGCTGACCCCGAAGGAGCGGGAGACCGTGTTCCACGGCCCGCCGGAAAAGAAGCACATCATTTATCAGAACCAGACCTCGGGGGCTGCCGGGGAGATGGATTTTACCTATTTCAACGCGACGTATACGGTCGAAAATGCCCTCTCGAAAGTTAAAGATGAAAAGGGCATGAAGCGCGTGGAGAAATTCCTGCGCACCTGCACGTGCCCCGAATGCGGCGGCAGCCGGCTCTCGGAGAGAGCGAGAGCGCCGAAGATAAGAGGGCTTTCCCTTGATCAGGTCTGCCGGATGACGCTGAAAGATCTCACGGAGTGGGTCCACGGTGTGCCCTCTTCCCTTCCGGAGAAAATGCGTCCGATGGCAAAGAGTATCTGTGAATCGTATGATACGGCTGCAGAACGCCTGATCGATCTCGGGCTGTCTTATCTCACAATTGACCGCGCGGCGTCGACGCTTTCCACGGGGGAACGGCAGCGGATGCAGCTGGCTAGGGCGGTGCGGAACCGGACTACCGGCGTGCTCTATGTGCTGGACGAACCCTCGATCGGCCTTCATCCGGCCAATATCGCCGGCCTGAACGGAGTGATGCATGATCTCATTGCGGACGGAAATTCCGTACTTCTCGTCGATCACGATACGCAGATTCTTAAAGAAGCTGACTGGATTATCGAAATGGGACCGGAGTCGGGGGCTGCCGGAGGAGAAGTGATCGCCGAGGGAACCGTTTCGGAGATCGGCAGCAGCGGCATTTCCCGGATCGGACCGTTCCTTTCGGGTACGGCGCAGCGGATCGTAAGAAAACGGTGCGCGGCCGGGGAGGTATTTTCCGAGGGACGGATCCGGATGGAAACGGGGCAGATCCACACTGTAAAACCCCTGACAGTCGAAATCCCGAAAGGGCGTCTTACAGTTGTGACGGGCGTGTCCGGTTCCGGAAAGACGACGATGGTGCTGGAGAGCCTGATCCCCGCGATGGAGGCAGTGATTCAGGGTACAAAGACTGAAACTGCCGCGGACAGCAGCCGTGGTTTGAAAAATACAAAGCTGCCGGAGCACGTACTTTCTATAGAGGCGGAAGGGATCGAACATGTAAAACTGATCGACGCTACGCCGATCGGGATCAACGTCCGTTCCACTGTGGCGACCTACGCGGATGTGCACGACGAGCTCCGGAAGATCTTCGGAAGAACAAAAGAGGCGAAAGCGAAGGGATATAAAGCAGGCGATTTCTCTTATAATACCGGTAAACTGCGCTGCCCGGTCTGCGACGGGACAGGTTCGATCAGTCTTGACGTGCAGTTCCTGCCGGATGTCGAGATTCCGTGCCCGGAATGCCGCGGTTCCCGCTACTCGAAACAGGCGTACGCTGCGAAGATCAAAAATACGGAGGGTGAAGAAAAATCGCTGCCGGATCTCATGGCTATGGATATCCGCTCCGCGCTGACGTTTCTCCGGGACAGAAAACTGGTCGCGGGAAGACTGGAAGTACTGCGCAGCCTCGGTCTCGGGTACCTGACACTCGGCGAGCAGACGCCGAGTCTCTCGGGAGGGGAAGCCCAGAGACTGAAACTGGCGAGCGAGATGGGAAAAATGCAGTCGGATTCCGTCTTTGTTTTCGATGAGCCGACTATCGGGCTGCACCCTCTCGACGTGCAGTCCCTGCTGGGCGTTTTTCAGACGCTGATCGATCATGGGGCGACAGTCGTCGTTATCGAACACGATCTGGACGTCATCCGGAACGCCGATTATGTGATCGACATGGGACCGGGCGGCGGAGAAGCGGGCGGCAGGATCGTCGCCGTTGGAGCTCCGGAGGACATACGGCGCACTCCGGCGAGTGCTACGGGGAAATTCATCTGAGTGGTATATGGAGTAAGCGGAACCATGGAAGCAAACGACCGGATAGAGCGTAACCGCGCGATCATGCGCGAGTTCGAAAAATGCATCAACACCAATGACCTCGAACTCGGGAGGCGGCTGATCTCCGGTGCGGCGCGGTTCATGACGCCCGTTTCGCCGACCCCGCTCGCGGGTGCGGAGGGATATTTGAGCGTGGTCGGGATGATGCGTGCCAGTTTTCCCGATGTCCGGTGGAAACTCGTGAACATGGTCGCCGACGAGCGCACGGTGGCGGTGCAATGGCTCTGCTCGGGAACATTCTCCGGAA
>DBVZ01000044.1:371-3531 GCA_002308255.1 Lachnospiraceae bacterium UBA1251 | reverse complement strand
CTGATCTATCCGATGTTCGTGATGGACGGGAAGGATAAGATCGAAGAAATATCCGCCCTTCCGGGACAGAACCGCTATACGGTGGACAGGATGGGAGAAGAACTGCAGAGGCTTACGGATGCCGGTGTGAACAGCGTTATGTTTTTCGGAATTCCGGAGCATAAAGATGAAGTCGGCTCACAGGCCTATGATCCGGAAGGCATCGTTCAGAGAGCCCTCCGGCAGGCGAGAAAAGATTTTCCGGAAATGTATCTCATCACGGATGTATGCATGTGCGAGTACACGTCGCACGGCCACTGCGGGATCCTCTGCGATCACTATGTAGACAATGACGAGACACTCGCTTATCTGCAGAAGATCGTTCTTTCCCATGTGGAAGCCGGCGCGGACATGGTGGCGCCTTCCGATATGATGGACGGGCGCGTCCGTGCGATCCGCGAAGCGCTGGATAACGCCGGACATGTGACGACGCCGATCATGTCCTATGCGGTCAAATATGCGTCCTCGTTCTACGGCCCCTTCCGTGAAGCGGCGGGTTCCGCGCCGTCTTTCGGAGACCGCAAGAGCTATCAGATGGATTTCCACAACCGGATCGAGGGGATCCGGGAAGCGGTGCTGGATGTGGAAGAAGGAGCCGATATCGTGATGGTCAAGCCGGCTCTCGCCTATCTCGATATGATCCGTGAAGTCAGAGATACCGTGGATGTGCCGGTCGCTGCCTACAGCGTCAGCGGAGAGTATGCGATGATCAAGGCGGCCGCGGCAAACGGATGGATCGACGAGGAGAAGATCATGTGCGAAGCGGCTGTTTCCGTTTATCGCGCAGGAGCTTCGATTCTGCTGACATATTACGCCAAAGAGCTGGCGAAATGCATAAAGGAAGGAAAGATCGGATAAAACATGCCTACATTGATTCCTGCAGATAATGCCTGGATGCTGTTCGCGATCCTGGTCGTGATCGCGGCGGCTGCGATCTGGCTGGAGCAGCACTGTAAATGGGCTGCGAAGGTCTCTGCCTGTGTGATCTGCCTCATCCTGGCGATGATCCTTGCAAATCTCCGGGTGATCCCCACCGATGCCGGAGCTTATGATTTCGTATGGGGATATATTGTCCCTCTTGCGATCCCGTTTCTCCTGTTCAAGGCGGATCTGAGAAAGATCTGGAGGGAGAGCGAAAGAATGCTCGGCATTTTCCTTCTGAGTTCCCTCGGAACGGTTGCGGGCGGCGTGCTCGCCTTCTTCCTGCTCCGGGGCGCGCTCGGATACGAGAATGCCAGGTCGGCGACTTCCATGTTTGTGGGGACCTACGTCGGAGGATCCGTCAACCTGGTTGCCATGTCGGATGCGACGAATGCGGGGAGCGAACTGGTATCGGCTTCGATCGTTGCCGATAACCTCCTCATGGCGCTGTATTTCTTCGTTCTTGTGGCGCTGCCGGGAATCCGCTGGATCCTGAAGCATTTCCGGCATCCGATCATTGAGAAACAGACTGCGGAACACAGTACCGCCGAAAATANNGCGGATTACTGGAAAGCCAAACCGGTCTCCCTGATCGACATCTCGAGAGGATTTGCTTCTGCGATTATGATCGTTGCTGTTTCCAAAATGCTCGCGTCTTTTTTCGGATCCGTGATCCCGACCGGCAATTTCGGGCTGGAACTCCTGAACGGGCTTCTCGGCAATCAGTATCTTCTCATCACGACGATCACGGCGGCACTGGCGACGGCGTTTCCCGGAATTTTCGGCAATATTTCCGGAGCGCAGGAGATCGGAACATTCCTCATTCATATTTTCTTTGCGGTCATCGGTGCACCGGCATCCGTCTCCGTGATCGTGCGGAACGCGCCGCTGCTCCTCGTATTTGCGGCAATTATCGTCGCAATGAACATGGTGTTCTCTCTGGGACTCGGCAAACTGTTCGGCTATTCGATCGAGGAGATAACGACGGCCTCCAACGCGAACATCGGCGGGCCGACGACTTCGGCGGCTTTTGTCATCGCGAAAGGATGGCATGAACTTGTCATTCCGGCGCTTCTTGTCGGAACACTCGGATATGTGATCGGGAACTACTACGGAATCTTTCTCTTTACATTATTCTGAACACTGGGAAAGAGGCCGTTCTCTTTTCGCGGCAGCACAGATCACAAGTGTGTCGGGAACAGAGAACGGCCTCTTTTTTTCATGCGCGGCAGAAACCCGCCTTTATGATTCCTCAAGGGAAGCGAGGTATTCGATGATACTGTGGGCGGCGATATTGCCTTCTCCGACCGACTTCGCGATCTGATAAGGTCTGCCGGTACAGTCGCCCGCCGCAAAGCAGCCGGCGATATTGGTGGACATATCTCTTTTCACAACGACGTGCGGACCGTCCAGTTCGATCTTTTTGAGGAGCGTTGTCGGTGCGATCGCGTTCCGGAGACAGAACAGTGCTTCCGTCTCAAGGACCGTTCCGTCCGTGAGTTCGACGGAGGAGAGCTTCATGGCTCCGCTGACTTTCCGGATCGGGGAAGCAATGAGGAAAATTTTTCCGGAGACGTCTTTGTATCCGGTCTCCCCGGTTCCTGTCCAGGCGCTGCCGTCTTTTCCGTATTTTCCTCCTTTATAGGGGGCTGACACATAGACTCTGTCCGCCAGTTCCGCAAGATAATCCACTTCGTGTTCAAAACGGGGATCCTGACAGAAGACCGCGATCGTCTTCCCTTTGTAAAGGAAGCCGTCGCAGGTCGCGCAGTAGCTGACGCCGCTGCCGAGGAAGGTGTCTTCGCCCTCAAAGCCCTTTCCGGACGCTGTTCCGGTCGCGAGGAGGATCGTTTTGGCGGTGTAGACTTCCGATCCTGCGGAGAGCATGAACTTTTTCTTCATGACAGAGACCGCCGTCACCATCCGGTCTGTGATGACAAGATCCATGGCTTTCCGGTGTTCTTCAAATCGGGTGATCAGCTCCGCGCCGCTGACGAGTCCCATGCCGGGATAGTTGGCGATTTTTTCCGACTTGGCGACTTTTACGCTGAAGCCGCTGCTTCCGAACCAGAGGATCTCCTTATTGTGGAGTTTCAGATTGATGGCGGCGGACAGACCGGACGGACCGGTTCCGATGATAGCGGTATCGAAGATCATGATATTTCTCTCTTTCTTGAAATAAAGTGATACTGAAAACGGC
>DBVZ01000044.1:0-366 GCA_002308255.1 Lachnospiraceae bacterium UBA1251 | reverse complement strand
AATCGGCCGGAACCGCCGCTGCCGGTAAATTTATCATAAGAAATACTTCAGAGGGGTGTCAATCTCTTTTTTACGAATGAAAAGTGTGCTAAGATACACTCTGTATCATTTTGAAAGAAAGGAACGGCTGACCGGCTGATCGGCGGCTTATGTATGTTTTTTTATGGATAAGCAGGAAATAAATGGCTCCGGACTGCTCCGTGAGCCCGGCCGGCCGGAGGAAGAACGGCGCGAAGAGATCGAAAAGAACCTGCGGAAGAAATTCCGCACATTGATCATGGGAAGGTTCGTCCAGGCTGTGAACCGCTACGGGCTCGTTGCGCCGGGGGACCGTATCGCTGTGTGCATTTCCGGAGGCAAGGACTC
>DBVZ01000116.1:10305-14664 GCA_002308255.1 Lachnospiraceae bacterium UBA1251 | reverse complement strand
ATACGTCCCCCGACTCACCCGACTCATTTCAGTTTTGCTGCCCACTCATCTTCTTTAAATCCGGTCAGCACGAATCCATTTCCGACAAGAAGCGGACGCTTGACAAGCATGCCATCCGTGGCGAGAAGGGCGAGCTGTTCGTCTTCGGTCATTTCCGGAAGCTTTTTGGAGAGGTTCTGTTCCCGATACTGAATCCCGCTCGTGTTGAAGAAGCGTTTCAGGGGCAGGCCGCTTATGGCGTAGTATTCCCGAAGGGACTTTTCGTCCGGGTGATCTGCTTTTATGTCGAGGAGATCATATTTGATGCCGTTATCGTCCAGCCATTTCAGGGCTTTTTTGCAGGTACTGCATTTACTGTAGCAATATACTTTGATCATTTTTTCTCCTTTATTTTTTACTGGGCAGGGGGGTGTTCTCTGTCTCCTTATTTACTTTCCAGAAGATAATCCATAAAGACGGGAATGCGTCTTTCCCACGCCGCTTCACAGTGAGCCGCGCCGGGAATGACCCGGGCTGCGACGTCCGCGCCGGCGTTGGAGAGTTCCGCGGCGCAGCGGAACATTTCCGAAAGATAACTGCGGCCGTCCTCCGGAATCTCGCCGGTCCCCAGATCCATATAGACCTGCGTGGGATTACGAAGCGGCGTTTTTGAGAACAGCGGGTAAAGTTCATTGGTGCTGAACCAGATGCAGGGCGACAGGGCGGCGGCGCGGGAGAAAATGCCGTTATAGGCCGTGACGGCGTAGAGTGACATTAATCCGCCCATGGAGCTGCCTGCGATCATTGTATTTTCGCGATCGGGCAGTGTGCGGTATGTCCGGTCGATCTCCTGCTTCAGCGGGCCGACCATCCATTCCATCGTTGCCTGCCCCAGGCCTTCCAGCTGACCGAGTCCCGGGAAATCCGTGTCCCAGGGCGAGTATTCATTCATGCGCCGTTCGCCCTCGTGATTGCATTCGACGGCGACGACGATCAGGGGCAGCTTTGTCCGTGTCAGGTATTCTTTCATCCCCCAGCTTTTTCCATAGGTCGCGTGGCTGTCATAGAACACGTTGTGTCCGTCAAACATGTAGAGCACGGGATATCTGCGGCCGGAATGCTGATAATCATGCGGGAGATATACATACAGACGACGGGGGGATTCTGTCGGCAGTTCCGGAATCTGGATCTTTTTGATGCGGATCATAGGGGACCTCGAAGTTAAGTGCGGGGGTGAGTCGGGATGAGTCAGGGGACGTATCTCCTGACTCAATCATTATACATCAGATGAAGGCAGAGAAAAAGTGAGTCAGGAGATACGTCCCCTGACTCATCCTCACATCGTTCTTTTTATATACTCCGCGAACAGGGCGTCTCTTTCCATCCAGAGACGGAAAGCCTCTTCCGGGTCTTCGCATTCTTTCAGGAAGAGTTTTGTCCATTCCCGTTCCCGGTAGAGACGGTCGTGTTCCGCCGGCTCCGCAAACAGATACCGGCAGCGGATCTGCCGGCCTTCTTCGGCCATTTCTTCTATGATTTCTTCTGTGATTCCGGGAAGAAAGGCAATTCCTTCGGCGATCACAAATTCTTTGTCTGTGTTCCGGCAGAACCGGGCAAGGTCTTCTTTTATAAAGGGAGCGATCTCTTTATAGAACGCAATCAATTCCTCGCACTGGATCCGGGGATCCCTCATGAAAAAGTCATTCAGGGACATTCCGGCATGCAGAATGCAGACCGGGCAGCCCGCTTCGATCCCTTTTTCTGCATATTCTCCGAGACGGTCGTCGACGGAAAGGACGGCGCCGTTCTCTTTTTCGGCCAGTTCATGCGCGAGAGTGGTTTTGCCGCTGCAGGTTCCGCCGCCGATAAGAAGGATTTGTTTTACCATTGAGACAGCATAGTATGCATCCAGTCAGCCACATCCATGGAGTAGACCGGATTCAGGACCTCCGGGGAGAAGACTTTGTCATCGACACCGTAGGCGACTTCTTTCCCGTCCTTGAGAAGGAGGTTCTTTGTGCCGAATTTCCGGGCGAGGCTGAGGTCGTGGACCACGCTGATGACGGCACGGCCGCCCTCTTTGAGCCACTCGGAAATCAGCGCGAAGATCTGCTTCTGATATACGAGGTCGAGGTGGTTGGTGGGTTCGTCCAGAATGAGGATGCTCGGGTTCTGCGCGAGCAGCTGCGCGAGGAAGGTCCTCTGCAGTTCGCCGCCGGACAGGGTGAGCACGGATTTCTTCATGAGCGGTTTGATGCCGGTGAGCTCGAGCGCCCGCTCGACGCTCTCCTCGTCGGCATCCGTGTGTTTGGAGAAGATCGTGGGGGCGTAGGAGTAACGGCCCAGGCGGACGACTTCTTCTACCGTGAAGGAGTAACCCACGGAGTGGTTCTGGGCCAGAATGCCGATGTTGCGCGCAAGTTCCGTGGGTTTGAATTCCCGCAGGTCGCGGCCTTTGTAAATGGTCCGGCCGGTGTAATCGACGCTCTGGGCGATGGCTTTTACGATGGTGGATTTGCCCGCTCCGTTGGGGCCGATCAGCATGAGCCAGTCGCCTTCCTCAAGCGTAAAGGAGACCCCGTCCAAAACCGTATAAGAGCCGTAGCGAACGGATACATTTTGTACTTCCAGCATGCTCATTGGGGGTTCCTCCTTGTCTGGTAGAAGATATTTACAAAGAGGATCGCCCCCACAAGGCTCGTTACCACGCCGATCGGAAGCTCGACCGGATTGAGCAGGACACGCGCCGTGAGGTCGCAGAGCATGAGAAACGTCGCTCCGCCGAACAGGCTGGCGGGCAGGATCCGCTTGTGGTTGGGGCCGGTGATCATTCGCACCATGTGGGGCGTCACGAGGCCGACGAAGGCGATGGTGCCGCCGATGGAGACGCAGACGCCGATGAGGATCGAGACCGTGATCATAATGATCAGTTTTACTCTTTTGACATTTACGCCGATATGCCGGGCATTTTCCTCGCCGATCGCGAACGCGTTGAGTTCCCGGGCGTGAATCATGATCACCGTTCCGCAAATGACCAGTGCCGTGAGGAGGACCAGGGCATTTCTGTAATTGCTGCCTGAAAGCGAGCCCATGGTCCAGTAGGTAATGCTCTTTAAGTGATTTCCCGCAAATGCGATGACCAGCGACATGACGCTGTTGACGAACATGGAGAAAATGACGCCGATCAGTATGATCGTGCCGGTGGAAAGGGAATAATCCAGCCGGTACGCCAGGGACAGGATCAGCATCAGGGACAGAAATGCGAACAGCATTGCCATGATCATGGTAGAAGCAAAAGGCAGAAACGGAATGGAGATTTCCAGAGCAATAGCGAGGACTGCCCCGAGGGCGGCCCCGGAGCTGACGCCGAGCGTGGAGCCGTCGGCCAGCGGGTTTTTAAGAAGCCCCTGCATGGCGGCGCCGCAAATGGAAAGCGACGCGCCGGACAATGCCACGCAGAGCACCCGGGGTACCCGCACCGTCAGGATGATGGATGCAGCGGTCACTTTGGGAATGGGTTTTCCCGCGATCGCCGCCCAGATGACCCGGACGGTATCTTTGATCGGCACACTGACGCTGCCCGCACAGATACACACGATCATGGTAAAGACCATGATCGCGATGAAAATGAAATAGGCAAGAGGGCCGAAGCCCTCGGAATTACGCCGCATTATCCAGGGCTTCCTCCGCGTAGACGAAGTCATAGAGCATCTGCGCGCCTTCCGCCAGACGCGGCGTCGGACGGCTCAGTTCGTTGTTGACTAGGTTAAGGACAGCCTCGTTTTTCACGGCCGTGATCTCTCCCCAGCCCGGGCGGCTCAGGATCTCTTCGACGGGGGTGGGGCCTTCGCCGAAATACATGGTGATCGTCACGATATAATCGGGATTCCGCTCAATGACCTGCTCTTCGGAAATTTCTGCCCAGCCGTCCACGTCGTCAAATACGTTCTTGAGACCTATCATTTCCGAGATCTCATTCATAAATGTGTTCTTGCCGGCCGTCCACAGGCCGTATTCCAGAGGAGATACTTCAAAATACACCGTCTTGGTGCCGTCGCCGGCATTTGCCTTAAGACCGTCAAATGTAGACTTCATGCCGTCGATCACGGCCTTGGCATTGTCTTCCTTGCCCATCAGTTTTCCGATCATGTCGATCGAGGTGTAAACGCCTTCGATATCCTGCGCGTCCGATACGACCACGCGGATCCCGGCGGCTTCGAGGGCGGCGATCTGCTCCTCGGTCTGAGCCATGGTGCTCATGAGCAGCACCTGGGGCTCGAGGGAGATGATCTGCTCGATATTGGTGTCATATCCGGACTGTACGGAGGGAACGTCCAGCACTTCGGCGGGATAGTCGCAGTATTCGCCGCGGCCGACCAG
>DBVZ01000116.1:10091-10233 GCA_002308255.1 Lachnospiraceae bacterium UBA1251 | reverse complement strand
GATCTCCCGGCCGGTCATGTCGGTGATTGTTACGAACGGCTCTGCCGCTTCAGCGGGTTCCGCCTCAGCTTCCGAAGATTCGGCAGCGGGGGCTTCGGTTTCAGCCGGTTCGGTGGATTCCGCAGCCGGTGCTTCCGTAGCA
>DBVZ01000116.1:9759-10028 GCA_002308255.1 Lachnospiraceae bacterium UBA1251 | reverse complement strand
GATGAGGGAAAGGATTTTTTTCACTGTTTTTTCCTCCTTTTCTTTGAGAGACAGTCCGGTTCGCTGTCTCTTTTGTTTTCTGCTCCGCTGTGGTTCCGGGAACAGAAAACCGCGCTTTCCCGGAGAGGGGAAGCGCGGCAAAGCAATCCATAAAATAGCGCGAGGCCGACAGCTTCGTCCCCCGCCCAGGGGCAAAAGATACACAGGCAGGTCTCCCGACTTGGCTTCTTCCTTGAGGACGCCTTCCCACTTCTGAAAGCAGTGGCTTT
>DBVZ01000116.1:0-9598 GCA_002308255.1 Lachnospiraceae bacterium UBA1251 | reverse complement strand
TGTTGAAAAAGCCGCCTAAAACTTATATTATATAATTGAAGCTGGCCAGACTTCCTGATCAGGACGTCTGGCCGTCACTTTAAAAAATAAGGAGGATGAAAGTGAAAAACATTCTTTTTGCGGCGTCAGAATGTGTCCCGTTTATCAAGACCGGAGGACTCGCGGATGTTGTCGGCTCACTGCCGAAAAGCTTCCCCAAAGAATATTACGACGCGAGAGTTATCATTCCCAAATATCGTGTCATTGCCGACAAATACAAGGATCAGATGCAGTATATTACGAATTTCTATATGGATTTGAATCAGCGGCAGCAGTATGTCGGTATCTTTTCCATGGTGCTGGACGGCGTTACCTGTTATTTCATCGATAATGAGGAGCATTTCTCGGGCGCTTCCATTTACGACGGAATGCCGTGGGATCTCGAGAAATTTGCCTTTTTCAGCAAAGCGCTGCTGTCCGTTCTGCCGGTGATCGGCTTCCGTCCGGACCTGATCCACTGCCACGACTGGCAGACCGGTCTTGTTCCCGTTTACCTGAAGGAGGAATTTTCGGCAAATGAATTCTTCCGCGGGATCAAAACGGTCATGACGATCCATAATCTTAAATTCCAGGGCGTCTGGGACAAGAAGGACATCCAGAGGATCACGGGACTGCCGGAGCGTCTGTTTACGCCGGACAAACTGGAATTCCACAGCAACGGGAACTATCTCAAAGGCGGCATCGTGTATGCGGACGCCGTCTCGACCGTAAGCCAGTCCTATGCGGAAGAAATGAAGATGCCGTTCTACGGCGAAGGCCTTGACGGACTGCTGCGCGCCCGTTCGGGTGATCTGCGGGGAATCGTCAACGGTATCGACTATGACGAATTCAATCCGGAAACGGATCCGAATATCCCCCATCACTACAATGTGGGAAATTTCCGGAGGATCAAGGGAAAGAACAAAGCCGCCCTGCAGAAGGAGATCGGCCTCAATGAAGATCCGAAGACCATGCTGATCGGAATGGTGTCAAGACTTACGGATCAGAAGGGCTTCGACCTTATCGCGTATATCATGGACGAACTGTGCCAGGATAACGTCCAGATCGCGGTACTCGGTACCGGCGAGGAGGGCATTGAAAATATGTTCAGGCATTTCGCCTGGAAATATCCGGGCAGGGTATCTGCCAACATTTATTACTCGGAACCTCTGTCACACCGGATCTACGGCGCGTGCGACACATTCCTGATGCCGTCCCGGTTTGAACCCTGCGGACTCTCACAGCTGATGAGCCTTCGCTACGGGACCGTCCCGATCGTCCGTGAGACGGGCGGACTCAAGGACACGGTCCAGCCGTATAATGAATATGAGAAGACCGGGACAGGCTTCTCGTTCACGCACTACAATGCACATGAAATGCTGGGGATCATCCGGTACGCGGAGAAGATCTTCTTCGACCGCAAGAGAGACTGGAACAAGATCGTGGAGCGCGGTATGGAAATGGATTATTCCTGGAGCGCTTCCGCCCTCAAGTATCAGGAGATGTATGACTGGCTGATCGGCTATTAACTATAAAATCAATAAGAAAAGAAAAAAAAAGAGTGAGTCGGGGGAAGCGTCCCCCGACTCACTCTTTCATCTTAAACATTTCCTCCGCCGCGAGGCGCGCCTTCGCGACGTTGGCGCCGGGATCCGCCGGGAAGCAGTAGTACTGGATCTTCGGTGTCCCGATGCTGATCATGTCGCCGATCTCGTACCAGAAATAATCAGCGTAGAGACTGTAGGAAGCCTTCGGCGACTGCCGGTAGTCGATCTTTCCGCCGCAGCCGGTGAGACGGAAGCCGTCTTTGGTGTGTTCCAGTGTTCCGTCGCCTACTTCGTACACGGCGTCGGTATTTACCATGACGCGGATCGTGACCGGAAGCGTCATCCGGTAGGTTCCGTTTTCGAGCTCTTCGCGCACGCATTTCCGCTCCCAGGCGTACCAGTCGGGGATGTGCGGGATCACTTCGGTATTTCCGGAGGAACGCATTTCCCCGGATTCCGTCAGTTCATAGACGGTGCCGCATTCCCGGCAGGTCAGCGTCGTGCCCTCGCCGGTCATTTTTCCTTCGGTGCGGCAGCACGGGCATTTATAAAGCACGCGGTGCAGGCCGTCCGCGCGGAACGGTTCGCGGACTTTGACGCCGTTTTCCTGCTGCCATTTCCAGTTGTCAAATGTGAAATGCTCCCGCAGCACGGCATTGAGCTCGGCCGGCGTCTTCTCCCGTATCTCATCCGGCGTCAGGATACAGCTCATTTTCGCCGTGACGGGGACGTCGCGCAGCTGCAGATTATTGTAGAGGGGATCGCGCTGAAATGCGCCGAAGGTCCGGATCATGACGACCGGAACTTTCAGGAGTTTCAGGCATTTGCCGAGGCTGTCCGGGAGCGGCGTCGCCGTCCCGTCGAAGCTGTAGCTTGCCTCCGGGAACATCAGAACGGAGGCTTTCAGGTTCCGGACGGTGTGGACCATATCCTTGACGAGGACCGGGTCGGAAATGAATTTGAACGTCGGAATGCAGCCGATCTTTTTCATCAGCCATTCTTTGCCCACAAATCCGTCCGCGGTGCAGACGATGTGGAATTCTCTCGGGAACAGGACCGCCGATGCTATTTTCAGGTCGATGAAACTCGAGTGGTTCATGAGGATCAGGCACGGCTCGTCCGGTCCGATCTGTTCCATCGAGGCGTCTTTTTCGCAGGTGAAGCCGACTTTTTTCAGTTCGCCTGACGAGAGCGTTTTTAAGAGGCGGCGCCAGAACATCCCCTGGCGGGCGGGGGATGTGTGCCGGTAACCCTGCAGCTGCAGGACTTCTTCGATTGGTTTTTTTACGGTTTTGATTTTCATATGTTTTTTTGGTGGGGGTGAGTCGGGGGACGTATCTCCTGACTCACTCGGTCGAAACCTGTCAGTTGTTGAAAAGCCGGCAAGAGTGAGTCAGGAGATACGTCCCCCGACTCACCTTCTTTACCCGTTGTGCAGGACCGCGCCGAAGAGGTTGATGATGCCGCTTCCGCTGAAATAGGAAACACCGGCCTGCTTGGACAGTTCGGAGACGTAGAATCCGTACCCCTCGATCGAATGATGCAGTTTGTCGGGGATCCGGCAGGGCGCGTCGGGATAGGTGCAGGTCTTGCAAAGGCTGCAGGAATCATTGGAGAGGATCATCATGCCGTTCTGCCGGGGCTTCAGTCTGGAGTTGAGCTCATCCACGTTTTTCTTGAATTCGGTCACGGCAGGCTTCATGGAATCCCAGTCCACCGCGTCCGGCAGATAGAACGATTTTGAGAAAAGGTGCAGGTAATCGAAGCCGAGGGTCCTTTCGCGGCATTCCTCGACCGTGCCGACGGCCGGCGGGCAGGCCCACGTGGTGTTGAAGTGATGGCAGGCATTCTCTACGCAGTATTTCCGCACTTCCTCATAGAAATGAAGGTCTTCCGTCTTGATGATGCCGACCTGGGTGAAGCCGGATTCGAGGATGCATTTTCGGATGGACGCGGCCTTTTCTCCGTATTTTTCGGCGGTCTGAGCTATTTCCTTTTCCCATTCCCGGTATAACGGCGCGCAGTCCCGGGCGACGCAGAAGCTGCACACGGCGCTGTCGTCTTTTTTCGGGCAGAAATACTCCGCCCGTCCGTTCCGGGCTTTGGTGTAATACTTTACTTTTTCCGGAGGATGCATGGGAAGGCCGTCCAGATAGGTGCGAATCATGTGCGCGTATATCATGAATTTGTGGACGTCGCGTTTCTCCGGCTGCGTTTCTTCCAGATGCATCTGCAGGGTGTTGAAGAGGTCCCAGGAGTTTTCTTCGCTCATGTCGCCGTCGAAGAACCGGTACGGATCCATCAGTTCGAGAAGGGTGTCCCTGTAGAAGCCATGCACCGGGGAATCGGGACCGCCGCTGTCGAGCAGTTCCCATTCTTCGCCGTCGATCGCTGAGATGATTTGTTCCGCAAAATCTGCTTTATCCATGTTGTTTAGAATGATTTTGGCTGTGGGCTGTATCCGGGGGAAATGATTTTTGACGGGTATATTATAACTGATATTGACAGAGTGTGACAAGGGAGGCGGGGTGAGTCGGGGGACGTATCTCCTGACTCACTCCTCTTCCAATCTCCTCAATTTGTCCGAAAAAAAGAACAAGGCTTCTTCCGGGTTGAAGCTGAGCTCATCCGAAAAGAGCCTTGTTCTTTTTTGTGTGCGGGGAGTGAGTCAGGAGATACGTCCCCCGACTCACCGACTCACTTCGCCTCCCCCAAATCAATAATTTCCGTATTTCGCCAGTGTCTCGAACATCGCGTCGACATTTTCCTCTTTCGCGTTCTCGATGCAGCCGTCGAAGTCGAAAATGTACCCGCCGCCCGGCATGCAGTCCTCCAGGAGCTGCCGTGTCTGCCGGATGACTTCCTCTTTGGTGCCGAATTCCATCCGTGAGATCGACAGGTTTCCGGAAATGCAGGCGATGCCTTCGAGTTTCCGCTTCGCCTCTTTCATATTCACTCTTTCGAAGTGATAGAGGACCTTGCCTTTCGGAACGTCGGTCAGGAAGTCGAGACGCGTATCGTACGGGCCCTCCGAGTAGATGAACGGCGTCACGCCCATGTCGATCAGGGCCATCATGATCTTCTTCAGCGGTTTCCAGTACAGCCGCTCGTACTGCTCGTCGCTCATGAAGCCGTCCATCGCCTTGTGCAGCGGGAAGAAGACTCTCTTGACCGGCATGTCCACGAAACGGAAATACTGCAGCGCCGCGATCTGCTGATCGGCGAAGAGGTCGCAGGCCTGCTCCATGTACTCCTGCATATCTTCGTCCACGAGGTCTTCGAAAATGCCCATGGTCCCGCGGAAATAGTCCCCGAGAATATCATACGGGGCTTCGGAAATGCCGGACATCATGCCCGGGAATCCCGCCTCGGCCAGTTTCTGCATGTAAATGCCGGTCATTCTGGCCGTTTCGGCTTCTTCCGCACCGATCTTTGCGAGCGTTTCGTAGGCCTTCAGCATTTCCGGATCGTACAGAGGGCCGATCAAACTTGTGCTCAGAACGACTGTCGGGATCAGGGAAATATTTGCGAAGCTTTTCAGGCTCGGATACATTCTCGGAATGTATTTGCGGATCATGAAGCCCGTGAAGTCCTTCAGCATTTCCGGATATTCTTCCTGGGACATGAATTCGAGTTCGATGACCTGATGGGAGCTCGTGTCCGGTACCAGTGTGCCGGGCTTTCCGGGCCAGTCGATGATCTGGGTGTTCGCGATCTCATTTGCGCGGCCGCTCGTAAAGCCGCTGAATGTGGTGGCATCGACCAGCGGATGCTCTTTGTAGAATTTTACGGCTGCTTCTCCGGCTTCTTCATAGTTGTAATAAATGTCCTTGTAGGTCTTGCCGTTCGCCCGCTGGAGATAGGAGGCGAAGAACGGGCAGATCGGCACGCGGTCGGTTTTTTCCAGCGCGATCGCTGCGTTGACGCGGTTCAGCCTTTCGGCAAATTTTGCTGCATTATCACTCATACGTTTCCATCCCTTGCGGCAGACATCGACGGCCTGCTGCGTCCTTTCTCAGTGTGACAGTAAATGAGTTCTCAGCCGCGATTTTAGAATGCACTTTTTGTCGCGGTTACGCTTTGCTTCGGAATGATCCGCACATCGTTCCGAAACTGCCTCTATTATTTATCATATGGGAAAATGGCTGGTTTGAAAATCCGCGCCGGGGTGATATTTTTTCTTAGCTGCGCTATAAAGTGTAGCGGGGTGAGTCGGGGGACGTATCTCCTGACTCACTCCCGATACACAAAAAAGAACAAGGCTCTTTTCGGATAAGCTCAGCTTCAACCCGGAAGAAGCCTTGTTCTTTTTTTCGGACAAATTGAGGAGATTGGAAGAGGAGTGAGTCAGGAGATACGTCCCCCGACTCACCCTAACTCCTCCACATCCACAACATGGAATCCGTTCTCGATGAGAAGCTGCGCCGCCACGCCCAAGCCTTCCGTCAGGGTGCCCGAGAAGGTGCCGTCATATCGCTGTCTGACGCCGCAGCTGGGGCTTCTCGACTGCAGGATGATGAGATCCGGCTGTTCGCGAATGGCGATCTCCAGACACCTGGCTGCCCCGGCGCGGAATTCCGCGTCGACGACGCGGCCGTCTTTTGCGGTGACGATGCCATTCCGGATCTCCGAGGGGATCCGCGGCGTGGGGAGGCCGCCCAGCTGTTCGGGGCATACAGTGACGGTTTCATTTTCGGCTATCAGCTGCAGGACTTTTTCATTTCTGTTATTTCCGCCGTTATATTTGCAATTTTCTCCTGCGAGGCAGGCGCTGACCATGATCTTCATTATTTTCAACTCTCCCGGGCGCAGCCCAGCACCCGGATCAGCCCTTCGCCGCTGACCCCGGGCTCCTTTTCATAAACAGCGATATGGAACATGTCCGCGCTGCGGTCGTAGAAAGACGGATACAGAAATCCCGCAAAGGGCTCCGCGACCTCATAATCCCCGTACACAGGGGAAATGGTGCAGATCAGATAATCATAGACTTCCTCGGATTCCCACTGCTCCGCCTTGTCGGTCCCGATCCGCGGAATATCGTAGGATCCGTGAAAAATGAAAATGGCATATTCCCTGCCCTTCGGCTGTTTTTCCGCCACAACCTCGTAGAAGGTTTCCAGAAGGGCGTCATTTTTCAGCTCAGAAGCCATGATGGCGTCCAAAAGGCGCATCATATCGCCCGACTGCCGGGTCTCACCGGGGAAATCCAGCTCGATCAACTGCTCATTTGTCTTCGAAAACGGAACTGTTTTCGCGATCTTCAGATTCTTTTCTCTTTCCGATATTTTCAGATTCAGGAAATGCCGGTTGAAACTGCCGTCGGAAAAGCCCTCTTCGTCGAAGTAGCATCCCGCGATCCGGTCGATCGAGGAGCGGGACGGGGTCATTCTCCGGGTCAGTTCCAGCATGTCTTCTCGTCGCAGCATGAAAAATACCTCATTACTTTTGTAATATTCCCGGATTTGCAAGGTGCGGGTCCGGGAGACGTCATTTACCGGGCTGCAGGAGCCGTCAGTCTTCCAGGAGCCTGCTCAGGAGCTGCTCCCGGTTATTTATGAACATGGAAGTCACCTGATAACTGTCCGTTTCCGTATATTCGCAGGGGCGGATCCTGCCGCCGTCGAAGCTCAGGATCTGCGCGTCGGGCAGCCCCAGCAGAATCGGGGAGTGCGTGACGATGATGAACTGCGCGCCCTGTTTGGAGAGCCTGTGTATTTCCAAAAGGAGTGTCAGCTGCCGCTGCGGGGACAGGGCAGCTTCCGGCTCGTCCAGAAGATACAGTCCGTTCGGGCGGAAGCTGTTTTGCACAAGGGCGAGGAAGCTCTCGCCGTGGGATTTTTCATGAAAATGCTGCGGAACCCCGCCGGGGCCGCGGCTGTATTCTTCTTCCTTCGTGGCGACATTGTAGAAGCTTTCCGCCCGCAGGAAATATCCCCACCCGGAGCGGCGGACGCCCCGGGACAGGGTGATCGCGCCGCACAGCTCGGAATGGGAATCATAGGTGGAGAAATTGTAATTCCGGGTGCCGCCCTCCGGGTTGAAGCCGTATGCGACGGCGATCGCTTCCAGAAGTGTGGATTTGCCGCTGCCGTTTTCGCCGACAAAGAAGGTCACGGCGTGATCGAAGTCGATTCTTTCAACGCCGCTGATGGCTTCTATGTTTCGGAGGTAGCTGTCATTTCCGATGCGGCTCCAGTCGATCAGGACGCTGTTGATCAGCTGACGGTTCAGGTTCATTTTCGTATTCCTTGTCAGGTGAGTCGGGGGACGTATCTCCTGACTCACTCTTTTCGTTTTTCAAGTTGTCATAGTCTGTGACCTAGTGAGTCAGGAGATACGTCCCCCGACTCACCCGGAAGATCAAGCAGTTTCGGGAAATACTCCGCGCCATAAACGGACATTTTCCGGGAAGCGATCCGCTGAAGGAGCCTCCCGGATCCTTTATCGACGCCCCACGCGACCAGCACAATCGTTAAAAACGACAGGAAGAACGAGAAAATATCACCGTTGTCGATCTTCGAAAGAAACGGATAGAGGAGGACCGCTGCAAGGATCCCGAGAATGATTCCGCCGATCAGGCGCGGCAGGGCATACTTGTTGGAAATGCTCCAGGGCTGTCTCTTACCGCAGGATGCGCATGTGCCGTTGATGCCGACGCCCTCCGGGATAACATGTTTCTCATTTACGATCCGCGCTTTTTTCGCTGTTTCATCCATGATGAAGTTTTTTACATTTACTTCGGCTTTGCTTCTGGTAGTCCCGATCACCCCGTAGCTTTGCTGCGCAGTGACGGAAATGACAGCGACTCCGGTATTTTCGCAATTGCAGTGGACGCATCTCCAGCTGCACAGTTTTTTCTCATTTCCGGTTCCTTTGATATATCTGGCCATTGCTGTTTTCCTTTCCGGCAGAATATTAGGGTGAGTCGGGGGACGTATCTCCTGACTCACTCTTTTCGTTTTTCAATTTGTCAAAATCTGTGACCGGGTGAGTCAGGAGATACGTCCCCCGACTCATCCTTTCAAAAAAGAATAAATTTCGGCGATCTCCGAAAAATCAATAGAAATCTCCTCATTCAACACCGTGACCGGAACCGGCTCCGAAAATCCATACGTCCGTATAACGGTATCCCCGTCCGTGTATTCTTCATCCGGCTTCAAAAACAGGAACTTCGTCACTGTTTCATGCTTTACATCAACGATCCAGTATTCACGAACTCCTGCGTTTTTATATTTTCCCGTTTTAACGAAAATATCCTTTGTTTTTGTGCCTGGCGACAGAACTTCCATAACAAAATCCGGTGCTCCGAAAATCCGCTGCGTCGTGATCTTTGATCGGTCACATACGATCATGACATCCGGCTGAACGATCGTTCTGTTGTCCCGGTCAAGCTGCACATCTGTAGGCGCAATAAAAGGAAGACAAGTACCCTTTTTCCCCAAAATAAAGTCAAGCAGTTTAGCGTGAACAGTACCTCCTATGATCTGATGCGGCGTCGTCGGCGCACCCATGTCGTAAAAGACGCCGTCAATCAGCTCTACCCTCTTTTCATCCGGCAGGGCAAAGTAATCCTCCAGAGTATAGCTTCCCTGGCGCGGATACCGATCCGACGCCTCTTCCGTCCCCTGCGTCTGAAAAGCATTCTTTTGTTTGGCCTGATAAGCAGCGGACGGTTCCTCTATCATTTGAAAATGCGGTTTATATCCATAAGAAACCGTATTTCCGATTCCACCGGAAATAGGAAATACCGCCGACAGCCTCCGGATCGTCTCATACCGCGGCGACTTCGTCGCACCGCTTAATACCTTCCGCACCGTCGGGAGCGGAACGCCGGAAAGTTCAGCCATCTGCTCGTTTGTATATCCGTATTCTTGTTTTTTTCTTTTGATCTCTTCAATCGTCATACTGTTTCCTCACTGATACGGAAATCCCTAAAAGATACCATAATAATACCTTTTATGGTCTTATGAGTCAACGCAAATTCACATAAATATCTAAATAATATCTGAGTGAGTCAGGGGACGTATCTCCTG
>DBVZ01000014.1 GCA_002308255.1 Lachnospiraceae bacterium UBA1251 | reverse complement strand
CCGTAGAACATGGAATCGCCGAGCATGTCTCCCTTTACGAAGATCGCGTTGAAAACGCCGTTTACGGAATAAAGCGGGCTTTCCGGTCCGACAAGATAAGGTGCTACCATTATCTCATAGCCTTTATCCGTCTTTACGCTGCTTGCAAGAAGCTTGATGGCAGCGCCTAAGGATTTGGCGTATTTAATATCGTCGGCCGTGATCTTTGTGATGCCTTCGGTACGGATGTCTTTATAGGAGATCTGCACGCCGTACGCCAAAGAGGCGAGAATGGCAAGCTTCCGGCAGGTATCGTATCCCTCGACGTCCGCCGCCGGATTGCGCTCCGCGTAGCCCATCGCCTGCGCTTCCGCGAGAACGTCCGCGTAATCGTGGCCTTCCTTTTCCATCCGGGTGAGTATAAAATTCGTCGTTCCGTTGAAAATGCCGGACAGACCCGTGATCACATCCGCTGTCAGCGCGTTGCGGAGCGGACGGATGATCGGAATGCCGCCGCCGCAGCTGGCTTCATACAGATAGGAAGCGCCGTGTTCCGCCGCGATCCGCGTGAGCTCGGTTCCGAATTCCGCCACGAGTTCCTTGTTGGAAGTGCAGACGCATTTCCCTGCTTCCAGTGCTCTCTTTGAAAATTCGAACGCCGGATGCAGGCCGCCCATGGCCTCGGCGACCACGCGTATCTCCGGATCGTTCTCGATCACGGAGAAATCATTTACAATAGCTTTTTCATTCGGATCGCCCGGGAACTCCCGGATATCCAGAATATATTTCACATCGATCCGGACACCGGATTTTCTTGTGATCTCTTCCGCGTTTTTCTGAAGGACTTCGACCACGCCGCTGCCGACCGTGCCGTATCCCAATACTGCAACACTAGCCATCTTGAATTTACCTCTGTTCTTTATGCTTTTTTCTGGTTCAGCGCGCTCCATTTCAGATACGCGTTAATAAACTGATCGATGTCTCCGTCCAGGACTTTTCCTGCATTGGACTGTTCCTCGTTCGTCCGAAGATCCTTGATCATCTGATAAGGCTGCAGGAAATAGGATCGGATCTGCGACCCCCACGCGATGTCCTTGATCTCTCCGCGGATATCGGACAGTTTCTGGAGATTGGCCTCCTGCTGGAGCATCATCAGCTTGATCTTCAGTTCCTGCATCGCTTTATCCTTGTTCTGGAACTGCGAGCGCTCATTCTGGCAGGTGACCACGATTCCGGTCGGGTAATGCGTGATGCGGATCGCGGAGGACGTTTTATTGATATGCTGCCCGCCGGCTCCCGAGGAACGATAGGTATCGATGCGGATATCCTTGTCGTCGATCTGGATATCGATGTCTTCCTTGATATCCGGAATGACGTCGCACGAGACGAAGGAAGTCTGCCTCTTGCCTGCCGCGTTGAACGGGGAAATGCGGACGAGCCGGTGCACGCCTTTTTCCGATTTGAGAAGTCCGTAGGCGTTGGGCCCGTTCACCTCAAATGTCACCGACTTGATCCCGGCCTCATCGCCGTCGAGATAATCGCGGACAACGACTTCGTATCCCCTGCGCTCCGCCCACCGCGTGTACATGCGGTAGAGCATCGACGCCCAGTCGCACGCCTCCGTGCCGCCGGCGCCCGGATGGAGCGTCACGATGGCATTATCCGCGTCGTACGGACCGGAAAGGAGCGTCTTAAGACGGATCGCCTCGTAATGTTCCTTAAAGGAATCCATCATTTCCTGCGCCTCGGTCAGAAAATCCGGGTCAGCTTCTTCTTCTGCCATATCGAGCAGCGTCTCAAGGTCCTCTTTCTCTCCGACCAGCTTTTTATAGCCTTCAATATCGTCCTTGAGAGAGCCGAGAAGTCTCACCTTCTCCTGCGCTTTTTCCGGTTCATCCCAGAAACCGGGCATTTCCATTTCTTTATTTAATTCCTGTATGCGGTTTTCTTTGACAGCGAGGTCAAAGTGAATCCCCCATTTCAACTAATGGTTTATTATAGGAAGTGAGTTCAATGCGGATCGGGTCCAGTTCTACCACCAGTTTCACCTTCTTTCTTTCTGTCACAGGGCCTATTGCTACAGTTTTTTACTATACAGGATGGAGCCCGCGGTTGCAAGCGCCGATGTTGATTTTTTTCTCATGTCATACTATACTGAAATCTGATCCGGGGTCCTGCTCCGGAAATGGTTTTTGAGCAGATCATCGGCAGATATCCGGCACTTTTTGTTATCCGGATGTGCCGCACAGGAGGCTTTCTATGCGAATCGTCATCGCCGGAGGCGGCAAGATCGGAAGATCTCTTGCCCGTCTTCTCTCCGCGGAAGGGTATGACCTCACAGTCATCGATATCAAAGCGGAAATGCTGAATTATATTGAAGAGCGGTATGACGTCATGACCGTCAACGGCAACTGCGCCGCCATGTCAACGCTGCGGGAAGCCGGCATAGAGGACGCTGATATCCTGATCGCAGCGACCATGCTGGACGAGGTCAATCTTCTGTGCTGCCTTGCCGCCCATTCTCTCAACAAGAACCTGCACACGATCGCCCGCATCCGCAACCCGGAATACTATGAACAGCTCTATGAACTCCGGGACGCCTTCAATCTTTCCATGACTTTCAACCCCGAATACAAGACCGCCCGGGATATCGCGCGGCTGCTGGAGTATCCGGGCTTTCTCAAGAGAGAGACTTTCGCGAAGGACCGCGTGGAGATCGTGGAGCTTCTGGTCGATGAAAACAGCCGCTTAAACGGTGTGAAACTCGCCGATCTTCCCGGTATTGCCCGGTGCAAAGTCCTTGTGTGCGCCGTCGTGCGGAGCGGAAGCGCGTTCATGCCGGACGGCTCTTTCACCTTAAAATCCGGAGACCGCGTCTATGTGACCGCTCCGACCAATGAACTCACGGCTCTTCTCAAGAATCTCGGCATCATCACCAAAAGAGTCAGCCGCGTCCTGCTGGCAGGCGGGGGACGCGTAAGCTATTATCTCGCCAAGCAGCTCCGGGCCGCGGGAATCAGTGTCCGGATTCTGGAAAAGGATCCCGACCGGTGCGTTACACTGGCGGAACTTCTTCCGGACGTCGAGATCGTCCGGGGTGACGCGACGAGCCAGGGCACACTGGAAAAAGAAGGGGCACTGGAGTGCGACGCCGTCGTCTCCGTGACCGGACTTGACGAAATGAACATTATCATCTCCCTGTTCGCGCACGACCTCGGCGTCAAACAGGTCGTCACGAAGGTGGGCCGTCCCGAAAGCCTCAGCATCGTGGACCGCCTCGAGATCGGTTCCGCGATCAACCCGCAGGAGATCATCGGCAGTTCGGTCGTCCGTTATGTCCGCTCCGTCAAAAATCAGAGCGGCGCGGCGCTCACGGTT
Organism: Lachnospiraceae bacterium UBA1251; assembly: GCA_002308255.1. GTDB lineage: Bacteria > Bacillota > Clostridia > Lachnospirales > Lachnospiraceae > Chordicoccus. The sequence goes on along the minus strand of DBVZ01000014.1, from coordinate 13,972 downwards.
CACTCCATCGCCTCCGGCATGGCGGAAGCATCCGAATTTCTCGTGGACGAAACGACTCTGCACCGCGGAAAACCGCTCCGGGACATCCAGCTCAAAAAGAATGTCCTGCTGGCATGCATCAGCCGCCACGGCAACCTTACGATCCCGAACGGCGATTCTTCCTTTGAAGAGGGAGATACGCTGCTGATCGTGACTGCGAGCAACATGGTCATCGAACGGCTGAACGACATTTTCGAGTAAAGACACACCACCGCATCGGAAGGTGCGGTGGATTTTATAAATTTTTCGATCCGGAGATTCCCGCTATGAATTATAAAATGATCGGCCGCTTCTTCGCGGCGATCCTCGCCATCGAGGCGGCTTTCATGCTTCCCGCCATCGCGGTGTCGCTGATCTATCACGAATCCTCTGTAGCCGTCGCCTATGTGATCTGCATCGCGGCGCTGCTGTGCTCTTCCGCTTTCTTATACTTTTTGTCAAGAAACGCGGCAAAACGCTTCTATGCAAGAGAGGGTCTGGTCTGTGTCGGCCTCGGCTGGCTCATTATTTCCGTCTTCGGAGCGCTTCCCTTTGTGATCACAAAAGAGATCCCCCACTTCATCGACGCGCTGTTCGAGATCGTTTCCGGCTTCACGACAACAGGGGCTTCGATCCTGAAAGACGTGGAGGTCATGTCAAAAGGACTGCTCTACTGGCGCAGCTTCAGCCACTGGGTCGGCGGCATGGGCGTGCTGGTCTTTATGATGGCGTTTCTATCCGACAAGGGAAAAGACACCGGTTTCACCGTCCATATCCTGCGTGCGGAAAGCCCGGGACCGGAAGTTGCGAAGCTTCTCCCCCATATGAGAGATTCCTCCCTCGTCCTCTACGGACTTTATATCACGCTCACCGTCCTCGATATCATCTTCCTCCTGATCGGGAAAATGCCTGTTTTCGATGCGTTCTGCATCGCGTTCGGGACAGCCGGCACGGGCGGTTTCGGCGTACGTGCGGACAGCCTCGGAAGCTACAGTCCTTACCTGCAGACTGTCACGACGGTCTTCATGCTCCTCTTCGGGGTCAACTTCAACCTGTATTTCCTGCTGATCCTCCGCCGCTTCAAGGATATCATCTCCGACGCGGAGCTCCATGTCTACCTCGGCGTCGTCGCCGTCAGCACGGCTCTCATCAGCATCAATATCCTCGGCACCTATACGACGGCGGGAGAAGCGATCCACCACGCGGCTTTCCAGGTGGCGACGATCATTACGACAACCGGCTACTCCACCGTCAATTTCGACACCTGGCCTTCCCTGACGAAATCGATCATGCTCACGCTCATGGTGATCGGGGCCTGTGCCGGCAGTACCGGAGGCGGCATCAAGTGTTCCCGCGTCCTCCTCATGTTCCGGGCCATGAAACGCTATATCCGGAAAGTCGTCTATCCGCAGCGGGTGGAAAAAGTCCGGGTCAACGGCCATCCCGTATCGGAGAGCACGATGAACAGCGTCAGCCTTTATCTTGTACTTTACGCTTTCATCCTCGTGATCAGCTTTCTAATTATTTCGATCGATAATTTCTCGGTCGAGACCAATATCTCGGCGGTCCTCGCCTGCTTCAACAATATCGGCCCCGGGTTCGGCGCGGTCGGACCGATGGAGAATTACGCCGGCTACAGCTGGATCTCCAAGATCGTCCTGACGTTCGATATGCTGGCAGGACGTCTCGAGCTTCTGCCGATCCTCGCCCTTCTTTCGCGCAGGACCTGGATTCGGAAGTAACGTTCCTTTAAGGAGGGTATTCTTGGCACTGCAGTTCATCCTCGGCACACCGGGCAGCGGAAAATCCCGCTGCCTTTTTCAAAGGATCATAGAAGAATCCATGCAGCATCCGGAACAGAATTTCCTGATCATCGTTCCGGAGCAGTTCTCCATGCAGACGCAGACCGAGCTCGTGCGCCTGCATCCGCGCGGCGGCATTCTCAATATCGACGTGCTTTCCCTGAACCGCCTGGCATACCGCATTTTCGACGAGACCGGCACGGACACGCGCGAGCTCCTCGAGGAGAGCGGAAAAAGCATCGTGCTGCGCCGCATTTCCCTCGAGAAGAAAAAGGAAATGCCGTATCTCGGCAGGCATCTTAATCAGCCCGGATCCATTTCCGAGATCAAATCCGTGCTCTCGGAACTCATGCAGTATTCCGTCACCCCGGAAAATCTTCTGGAAGGCAGCGCTTCCGTTTCTCCGGAGCTCCGCGTAAAACTCCGGGATATCGCTTCGCTTCTTGCAGATTACCGTGCTTACTGCCGGGAGCATTTCATGAACGCGGAAGAGGTGCCCACCTATCTTGCGCGTCTCATCGGCCGCTCCGCTTTCCTTCGGAACTGCACCGTCGCCTTCGACGGGTTCACCGGTTTTACTCCGGTCCAGCTCCCGGTTCTTCGGGAGCTCCTCACTCACGCAAGAAACGTATATGTCACCGCGGCCATCGACCGGACGTGGGCAAAAGGCCCGGGGGGCGATTCCGATCTCTACCTCATGAGCCGCGCCATGATGCGTTCGCTCGAAGATCTTGCGGCGGAAGTACGGATCCCTGTCCTGTCTCCTGTTTTCATCGAAGACGGTCCGGAAAGCCGTCTCGCCCGCTGCCCGGAACTTCGTTTTCTCGAAAAACACATTTTCCGGGACAGAAGGGCTCTCTATGAGGGTGAAGCAGAAGGCATCCGCATCGCCTCCTGCGAGAATCCCCACGCGGAAGTGCGCTCCGCAGCGCGCAGGATCCGCCGCATGATCCGGGAGAAAGGATTCCGTTACCGGGATATCGCTGTCATAGCCGGGGATCTCGCTTCCTACGGCGATCTCATCCGCCGCATTTTCCCGGAATACGGCATTCCGTTCTTCGTGGATGAGAAAAGGACTGTTCTGCACCATCCCTATATAGAATTTCTCCGCGCCGCCATGCAGATCATCACGGAAGGATGGTCCGCCGGCGCTGTATTCCGCCTGCTCAGGACCGGTCTCACCGATCTTGAGCGGGATGACATTGACCGCCTGGAAAACTATGTGCTCGCGCTCGGGATCCGTTCGAGGGCAAAATGGTCTGAATCCTGGAAGCTGCACTATAAAGGACAGGATGAGAAAGAGATTCCTCATCTCAACGAACTGCGTGACCAGATCTTCGCGCTGCTCGCCCCCGTTCACGATGCCTTCACGGCTTCCGGAAGTACTGCCTCAGACAAGACCAAAGCGCTCTATCTCCTTTCTGCCGCCTGTGACGTACAGGTGAAACTGGCCGCGGAAGAAGAAAAGCTGCGGGAGGACGGGCAGCTCTCCCTCGCAGGGGAATACGCCCAGATCTACGCCATTGTCATGCGTCTGTTCGATAAAATGGCCGATATTCTCGGAGAACATGTCATCTCCGCGAGAGACTACCGCGCCCTTTTTGAGTCTGCGCTCACCGAGACAAGGATCGGCATCACTCCGCCCACCGGCGACCAGGTCACGATCGGCGACGTGGAGAGAAGCCGCCTCGGGGAGATCAAAGCGCTGCTCTTTCTCGGTGTGAACGACGGTGTGGTTCCGCACCCTGCCAAAACGAACGGGATCCTCACGGAGGCAGACCGGACGGTCCTCGAATCTCTCGGCATCCGCCTTGCACCGCTGCCTCCCGAAGAGCTTCTGCAGCAGCGCTTCTATCTCTACCTCGCGCTCACAAAGCCTTCCGAAGCGCTGTTTCTGTCCTGTTCGAGAACGGATCCGGACGGAGCAGCCCTGAAGCCGTCTTTCCTTCTTCGCACCGTTTCCAGGCTGTTTCCCCGTCTTGAGACGAAATACGAAGATAAAACACCCGTCCGGGAGATCGAAACGCCCCTTGACGGCCTTCATGAGCTCCCGCTCGTCCTGGCGGAGACACTTCCGGAAAACGAACAGACGGATTATCTCGAGCTCTACCGCTCTCTCGTCCTGCACGATCCGGACAATCCGGGCTGCGCTCTGCTGACAGAAGCTGCCTCGGCAAGAAAACCTGCCGATCATATCGGAGAGAAAACGGCTCTTGCACTTTACGGGACTTCCCTGAAAGGATCTGTCACCCGACTCGAGAGATTCGCGTCGTGCGCATTTTCCCATTTCGCCGCCTACGGGCTCCGGCTCTCCGAGCGGGCGGAATTCACTTATTCCGGCATGGACCGGGGAAATGTTCTCCATGAAGCGCTGGAAAATTATGCCGGCAAAGTGCGGCAGAGCGGACGCCTGTGGCAGGATCTTCCCTCCGAAGAAAGAGAGCTTCTCGCGGATACCTGTATTGAGAATGCCGCCGCGACCTACAGCGGCCGCCTTCTCCATGACTCCGCGGCCATGGAATACGAACTTGTGCGGCTCAAACGCATGATGCGCCGCACGGTGGAAGTCCTGACGCTCCAGCTCTCCCACGGCGATTTTATCCCCTCCGGATTTGAAGTGGATTTCCGTGAGAATGATTTCCTTTCCCTTGAGGAGCAGGATCCGTCCAGCCGCATTTCCATGATCCTGAACGGCAAGATTGACCGTATCGACATCTGCGGGACGGACAGCAGCGTTCTGGTCAAGATCATTGATTACAAGAGCGGAACGACCTCATTTGACCTCTCGCAGATCTATTACGGACTGCAGCTGCAGCTCGTCCTGTATCTCAGGGCGGCCATGAACCTCACGCGCAGGCGGACCGGCAAAATGCCGCGCCCCGCCGGTATTTTCTATTACAATATCGACGATCCGGTCATCGAGACCGATCCCAGTGCCACCGAAGAAGAGAAGCTTGCCGCGCTCATGGAGAAGCTGAAACCGAACGGCATCCTCTCCGGGGAGAGGGAAGTTCTCTCCCGTCTTGACCGGGAACTTTATGAAGGCCGGAGCAAGTCCGTTGTCATACCGGTCACTCTGACGAAAAAGGAGATCCCGACGGCAGGTTCTGCAGCGATCCCGCAGGAAAATTTTGATCTGCTGATGCGTTTTGCCGAGAAGAAAGCCGCGGAGATCGCCTGCGGCATTATGAGCGGAAGATCCGACGCGGACCCTTACCGCATGAAAAACAGCTCCGCCTGCGATTACTGTCCGTATTTAAGCGTGTGCGGGCTTGACCGGCGCATACCCGGCTATCATTTCCGGGATCTCGAAAAGCAGAAAAATGATGATATCTGGCAGGCAATGGAGACAGTTCTGAACGCCGGGACAGCCTCTGTACCGGAGAATCGGACACCTGAAAATACTGTCGATCCGGAAGCGGAAGGAAAGGAGGAGAACCATGCAGTGGACAGATGATCAAAAACGCGTGATCGATTCCCGCGGCAGAAATATCCTCGTCGCTGCCGCTGCCGGATCCGGAAAAACGGCCGTTCTCGTTGAGCGGATCCTGACCCTGATCACAGATCCCGCACACCCGGCGGATATCGACCGCCTCCTCGTCGTGACCTTTACAAGGGCCGCTGCCGCCCAGATGCGGGAGCGGATCCGCGCCGCGCTGGAAAAAAGGCTCGATGAATCTCCGGACGACCCTGTTCCCGCCCGCCAGCTCACATTGCTTCCCAACGCCCGCATCACCACGATCGACGGGTTCTGTTCGTATGTGCTCCGAAGCTATGGCGCCTCCATCGGGCTCGAGGGCGGTTTCCGCGTTGCAGACGAGGGCGAGATGAAGCTTCTTCGGGAGGACACTCTGAAGAAGATGTTCGAGGAAGAACACGAGGCCGGCAGTCCTTCCTATATAGAATTTATGGATACGTTCGCTCCCGGACGATCCGCATCAGCCCCGGCGGAGATGATCCTGAAAGTGTACGATACGGCATTTTCCGGACCGGATCCGGACGGATGGCTCACGGACTGCATGAACGCGCCGGAGGACATCCGGTGGGAAAATGCGGACCATGTCTTATGGATGGGAGAATACCTGAGCGACATGCACTCTCTCATTTCCCGCGGGCTTATGCTCTCGAAGCAGAACGCGGAACTGGCGGACAGTCCCGCCGGTCCGTCCGCTTATATCCCGGCGGCGCAGGATTCACTGGAACTGTTCCTGGCGCTGGACCGGGCACGAAACGATTATGAGAGTCTTCGGAATATACTGACATCCTTCTCCCCGGTAAAACTTTCCTCCGCCAAACCGCTTGCGGGTGAGGACGCCTCCCTGCGGGAGCCTTTTAAGAACACCAGAGCTTCCATAAAGAAGATCCGCGAGTCACTGCTCTCGGACTATCTCCGCTATGATGCGGAAACGCTCCTTGAGAGCCAGAGGAATTCCATCCCCGTCCTCGCGGAGCTCATCCGGCTGGTCCGGCGTTTCCGTGAGATGTTCTCCGCGGCAAAGCGGGAGAAGAACCTGCTCGACTATAACGATCTCGAGCAGTTTTCCCTCCGGATCCTCACGGATGCGGACGGTCATCCCACACAGGCCGCTTCGGAACTCGGCGACCGTTATCTTGCCGTGATGATCGACGAATATCAGGACAGCAATTACCTGCAGGAAGCGGTCCTGCTCGCCGTCTCCCGCATCGCGCGGGGCGAAGACAACTACTTTATGGTCGGCGACGTCAAACAGAGCATTTACAGTTTCCGTCAGGCGCGTCCCGATCTGTTCATGAAAAAATATGACCGGGGCACCACGGATCACGACCGGCGGATCGATCTCCGCTCCAATTTCCGGAGCCGCCGGGAGGTCATCCGCTCCGTCAACTGCATTTTCCGGCAGATCATGCGGCGGGAGGTCGGCGGGATCGATTATGATGACGACGCGGCTCTCGTTTACGGTGCGGGAGAGATCTATCCGGAGCCGGCGGAGGAAGGCAGAAGCACGGTCCTGTCCGACTATCAGACCGAATGCATGCTTGTTTATCCGTCCGCCGCGGACGACGGCACTCCCGCCTCCGCCCGGACCGGCATGGAGACCGAGGCCTGGGCCATCTCGGACCGGATCCTGTCCCTGACCGGGAACACTCTTCTCTTCGATAAGAAAACGGGATCCGCCCGTTCCGCCGAATACCGGGATATCGTGGTTCTGCTCCGCTCCATGGGGGAGTTTGCGGAGATCCTTCAGGAAACGCTCCGGATCCGCGGGATCCCCGTGTACACGACAAGGAAAACCGGCTATTACACGGCGCAGGAAGTCCAGGCGGTTCTGCAGTATCTGGCCATTCTGGATAATCCGCGGCAGGATATTCCTCTTGCGGCGGTGCTTCGCTCGCCCTTTATGCGTCTTGACGCCCGGGAAATGGCAGTGATCCGCACATTTGCGGACCGTCAGGAGAAGATGCCGCGTGCTTCCTTCTGGGACTGCGTACAGCTGTACGCGGAGGAAGGCGATGAGATCTCCCTGCGGGACCGTCTTGATGCGTTTCTCCGGGACTTTGCGCAATACCGCGAATCCGCACGGCGGCAGCCGGTTCACGAACTTATTTTCCGTCTCATTTCCGAGACGGGTTTTGCGGACTACGTCCGCGCGCTGCCGGGAGGGCCCATCCGCTCCGGCAATCTCGAGATGCTGATCACGCTCGCCGCGGAATATGAGAAGACCAGCTATGCCGGGCTGTACCATTTTATACGTTATGTAAACGAGCTTCGCAAATATGATATCGACACCGGCGAAGCCGCCCTCACCGGCGAGGGCGGAAATGCCGTCCGGATCATGACGATCCACTCCAGCAAAGGCCTGGAATTCCCGATCGTCATCCTGGGACAGATGCACAAACAGTTCAATCTGACGGATCTGAACAAGTCTGTGCTCATCCATCCGGACTGCGGCATCGCCTCCGACTATCTGCGCCTGGAAGACCGGGTCCGGATCAAGACGCCGGCAAAACAGGCCATCCGCCGCCGCCTTATGAAAGACGCCGTCGGCGAGGAACTGCGTGTGCTGTACGTCGCCATGACCCGCGCGGAACAGAAACTGATCCTCTCGGGGATCGTTAAAAACGGGGAGGCGCTCGATAAAAAGAAAATGCCTCCCGATTATGATGAGGTCTTTCTTCCCGAAGCGGTCCTCAGCAGCGCTTTGAGTTTCTGGGATTTTGTGCTTCCTGCCGCGATGCGGGCCGCAGCGCTTCCGGGCACGGATCCTTCCCTCTTCAGGAGTTCTGTCTCCCTGCCGGAAACGGCTCCGGGAGAGCCCGCGCCGCTCCGGTTCGCGGAGATTTCCGGAAATGAAATAAAGCAGGAAGTCAGCGATAAAAATGAGAAAGAAGCCGCGCTGTTCCGGAAAATGCAAACGGCGGATCTTTCGCAGCCTTTCAGCGAAGCGCTTCATCAGCTTCTTACGGAGCGTTTTTCCTTCCACTATCCCCACGAGGGACTCGACCGCATGCCCGCAAAGATCTCCGTCTCGGAGCTCAAGGCCGCCCGCTATCACGACGAAGAGGCATTTCAGGTCTTTGACGACCCGCCTGTGATCCCGCTGATCCCCGCCTTTATGAGGGATGAGCCGGAAGCGCTCACCGGCGCGGGCCGCGGCACGGTCTATCACAAGTTTATGGAGCTGATGGACTATGGGGCTGCGGCAGGCGATGCCGTCCCGGAAAATGCCGGCGCTGCGCGGCCGGACAGCGCGGAGGGCACTCCGGACAGTACTCTGAGGGAAAAAATAAATCAGGAGATCTCCCGCCTCAAGGAAAACGGTCATCTTAAAGAAGAAGAAGCAGCCGTGATCCGGACAGCGGACATAGAGACATTTCTCCGCTCCCCGATCGGCAGGAGAATGGCGGACGCGGCAGCCCGGGGAAAGCTTTTCCGGGAGACGCCGTTTACATACTCCGTCCCGGCGGATACGATCGATCCGTCGTTTCCTTCTTCCGAGACCATCCTTGTGCAGGGCGTCATCGACGCCTGGTTTACGGAAGGCGGCCGCATCATTCTTGTAGATTATAAGACGGATTATGTCAGCTCCGGAAGCAGCGAAGAGCTGCTCCGAAAGTACCGGGCACAGCTCCTTACTTACGCTGACGCACTGCAAAGACTGACGGGGCTCGCAGTGACGGAACAATATATCTATTCGTTCTTCTTCGGGGAGGAGATTCCGGTAGAATAATAAAGAGGACGCTGCACGGCGTCCTCTCTTTTGTCTTTCTCTTCCCTTTTTTATGCTTCAGGCGCGTCCGTCTGATCTTTTTCCTTCTCTTCGGCGGTCTTCACCGGTTCTTTGGGCGCCGGAGGATTCACCGGCCCCGGCATCGGGTGCCGCGGGTATCCCCGGTTCATCTTCATTGCCTTCGCACGTTCTTTCGCTGCCTTTCTGTCCTCTTTTCTGCGCAGGCGGCGTTCTTTCCGCTCCGGATGTTTCCTGTCGGCTGCACGGTTTGCCAGTACGATCACCGCTGCCAGAACAAGTCCGCAGACGATAAACGGAAGCAGATGAATGATCACGATCAGGAAGCCCTCGAGAAATCCCGTAAATCCTTCCCAGGATTCCGAGAATGCCTGTCTGACCCTCTGGCCGAACGTGACGGCAGGCTTCTGCTCCTCCGTGTAGACCATGACTTCCCTCACGCTGAGATTGACGGTCGAATAGGCGACGTCCACATCCATGGAAGCCAGATTCGTCTTATTCGCGTTGAGTTCCGCCTCCACATCCGTCAGCCGCTCCTCGATATAGATCATCTCCTCGATCGTATCCGCCTTGTCCATCATCTCGTTCAGGCGTTTTTCCTCTTTTTCGAGGGCCTCGATCCTTGCTTCCGTACTGTGGTATCTGCGGCTGATGTTCTCCACGTTCTGGCTTCTCGAAGTGACTTTTCCGAAGTCACCCGCATCCGTGACAAAAGCGTCATACTGCGCGGCAGGAACGCGGATCGTCAGGTTCAGGGTCATGGTGCCGGACCTCTTGACGTGCCCGCTGTAATACCAGTTGTAGTCGTCGTCATTTTCCGACTCGTACTCGATAATGGCATTGTACTGCCGGATCTTCTCCCGGATCGCCTGCACGGTCTTCGCGTATTCCGTTGTCTCGATCTGAAGATTGCAGGTATAGACCAGCTTGTCGTCTGTCAGCACGGTTCCCGCGCTGTCCTGGGCCGCCGTATAGGCGGATCCGCCGTCTTCGCCGTTCTCTTCGGATTCCGCTTCCGCCGCGTATTCCGGCTCCATTGCTTCTTCATCCGCATAATAAGCGGGTGCTTCCGCGGCCGACGAAGAAGCGTCTTTCCTGTCTGCCCTGTAGCCGGCTCCCGACGAAGAACCGCAGGCGGTCATCACAAGAAGTGCTGCGAGCAGTATGCCGATCACTGAAAAAACTCTTTTTTTCATGGTATTTTCCTCCTTACCTGATGAGACAGGAACATTGACGAAATCTTACAGGCCCCTGAAAAAAACACCTCACTGCAGGAGTGAGGTGCCTTTATTCCGATTCTGTCCTTATTTGATCTGCGCGTGGAGTTCCTGCAGAGAAAGCGTCTCGCTGTCTCCGTGACGGATGAGCTGCGCGATGCCCTCCGCGGCAGCGTAGGCCGCGGCAGTCGTCGTCATATAGGGAATGCCCGCCCGGATCGCGTCTTTCCGGAGGTAGCTGTCATCGTGCTTGGACTGTCTTCCGATCGGGGAATTGATGATCACCTGGACCTGTCCGTTGATGATAAGGTCCCGGATATTCGGTCTTCCCTCATATCCTTTCTTGACATAAGTGACCGGGATGCCCTCGTCCATGATGTTCTCGTAAGTATGTCCCGTCGCGTATACTTTAAATCCGCTGCTTGCAAAACTCTTCGCGAGCGCAGCCGCCTCGGAGCGGTCATCCGGAGCGAGGGAGATGAGCACGGCCCCGCTGGTCGGAAGCGTCGCCTTGGCGGCATCCTCCGCCTTGAAGAAAGCCTCGCCGGTGGTCTTCGCAAGCCCGAGGACTTCGCCAGTGGACCGCATTTCCGGACCGAGGACCGGGTCGACTTCCTGGAACATGTTGAACGGGAAGACGGCTTCCTTGACGCCGTAATACGGGATCTTCCTTTCCTTCAGCTGCGGCACGGGCGACGCGTGCCCCGTGAGATCCGCCGTGATGATATCGGTCGCGATCGGCACCATCCGGATGCCGCATACCTTGGAGACCAGCGGCACCGTACGGGACGCGCGCGGATTGGCCTCGAGCACATAGACGATGTCGTCCTCGATCGCGTACTGCATGTTCATAAGACCGACGACGTGCATTTCGACGGCGATCTTCCTCGTATATTCGCGGATCGTCTCCAGATTCTTTTCGGAAATATGTTTGGACGGTATGATACAGGCTGAATCGCCGGAATGGATGCCGGCGAGCTCGATGTGCTCCATGACCGCCGGAACGAACGCGTCATTTCCGTCCGCGATCGCGTCCGCCTCGCATTCCATCGCGTTGTGCAGGAAACGGTCGATCAGGATCGGACGGTCCGGCGTCACGCCGACGGCTGCCCTCATATAGTCCGCGATCGAATCGGCGTCCCGCACGACTTCCATGCCGCGGCCGCCGAGGACGTAGGACGGGCGCACCATGACGGGGTAGCCGATCTTCTCGGCGATGGCCTGTGCCTCTTCCACGGTGGTCGCCATGCCGGATTCCGGCATCGGGATACCGAGTTTATCCATCATCTCACGGAAATGATCTCTGTCTTCCGCAAGATCGATGACCTCCGGAGACGTTCCCAGAATGCGGACGCCCTCTTTTTCCAGCTTCGCCGCGAGATTGAGCGGTGTCTGCCCGCCGAACTGCGCGATCACGCCGAGCGGTTTTTCCTTGTGATAGATCGCAAGAACATCCTCCAGCGTCAGAGGCTCAAAATACAGCTTGTCAGAAGTATCGTAGTCCGTGGAGACCGTCTCCGGGTTGCAGTTCACGATGATCGTCTCGAAGCCGAGCTTTTTCAGCGACATCGCCGCGTGGACGCAGCAGTAATCGAATTCGATGCCCTGTCCGATGCGGTTCGGCCCGCCGCCGAGGATCATGATCTTCCTCGAATCCGGATCGACCGGGTCGTTGTCCTCTCCGTTGAAAGTGGAATAGTAATAGGCGCTGTCCTGCGTTCCGCTGACATGGACGCTGTCCCATACCTCCCGCACGCCCAGTTCGATCCTCCTGTGACGAATGTCGTCTTCGGAGATCCCGAGGATCTCGCTGAGGTATTTATCCGAGAAGCCGTCCTTTTTCGCCCGGATCAGCTGCTCGTCCGAGGGCATCCGGCCTTTATTGGCAAGCATGGCTTCCTCTTCCTCGACGAGTTCCTTCATCTGTTCGATGAAATAATGCTTGATATGGGTCGCCTCATGGATCTCATCCACCGTCGCGCCTTTGCGGAGCGCTTCATACATCTCGAAGTGACGCTCCGAATTCGGTGTCGCGAGCCGCAGCAGAAGCTCCTCTTTTGAGAGCAGATCAAATCCCTTGACATGCCCGAGCCCGTAACGGCCTTTCTCGAGGGAGCGGATCGCTTTCTGGAATGCCTCCTTGTAGGTCTTGCCGATACTCATGACTTCGCCGACTGCCCTCATCTGCGTGCCGAGCTTGTCTTCGACGCCCTTGAATTTCTCAAATGCCCAGCGGGCGAATTTAACGACGACATAATCGCCGCCCGGAACATATTTGTCGAGGGTCCCGTATTTGCCGCAGGGAAGGTCTTTCAGCGTAAGGCCCGTGGCGAGCTTCGCCGATACCAGAGCGATCGGGAATCCCGTTGCTTTGGATGCCAGCGCCGAGGAACGCGAGGTGCGGGGATTGATCTCGATAACGCAGATACGGTCTGTCTTCGGATCATGGGCGAACTGGACGTTGGTGCCGCCGATGACGCCGATATGTTCCACGATCTTATAGGCCTGTTCCTGCAGTCTCTTCTGGAGGTCTTCCGAAATGGTCAGCATCGGAGCCGTGCAGAACGAATCCCCGGTATGAACGCCCATCGGGTCCACGTTCTCGATAAAGCAGACCGTGATCATGTTGTTGTCTTTATCGCGGACCACTTCGAGCTCCAGTTCTTCCCAGCCGAGAACCGACTCCTCAACGAGGACCTGGTGGACCAGGGAAGCCGCGAGACCTCTCGCGCAGACCGTTCTCAGTTCTTCTTTATTATAGACGAGGCCGCCGCCCGCGCCGCCCATGGTATACGCGGGACGGAGAACGACCGGATAGCCGAGCCGGTCCGCGATCGCGAGCGCTTCTTCCACGGAATAAGAAACCTCCGAACGCGCCATCTCGATCCCGAGCTGGTTCATCGTCTTTTTGAATTCCACCCGGTCCTCGCCCCTCTCGATCGCGTCCACCTGCACGCCGATGACCTGAACGCCGTATTTGTCAAGGATCCCTTCCTTGTAAAGTTCGGCGCACAGATTCAGGCCGGACTGTCCGCCCAGATTGGGCAGCAGCGCGTCCGGGCGTTCTTTTGCGATGATCTTTTCAAGATGCGCGGTGTTCAGCGGTTCGATATAGGTCCTGTCAGCCATCTCCGGATCTGTCATGATCGTCGCGGGATTCGAATTGACAAGCACGATCTCGTATCCGAGCTGCCGCAGCGCCTTGCATGCCTGTGTGCCGCTGTAGTCAAATTCGCATGCCTGTCCGATGACGATCGGACCGGAACCTATGATCAGTACTTTGTGAATATCCGTTCTTTGTGCCATTGTTTCCTCCTGGTGCGGTAAAACTGCTGTCTGAAACACCCGGGAGACCGGGCGGCCAAGACCGTCCGGCATCCGCATGAAAAAGGCGCCTGGCTCAAAAAGAAGAGTCAGGCGCCGGAAAGTTCATTAATCATGAGCCGTGTAGCCCATGTCCGCAAGCATTTCATCCATGTAATTATAATACATTTCCATTGATTTCATATAAGCGCCGTATGCGCTGCTGTTCATGAACGGGATCTCCTGAATGCTGAGATACATTTCCCGCAGCTCTTCAAGCCGTTTGACGGTATCCGGTTCATCCGCGTACATGCGTTCCGCACGTCGGAAGAATTCCATTCTTCCGTCTTCCATTACCTTGCACGCCCGCAGTTCGATCACTTCGTTATGGGTGAGTTTACGCATG
>DBVZ01000111.1 GCA_002308255.1 Lachnospiraceae bacterium UBA1251 | reverse complement strand
GGTCATGTTGACCACGGCAAGACATCCCTCCTCGACGCGATCCGGGATACACATGTGACCGACCGCGAGGCGGGCGGGATCACGCAGCATATCGGCGCTTACATGATCACGGTCAACGGCCAGAAGATCACCTTCCTCGATACGCCGGGTCATGAGGCATTTACGGCCATGCGTATGCGCGGCGCCAATTCCACCGATATCGCTGTCCTTGTAGTCGCGGCGGACGACGGCGTCATGCCGCAGACCGTGGAAGCGATCAATCATGCGAAGGCTGCGGGCGTCGAGATCATCGTCGCGATCAACAAGATCGATAAACCGGCGGCCAACATCGACCGCGTGAAGCAGGAACTCGCCGATTATCAGCTGATTCCGGAAGAATGGGGCGGCCAGACGATCTTCTGCCCGGTCTCCGCGAAGACGCACGAAGGCATCGAGAACCTTCTGGAAATGATCCTGCTCGCGGCGGAAGTCAAAGAACTGAAAGCCAATCCGAACCGCAACGCGCGCGGCCTCGTCCTCGAGGCGAAGCTGGACCGCGGACGCGGCCCGGTCGCGACGATCCTTGTGCAGAAGGGTACGCTCCGCCAGGGCGATTTCATTGCCTGCGGCGCTTCCTCCGGCAAAGTCCGTGCGATGACGGACGACAAGGGAAGGATCGTCAAGAAGGCTACTCCGTCGATGCCGGTCGAGATCATCGGTCTCAACGCGGTGCCGGGAGCCGGCGAAGTCCTCGTTTCGCTCGACAGCGACAAGGAAGCGAAGGCATTTGCGGCGACATTCGTTACCGAGAACAAGAAAACGCTGCTTGAGGCTACTCAGGCGCAGATGTCTCTTGAGGATGTTTTCAACAGGATCCAGGAGGGCAACCTCAAAGAGCTGCCGCTCATCGTCAAAGCCGACGTGCAGGGCTCCGTCGAAGCCGTTTCGCAGAGCCTCCTGAAGCTTTCCAACGACGAGGTCGTGGTCAAGGTCATTCACGGCGCGGTCGGCAATGTCTCCGAATCCGACGTCAACCTCGCTGCGGCATCCGGCGCACTGATCCTCGGCTTCAATGTCAAGGCAGACGCGACGGCGAAATCCATCGCGGAGCAGAATAACATCGAGATCCGTCTCTACAACGTCATTTACCAGGTCATCGATGACGTCGAGCGCGCCCTGAAGGGCATGCGCGCCGCGGTCTACGAGGAGAAGATCCTCGGCCACGCGGTGGTCCGCCAGATCTTCAAGGCATCCGGCATCGGCAATATCGCCGGCAGCTACGTCACCGACGGCACGCTGGAGAGAAAGTGCAAGATCCGTATCCGTCACAACGACGAGGTGATCTTCGACGGCGATCTCGCCTCCATCAAGCGCTTCAAGGACGACGTCAAGGAAGTCCGCGAGGGCTACGAGTGCGGTCTTGTCTTCGACGGCTTCAACGACTTCGAGGTCGACGACGTGGTCGAGGCCTACAAGATGGTCCAGGTGGAGCAGCAGTAACAGAACAGAGCGTGAACAAATCAAAAACACGGGTTTACACCCGGGTTTTTGATATTTCATGCATTATAGAAAAAGGAATTGATATGAGAAAAAACAGCGTCAAGCTGACAAGGATCAATCAGGAGATCGTCAGGGAACTGTCCGAGATCATCCGGAGCGAGGTGAAAGATCCCCGCGTCGGCATGATGACTTCCGTTACCGGTGCCGATACCACGACGGATCTGAAGTCCTGCAAGGTTTATATCAGTGTTTTAGGCGGAGAGGAAGAACTCGAGAGGACGATGGAAGGTCTGAAAGCCTGCAAGGGCTTTCTGCGCCGCATGCTCGCCCAGAACCTGAATCTCAGGAACACGCCGGAACTGATCTTCGTCGCGGACCGCTCCATCGAATACGGCACGCATATCGCCGGCATTCTCGATGAGATGCACCGCACCGGTACATTCAGCGCGGATGATGAGGCTGCGGAAGAGGAATCCGAATGAGCAGCAGGATCGATGATATTTTAAAAGGTATCAGCAGTGCGGCGATCACAGGACATGTGAATCCGGACGGGGACTGCCTCGGCTCCTGCTGCGGACTGTATTCCTATATAAAGGATCAGTATCCGGAGATGAAAGTCGACCTTTATCTTGAGGAGTACAAGCCTGCATTCCGGTATCTGAGAGGCACCGAATCGGCAAAGAACACTTACAGCGGGGAGAAGTATGATGTGGTCTTCCTGCTGGATGCGAGCGCGGTGAACCGCATCGGTGTTTCGGAAGAGCTGCTTCACGCAGGGAAGAAAAGCTTCTGCATTGATCACCATATCAGCAACAAGGGCTTTGCCGATGAAAATGTCATCTTCCCGGATGCGAGCAGCGCCTCCGAAGTTCTTTATACGCTTCTTGATCCTGCCCGGATCACCAGGGAGACTGCTGAGGCGATCTACACAGGGATCATGCAGGACACGGGAGTGTTCCAGTATAAGGCGACCAGTCCGCAGACCATGAGGATCGCGGCCGAGATGATGGAAAAGGAGATCCCTTTTACATCAATCATCCATAATACGTTCTTCTCGCGCACCTATGCCGAAACGAAGGGACTGGGACTGGTTCTGAACCGTATGGAACTCTTATATGACGGGAAATGCGCTTACAGCTGGATCACGCAGGAGGAAATGGATAAATACGGAATGAATAAAGCCTCTCTGGACGGAATGTCATCGCAGATGAATCAGACAGAGGGCGTGGAAATGTCCGTATTTGTCTATCCATCCGAGGAAAACAGCTGCAAGGTCAGCATGCGGAGCATTGCAAATGCAAATGTCAGCCGCCTGTGCACAAAGCTTGGCGGCGGCGGACATGTCCTCGCGGCAGGATGCCCGCTGAACGTACCGGTCGAAGAGGCGAGAGCCGTCCTTCTGCCGGCGGTGGAAGAAGAGCTGCGTGAGACAGGACTTATTGGGTAAATTGCGGATCTGATCCGGAGAACGGAATGGAAGGAATCATAAATGTACGCAAGGAGAAAGGCTACACATCTTTTGATGTGGTAGCTGTCCTTCGCGGCATTCTGCACGAAAAGAAGATCGGTCACTGCGGAACGCTTGATCCCGATGCGGAGGGCGTTCTTGTTGTATGTACGGGACACGCGACGAAACTCGTGGACCTGCTGACCGCACACGAAAAGACTTATGAAACGGTCCTGCGTCTGGGAATCACAACCGATACGCAGGATACGACCGGAGAGATCCTTGCGGAAAAGGAAGTCAACCTCACGGAAGAGGAAATCCGGGAAGCGGTAAGATCCTTTATCGGAGAGATCGAGCAGATCCCGCCGATGTATTCCGCCGTCAAGAAGGACGGACGCCGGCTCTACCAGCTGGCCCGCAAGGGCGAGACGGTGGAGATGCCCGCGCGGCGCTGCAGGGTCTACGGCATCGAATATCTGGAGCAGACGGACGAGCGCACGCACCGCATCCGCGTCGAATGCGGCAAGGGCGTGTACATTCGCACGCTCTGCCACGACATCGGC
>DBVZ01000068.1 GCA_002308255.1 Lachnospiraceae bacterium UBA1251 | reverse complement strand
GACTGGGACTGGGATTACCGCGACAATAACCGGAAAAACTGCTATGAGACCGGTACGGCACCGTGCAAGACAGCCTGCCCGGCCCACATCGCGGTCGAGGGATATCTGAAAATGGCTTCACAGGGCCGCTATCAGGAAGCGCTTGCCCTCATCAAGAAGAATAATCCGCTGCCGGCAGTCTGCGGCCATATCTGCAACCGCCGCTGTGAGGACGCCTGCACGAGAGGCACCATCGATCAGGCGCTTGCCATCGACGAGGTCAAGGAATTTATCGCGATGCAGGACCTCAACGCGGAGACGCGCTTCATCCCCAAAAAAGTCGTTCCGAGATGGAATTCCGACTCCTTTGACGAGAAGATCGCCGTCATCGGCGCCGGCCCTGCCGGGCTGTCCTGCGCATTCTATCTGGCGGAAAAAGGGTATCACCCGACCGTGTTTGAAAAGAACGAAAAACCCGGCGGCATGCTGACGTACGGAATACCGTCCTTCAAGCTTGAGAAAGATGTTGTGGCTGCCGAGATCGACGTCATCCGTGAGATGGGCGTCGAATTCCGGTGCGGCGTGGAAGTCGGAAAGGACGTTACGCTGGATGAGCTGCGGGAGCAGGGATACAAGGCATTTTACATTGCGATCGGCTGCCAGGGAGGCAGAGGCGTCGGCGTGCCGGGTGAGGACGCGGAAGGCGTTGTCTCCGCGGTGGAATTCCTTCGGGAAGTCGGCGCGAAAGAAGCTTATGACGTGGACGGCGATATCGTCGTGATCGGCGGAGGAAACGTGGCGGTTGACACGGCTCGGAGCGCGGTGCGCGTGGGTGCGGCAGCGAAGAACGGATCCGGCGAAGGCGGAGCGGCAAAGGTGTCCATGTACTGCCTGGAGACAAGAGATATCATGCCGGCATCGGACGAAGAAGTGGCGGAGGCTGAGGAAGACGGCATTTCCGTGAACTGCGGATGGGGCCCGAAGGAGATCCTGACGGAGAACGGAAAGGTCCGCGGCATTGTTCTTAAGAAATGCACGAGAGTCTTTGATGACGAACACCGCTTCCGTCCGGAATATGACGAGAACGAAACCGTCACCGTTCCCTGCACGCACGTCGTCCTTTCCGTCGGACAGAGCATTGTCTGGGGAGACCTCCTTGCGGGATCCAAAGTGGAGCTCGGCCGGGGGAACGGCGCTGTCGCGGACAGCCTGACCTATCAGACGGCGGAACCGGATATCTTCGTGGGCGGCGACGTCTATACGGGACCGAAATTCGCGATCGACGCGATCGCCGCGGGCAAGCAGGGTGCGATCTCGATCCACCGCTTCGTGCAGCCGCGTTCGTCCCTGACGATCGGAAGAAACCGGAACGATTTCATTGAGTTTGACAAGAAGAATATCCGTCCGGAGAACTATGACAATTCTTCACGGCAGATCCCGGGCGTGGATGAGACGAAAGCGGGAAAGAACTCGTTCCGTGACGCGAAGCTCGTATTTACAGAGGAACAGGTGCGCAAAGAGACCGCAAGGTGCCTGGAATGCGGCGCTTCCGTCGTCGATGAGAACAAATGCATCGGCTGCGGCGTGTGCACGACGAAATGTGAATTTGACGCGATCCACCTCTTCCGGGAGAGACCGGAGTGCTCGGAAATGCACACTTCGGAGGAAAAACTGAAATATGTCCTCGGGAACGGGGCAAAACAGGCGATTAAGATTAAATTCGCAAACGGGCGCAAAACGCTGGCCGGTCTTGGGAAAAAAGGAATCCGCAAATGATTTTTGCTAATTTGTAGGAGGCGAAAATTCCGAAAAAAGCCGGCTCGCGGAAGGAAATATTTGAGAGGACGGCAGAAAACGGCTCTGCGAAAACAATTGTACAAAAATACAAATAATGCGCTGATTTAAAACAAAAATGCGGATTCGAACTGCCGGAAACGCGAAAAAGGCCTGAAAATCAACAAAAATCGCATCATACAAACTGTAGTACGAGACGGTGTGAAAAATGAATATGTTGTGGCATTCCCAAGAAAATGGGAATCTGTTACACTAAAAACGTCTCAAGGGTGCATTTTGGCCCGGGGAAAAAGCTGTTTTCAAGCCGATACTACAGTTTGTAGCACGAGATGATCTGTTTACGGATAGTCTGTTGGAGAATGACGAAGAGCTAAGTTAATTGACATCTTTCGGACTTCTGATAAAATAGATATTGAGTGAGCTAGTCGAAAAATTCTGCAGTCTGCAGAATGTCGAGAACAACAAACCGGAGGAATTTTTATGATTATCATTGGCGAGAAAATCAATGGCTCTATCCCGTCTGTAGCAGAGGCGATCGCGAACCGCGATGCGGAATTTATCAAACAGCGCGCTATCGTACAGGCTGAGGCAAACGCAACGTTCATTGACTGCTGCGCGTCCGTCCCGGAAGCGGAAGAAGTCGAAACACTGAAGTGGATGATCGGCTGCATCGAGGAAGTTACGGATCTTCCGATTTCCGTAGACAGCCCCAGCGCCGATGTGCTGACGGAAGCTTATAAGTTCTGCAGCCGCCCCGGTCTGTTTAACTCGGTATCGGGCGAAGGCGACAAGATCGATAAGATCTTCCCGATCATGGCTCAGCCGGAGAATAAAGGCTGGCAGGTCATTGCCCTTCTGTCGGATGATACAGGTATTCCGAAGACAGCGGCAGACAGACTTCGTGTTTTCGACAAGATCATGGCGAAGGCCAAAGAATACGGCATCGCTCCGAACCGCATTCACATCGACCCGCTCGTTGAGATGCTCTGCACATCCGAAGACGGCATCGCGCTGAATATTGAGGTTATTTCGAAGGTCCGCGAAATGTATCCGTCGATCCACATCACGGCTGCGGTCAGCAACATTTCCTTCAACCTTCCGGTCAGAAAGCTTGTCAACCTCGGCTTCACCGTTCTTGCGATGAACTACGGTCTTGACAGCGCGATCCTTGATCCGACGAACCGTGATATGCTCGGCCTCATTTATGCGACAGAAGCGCTGCTCGGCATGGATGACTACTGCATGGAATACATCGGTGCGTACAGAGACGGTCTGATCGGTCCGAAAAAATAAACGGACGTTTTAACCCGGAGAATGATGAGCGTTTGTCATGTGATCATTCCGCACTGCGGTTTGTGATATATAGTGCTATAAACAGCTGATTACAATGTGATTCATTCAATTGGGAGGAAAAAATCATGAGTGCTATTTTAGAAGAACTGGCTGGTCTTGTTGCTGCAGGTAAAGCGAAAATCGTTCCGGGTAAGGTTCAGGAAGCTCTGGACGCGGGCGAAGCTCCGATCGATACCCTTAACTGCATGATCGGCGCGATGGATGTCGTCGGTGAGCGTTTCAAAAACAACGAGATCTTCGTTCCGGAGATGCTGATCGCTGCAAGAGCCATGAAAAAAGGCGTTGAGGTTCTGAAGCCGATGCTGGCGGAAGAAGGCGGCGTAAACGCAGGTAAAGTCATCATCGGTACGGTCGCGGGCGACCTTCACGATATCGGCAAAAACCTTGTTTCCATGATGATCGAATCCGCCGGCTTCGAAGTGATCGACCTCGGCGTTGATGTTCCGGCTGAAAAGTTCGTAGAGACCTACAGAGCTAATCCGGACACCAAGATCATTGCCTGCTCAGCTCTTCTTACAACCACGATGCCGTCTCTTCGTGACACGGTTGCGCTGATCAACGAACAGGATTTCCGCAAGGATATCAAAGTTATGGTCGGCGGCGCTCCGATCACTGCTGAATTCGCAGCGGAAATCGGCGCGGATGCTTACACCGAGGATGCTGCTTCCGCAGCTGCCAAGGCGAAAGAGCTGGTTGCTTAATAGTCATAACGTTTATAGAAAAACTGCCGCATTTTACTGCGGCAGTTTTTTGTGGAAGAAAAAAACCGGGGCCCGTACTTTGCTTGCATGAATTTTTTATATAGGGTAAGATAAATATATGAATACGATTACTTTTACGAATGAAAACAAAACGATTCAGGCGGAAAACGGCGAAAATCTTCTTATCCTGATGCGGAGAGCCGGATTTAAGCCGGACGCACCGTGCGGCGGAAACGGAAAATGCGGAAAATGCAAAGTGACCCTGGGAGACGGCAGTACGGTTTTAGCATGTCAGACAAAAATAGAAGGAGATCTGACGATCACGGATATTCACGGTACGCCGCAGGATGCTCAGATCCTGATGGACGCGTCCATTCCCGCGGGAAAGAAAGCGGCCGCTGTTCCGCGTGACAATGAGATCGGGGAAGCGCAGGAAAAAATTCCGGTATCGGGACCGATGCTGCGGGAAAAGAAAGTGACGGTCCGGCCTTGCCCGAACGGCGAGAGCATTTCCGACTGGACACGGTTTGCCGAAGGCGTCGGGGAGCCGGTGAAGGTCGATCCCCGCGTTTCTTCCAAAGTGGGAAGAATGGCGAGAGGAAACGGGGGCACGGTCTATGCCGTGCTGTTCGGGAATGAAGTCATGGACGTCTATCCGGAGAGCAGGGACTGCTACGCTGCCGCGTTTGATATCGGAACGACTACCGTGGCAGGCTATCTGCTGCGGCTGATCAGGGCGGGAGAAGAAGAGGACTCTGAAAAAACGGAACCCTGCGTCGTGACGACAGACAGCTGCATGAACCCGCAGGCCCAGTACGGCGCGGACGTGATCAACCGTGCCAACTACGCTCTTGAAAACGGGATGGAAGAGATCTCGGCATGCATTCATGCCGCGATTCAGAAACTGCTTGACTCCATGGCGGACAAGGCGGGGATCAGCACAGAGGATATTTTCCTGATCTCCGTGGCGGGAAATACCTGCATGCATCATCTGTTCCTCGGCATCGATGTGGATTCGCTCGTGCACGCTCCGTATAATCCTGCGGTCTCGGATCCGATGATCCTTCGCGCCTCCGATTATGAACTGAAGGCGCATGAAAAGACCAGACTTCTTATGATACCCAATATTGCCGGTTTTGTGGGGGCGGACACCGTGGCCTGTCTTGTTGCAACCGGACTTGCGGAGCAGGAGGACTGGACGCTCCTTATCGATATCGGAACCAACGGTGAGATGGTCCTCGGAAGGAACCACAAGATGCTTGCCTGTTCCACCGCAGCCGGTCCCTCCTTTGAAGGCGCGGGCATTTCCTGCGGGATGCGCGGCAGTGCCGGAGCGATCAGCAAAGTCGTCTGGGCGGACGATCACTGGGAATGCGGTGTGATCGGGGACGGAAAGGCGCGCGGGATCTGCGGCTCGGGGCTCCTCGATCTGGCGGCGGAGCTTCTTCGGAGCGGCCAGATGGATGAATACGGAGAACTCGATGAGTCACCGCTCGTTTTGACCGACGGAGAGCACAGTGAAAACGGGAAACCGGTCACTTTTGAACAGAAAGACGTGCGTCAGCTGCAGCTCGCGAAAGCCGCGATCGCTTCCGGGATCCACCTTCTCGCGAAGAAGCAGGGAATCGGGATCGATGAGATCCGGACGGTCTGGCTTGCCGGGGCGTTCGGAAGCTTCCTGTCGCCGGAAAGCGCCTGCCGGATCGGCCTGATCCCGGAGGAACTGAACGGCCGGATCACAGCCGTCGGCAACGCGGCGGGTGAGGGCGCGAAGATGGTCCTGACGGACGCACAGATGTGGGAGTATGCCGAAAGTATTTCGAAGGAGTCGGGATTCCTCGAACTGGCTGCCATGCCGGAATTCCAGGACCGCTTTGTGGATGAACTGATGTTCCCGGAATAAAACAAAGCAAAAGAGATAACATAAGAAAAAGGAATTGTAACAGGGAACGGACAGCAATGATAGATCTGGAAGAACTGGTAAGGGTAGGAAAAGACTGCGGGTTTACGCACATCGTACCGCTTGACGCGTCGACGATCCGCCTGTTTCAGGACGTCCGGAAAATGTGCGAGAAGAACAGCTGCGGCATGTACGGTGCCAACTGGTGCTGCCCGCCCGGAATGGGAGATCTCGAGGAGTGTGAACGGAAGATCCGCCGGTATTCGCGCGGGATTCTGGTACAGACGGTCGGTCAGCTCGAGGATGAGCTGGACGGCGAAATGATGATGGAAACGAATGATGCACACAAAGAGCATTTTGATGAAATGCACAGGCGGCTTCTGAAAAAATACCCGGATCTTCTTGCCTGTGGAGCAGGCACGTGCACCAGGTGCAAAAAATGCACATATCCTGATGCACCGTGCCGTTTTCCGGAAAATAACTACGCATCCATGGAGGCATACGGGATGCTGGTGACGCAGGTGTGTCAGGCCAATCATCTGCCGTATTATTACGGACCCTGCACCATCGCTTATACGAGCTGCTTTTTGATCGAATAATAAACAGCAGGTCTTTAATAAACAGAAAAAAGGCGTTATACGTCAGCGGGACAGAAAGAAGATTTCTGCCCCGCTTTTTTCAGGGGAGCACACAAAGAATCGTTTATTCGACAAATTGAAGCATGATTTTAATAGTATTCAGCTTGTTTTGCGCTTTAGTGGTTGTGCTTTTGATTAATTCATCGTACAATAAGTAGGAAACAATGTTGCGAGGTGTACGAATGCCGGATCAAAAGAAACAGAAACTATATGAAGAGCTGGCGCTGAGCGTGGAGCTGGGACGGCCGAAGGATACGGAGAGGCTGCTCGAAGCCGCTGTTGCGGAAGGAGAGACGGCGAAATCTCTGGTTCAGAAAGGCCTGATCCCGGGAATGAGAAAAGTCGGCGCTGATTTTCAGGATGAGGAAGCCGATATCCCGAGACTTCTGTGTGCGGCGAGAGCCATGCAAAAGGGAATAGACGTTCTGCAGCCGTATCTCGAAGAAGGTGAGGACATTCATATCGGAAAGGCGATTATCGGGACCGTGGAAGGGGATCTTCATGAGGTTGGTAAGAATCTCGTGGTGATCATGTTCCGCAGCGTCGGTTTCGATGTGATCGACCTCGGGGTCGATGTCTCCGACAGACAGTTCGCAAAGGCGGTCCAGGACCATCCGGACGCCGGGATCCTCTGTGTTTCTTCACTCCTTACGACGACCATGCCTGCCGTCAGGGATGTCGTGCGGAAGATCCGGAGCATAGACCGCGCGGGAAGAGTCCGGATCATGATCGGAGGGGGCTCTGTTACGGAAGCATTTGCAAAAGAAGTCGGCGCCGATGCCTACACGGAAAATGCGGTCGACGCCGCGGAACTGGCGAGGGCATTTGTTTTCGGCAATGAAGAAGAAGTCATGAACAGAATAACCGGAAAAACCATGATGAATAAAAAGAAACGGTCGGGAGATACGGAATGAAACTGACAGGGAATATTCTGATCCGGTCTGTTCAGGAAGAGTTTTCCGTTGCTTACAGCAAAGGTGTGGAGAAAAGCGGATGGCTCTCCGGACCGCTCCTGTACCGGAACGGTGAACAGCTTAAAGACGGCTGGGTCTATGTGGTCGGTCCGGGATATGACATTTCTTTTTTATTATCTTATTCCGACCGGAAATACTATTTTGAAGGGCAGGAGGAGACGGAAAACTGTCTCCTGATCTTCACGGAGGGAAAACAGGAGGAGATCGCCTCTCTGCCGTGTGCTGTCCTGCTGGAAGACTCGCCCGAACAAGGCGCTGTCATCAACAGGCTGGTCCGCGCATACGCCCTCTACGAAGAGTGGGAAAAATCACTTCTCGAGGTACAGTACCGCCTCGGAACCGTGGAAGAGATGCTGAAACTGTCTCTGCCGGTGTTCCGGGACCCGCTCCTGGTCCTCGGAAAGGGGCTTCTTCTCGTATCCGTGGTCAGTGAAGAAGAGGAAGACGGCAAGGCCGGCATCTTTGTTCCCGGCAGGGAACGGATGGATATCATCAACGCGATGATCCAGGACGCGGATTTCTCAAAAAACAGGAAAAGGGGCGACAGTTACTGGGGACCCGAGTATCTGCTGGGCTTCCGGTCGATCTGCTGGAATGTCATCCGGAATGATGAGACGCAGTACACGCTGATGGTCGTGGAAGAAGGGCACCGTCTGAGTAATGCGGAAATGGATCTTTTGTCGATCCTCGGATTCCATATTAAATATGTACTGTATTATCACGAGGGAAACCGGAACCGCTCGGACGGCGGGCTCGGAAAGACGCTCCGCAGGATCCTGGAGGACCGGACCTATGACTATATGGAGGNNGAGGCGAGCCGGCATCTGGCGGAATCCGGATGGACGGAAAATCACCGCTATATGTGTCTGCTTTACCAGCTCACCTATCTTGACCAGAAGAGCCTGCCGGTCGTCAATATCTGCAGATTTATGGAAGAACAGTACCCGTACTGCTGCAGCTTTGCCTATCAGGACGAGATCATCACTTTCTTCAATCTGACACTGGGAGAACAGACCGAGGAAGAGATCCAGAACCAGCTGAAGCCGTTTA
This sequence comes from Lachnospiraceae bacterium UBA1251, assembly GCA_002308255.1. Lineage (GTDB taxonomy): Bacteria > Bacillota > Clostridia > Lachnospirales > Lachnospiraceae > Chordicoccus. The sequence goes on along the minus strand of DBVZ01000068.1, from coordinate 522 downwards.
TCCGCGACAGCTATCTGAAAGCCGGGTTTTCAAGATGTGTGGAAGGCCATATGGAGCTGCGCAGACAGTATGTCCAGGCAAAGATCTCTATCGACGTCGGAAGCCGCCGCAATCCGTACCAGTGGATCCATTATTTCGACCGGGTGGTGCAGCCCTATATCCTCGAGCAGATCACGAGAAGGCTTCCGGGACCGATGCTTGTCCATAAAGGGATCCTGCGGCTGCAGGAATCGGACCGCACGCAGAACACCGATTATATGAAAACGCTGAAGGTCTATCTTGACAATCAGCAGAATGCGACGCAGACGGCGAAAGAACTGTATATCCACCGCAGTACGTTCCTGTATCGCATGGAGCGGATCATGGATCTTCTCGAGAGCGATCTGCAGGACCCGGAGGAGGTGCTGTATCTGAGTCTGTCTTTCCGCATTCTGAATTACAAAGGATGAAGGATCCGTTGAAATCACGGGAAATAACATAAACTGTTTTCGCAGGACGGGGGCTGCCGCATCAGTGCGGCAG
>DBVZ01000056.1:18544-18666 GCA_002308255.1 Lachnospiraceae bacterium UBA1251 | reverse complement strand
GTCCATTTGCCGGTGCCTTTCTGTCCTGCCTTGTCGAGAATGTATTCGACCGTGCATTCGCCGTTCTCCGCCTTATAGCCGAGGATGTCGCGTGTAATCTCGATGAGATAGCTGTCGAGCTC
>DBVZ01000056.1:11973-18404 GCA_002308255.1 Lachnospiraceae bacterium UBA1251 | reverse complement strand
CCGTTTTCACCGACCCAGTCGCAGCAGGCGTCGCCGTTCTCGACTTTCGCACAGATGCCCTGGAAAATCGGCTTGACATATTCCCACGCAGCGGGTGAGCCGCCGGGCATCATGGACGGGCCTTTCAGCGCACCTTCCTCGCCGCCGCTCACGCCGGTGCCGATGTAAAGGAGGCCTTTGCTCTCCACGTATTTCGTGCGCCGGATGGTGTCCGGGAAATGGCTGTTGCCGCCGTCGATAATGATGTCGCCGGGCTCCAGCACGGGGATCAGTTTCTCAATAAAATCATCCACGGCCTGTCCTGCTTTGACCATCATGAAGACTTTTCTGGGTTTCGCGAGGTTGTCGCGCAGTTCTTCGAGGCTGTGGCAGCCGATGATATTTTTGCCGGCGGCGCGTCCCTGCATGAATTTGTCCACTTTTTCCACGGTACGGTTATAGACCGCGACCGTGAATCCTTTGGATTCCATGTTCATGACAAGGTTCTCGCCCATGACGGCAAGGCCGATCAGGCCGATATCTGCTTTCTTCATAATGCGCATCTCCTTATGTTCTTATCTCTGTACGCGGGCATTTCCGGCGTAGACGTCCCAAACCTGTTTCTCATCGGCAGGCTCCGCATAGTCATTCAGACTGGAAGCTGCGAGAACGCCGCTCGCCCATCCGAAGCCGAGCCATTTTTCCGGTTCCCATCCTTTGAAGATGCCGTACAGAAGGCCGCTGCTGAAGCCGTCGCCGCCGCCGATGCGGTCCAGGACCTGGATCGGACGCGGTTCTTCGACATACCAGTTGCCGTCTGCATAGAGGATCGCTCCCCACATGTGTTCATTTGCGGAAATAACCTGGCGGAGCGTCGTCGCGTAAGCGATCGCGTTCGGATATTTCTCACGGACCTGCTCGATCATTCCCTTGAAGTTTTCGATCTTCGTCGCGAGATCCTTGCCGCCCGCTTCCGGACCCTTGAAGCCGAGGCAGAGCTGGAAGTCTTCTTCATTTCCGACGAGGATGTCCGCGATCGAAGCGATCTCGTGGAACGCCTGGGAAAGCTCTTCCTCACGGCCTTTCCAAAAGGTCGCACGGTAGTTCAGGTCGAANNGCAAGCGCGAGGCAGCACTGGGTCGTCTCGGGGCTCATCGCGGTGATCAGTCCGGAAAGATGCAGGATGCCGACGCCTTCCTGTCCGAAGATCCGCTCGATATCATAATCGTCTGCGGAAAGGGTGATGCCGACTTCGCCGGCGCGGTCATTCCAGACACGGGGAGCTCTGAGGCCGAATCCGGAATCAACGATATTGAACTGGTGGCGATAGCCCCACGGGCCGCCCTGCGGGACTTCCTTGCCTTCAAAAGCGATGTTGCGGGCGCGCAGCTGGGATTTGATAAACGCCGCGATCGGGCTGCCTTCGACAAATTTTGTCAGCGCGAGGCACTGATATCCGAGGCTGGATGCGGTATTAAGAACATTGGTCTCCGCGCTCGTCGACGTCATGATGTACTGATTGCTGTTGTGAACCGCCATGCGGTTGATCGGAGTGATGCGGACGCCCATGCTGGTAACGCAGGCAATGGCGTATTTTGGGTTTTCTCTGAGTTTGATATCCATTTTATTATCCTTTCATTGTCAGACTGGATAAAAGCTACCTATATTTGTGATTATAACAGGCGAACCGGTTTGCCGCAATGAATCAGGCTTATTTTCCTTTTATTGCAACAGTCTTCCGTCCATGTCTCCTTTGTTTTCCGGCGCAAGAGGGAAGCGCACCGGCATACGGTCCCGGTTCGAGCGGTAAACGGCCGTGAAAAACTCCACGGTTTTTCTGCCGTCTTCAAGCGTGATCAGCGGTCTGCGCCCGGTCTGCAAAGCTTCCAGAAAGTCATTGATCTGCAGCAGATGATAATGGTGCATGAAATCTTCCAGTCCGAGGAACGCCTCGCTGTCCTGTTTTACATATTCGCCGAGTTTATCCTCTTCTCCCGGAACGGTCCAGATATCGATGACCGGCGGTTCGGTGATATTGCTCATGCCGGCGATGAACATGGATCCGCCGTCCGTCTGTACGCCGACGGAAGCGCCGTTCGAGCCGTGGACATGCACTTTTCCGTAAAGCGCCGGATTCTGGGAATTGCTGACGGTCAGTGTTCCGAGAGCCCCGTTCTTAAAGCGGACGACAGCGACAGCGGTGTCCTCGACTTCCAGCTCCGGATGGTTCAGAGTTCCCCACGCGCCGTACACTTCTTCGATCTCGCCCATATACCACAGAAAGAGGTCGATCTGATGCGGCGCCTGATTGACGAGAACGCCGCCGCCTTCGCCTTTCCAGGTCCCCCTCCAGGGATCCGACGCGTAATAGTTCATGTCCCGCCAGCCGTGCATCGCCACCGTTCCGAGGATCGGTGTGCCGATCTTTCCTTCGTCGATCGCGTGCCGGATCCTCATACAGGGTTCATAAAACCTTCTCTGGCACACGGTACTGCCGATGACGCCCGCCTTCTGCGCGGCACCGATGATCGCGTCGCAGTCTTCCAGCGTCGAGGCAAGGGGCTTTTCGATCAGGAGGTTTATCCCGCACTCTGCCGCTTTTACGGCGAGATCACGGTGATTCGGATGAGGCGTGCAGATGGAGACAGCCTTCACGCCGTCTGCCGCCATTTCCTCGATCGACCGGTAGGCTTTTCCGCCGTATTGTGCCGCAAACGCTGCCGTTTTTTCATAGTTCCTGCCATAGGCGCCGGCAAACTCGCCGAACGGGCTCTTCACGTAGCCGTCCGCATGAAAATGGCCGACCTTTCCGCAGCCGATGACCGCTGCTCTGATTTTTTCCATTGTTGTCTCCTTCCGTCCACGGTGGCTTTACTATATATCTCTTCTTCCGGTATCATTCAAGCAGCGCGTCGACCAAGGCCTCGTACTCGTCTGCCCCTCTCGCCCCGACTGCCGCTTCTCCGAGGATATGCCCCTCCGAATCGATGAAAAATGTCGTCGGAATAAATTCGCACGGCAGATCTTCCATGATACTGTCCCAGGGGATCAGATTCCGGTAGGTGACTCCGGCTTGGGAAATAATCTCGTCCGCATATCCCGTCATTTCGCTGTCGTTTACATCCCATACGTCAAGGATGACGCCGATAACGGCGCAGTCCTTTTCTTCCAGACGGCCTCTTAAGACTTCGAGATCCGGCATTTCCCTGATGCAGGGGCCGCAGTAGGTTCCCCAGAGATTGACCATTGTGATCTTATTTTCCGAAAATATCTCTTCGGAGCGTACCGGTTTTCCCTCAAGGTCGACCGTCTCAAATGAGATCTTCACGCTCTCCTCCGCAGCTTTCTCTTCTCCGGGAACAGCCGCCTCTTCCGATTCCGGCGCGGCTGATTCCGGGGGCGCATTTTCCTCCGATTCCGGGAGAGCGCTTTCCTCCGGTTCCGGGACCTCCGACGCTTCCGCAGAAACAGAAGTTTCCGCTTCCGATACGGCAGGGGGTTCCTGCTTTGAGGAGGAGCATGCCGCGGCAGACATTGCAAGACATAGAATACACGCTAAGCAGATCCATTTCTTTATCATTTCACGGTGACCTTCTTTCTTTGTTTTTTTCCGGAGCCAAGGATTTCTTTTCCCGCGCAGGAAAATGACAGCGCTCCTGCCGGACAGGCTCTTATACACTCTCCGCACCGGATGCATTCCGTACTGTTCGGCGCCTGATCCGGCCTGACATTCATGGCGCACGCCCCCGCGCAGGTACCGCAGCGGATGCACGCGTCGGTATTCACTTCGATCCGGACCACGCTAATCTTCTGAAAAAGAGAATAAAACGCGCCTAAGGGACAAATATATTTGCAGAACGGACGGTAGATCACCATGGAAGACAGGACGCACAGGAGCAGCAGAAGCATTTTCCATCGAAACAGCCATCCCAGCGCAGGGCGAAGCGCACGGTTCAGAAGGACCAGCGGCACGCCGCCCTCCAGCGTTCCGACGGGACAGAGAAATTTACAGAAAAAAGGCGTTCCCGACCCGTAAGGGCTTCGCCAAAATAGCGGCAGGCCTATCACGAGAACGACAAGGACGGCATATTTCAGATAACGCAGCTTCCGGTCGATCTTTTCGGGGATGCGGATCTTCGGCACCGGAATCTTATACAGCAGTTCCTGCACAAGTCCGAACAGGCAGAGCCAGCCGCAGATAAACCGTCCGGCAATGACGCCTGCCGCGAGCAGGTATCCGAAGACGTAAAAAGGGAACCTCCTCCGACGCGCCGTAAGAGCGTTCTGCAGCGCCCCGACCGGGCATGCGCCGAGCGCGCCGGGGCAGGAATAACAGTTCATTCCGGGCACACAGAAATGTTTGAGAGGCCCGCCGTACAGCATCGGTCCTCCCGGAAGAAATCCTTTCCAATATGCGTTTGTGAGGACTCCCCAGGAGGCCTGAACGATTTTTCGAAAATGCTTACCCAAGCCCTATGCACTCCATGCAGATCTTTACAGCCTTCAGAAATACCTCTTCCGCTTCCCCGTTCACCGCACCGAAAATGCACATGCCAAGGGCCGCTGCCAGGACAAGCATCGTTCCTGTTTTCCGTTGTTTTTCTTTCATGGATCCGCCACGTGTGCCGCCGGAGATCTTATTTTCCGGCTGACAGCAATGCTTTCAGGAGATCGGTACCGTCGGAAGTGACATCTCTCTTCTCTTTCTTTCCGAACAATTTCGCGAAGAAACTTATCTTTTCTTCCGGAAGTCCGTTCGCGAGCGCGCCGGACATGCCGGACAGGATCGACGGCGCGATATTGTTGAGAACACTGCTGACCTGGTCATTGGAAAGGCCCGTCTGTCCGGCAAGTGCGGCGATCTCCTTTTCGGCATTCCTGCCGAGGATATGACCGATGATCTTCTTTCCGTCTTCCGCGTCCGCGTCTTTGATGAGATCCGGAAGCGCCCGGTCCGTCTTGTGCTGCCCGACCGCGTTAAGCAGAGAAAGGGCTCCGTCTCCGGAAGACGCGTTGCTCGTCATGGCTTTCAGCAGCAGCGGCAGCGCAAGCGGAAGAAGTTTTGCCAGAAGCTCCGGCGAAACGCCGGTATTTCCCGAGAGCGCACTCGATGAATTGGAACTCAGCATCATTTTCAGAAGCAGTTTTAATAAACTCATTTCTTTATCCTCCCTTTTTTCCGTTTTCCGATATCTGCAGCAGGATCCTGTATTTCCTTCTGCTGTCGGGTTCTTTCTGATTTATCATAATATAAAACAAGGAAAAAAAGCAACCGCTCCAATACCTCCGCGGACACTTGTAAACGCTGTCTCTTTAATGCTAAGATGAAAGCGGTACCTGCTCATTTTAAATACTGTGAGGATTTACGGATATGAAGATCGTAGTAATCGGCGCCGGCGCCATGGGGACCCTTTTCGGAGGGCGTCTCGGCCTTGCCGGCAATCAGGTCTGCCTTGTGGATGTTGTTCCGGAAGTGATCCGTGCCGTGAATGAAAACGGGATCTGTCTGGAAGATGATGCCGGAACGCACATCGCGCGGGTCTCCGCCTGCCGTGCGGAAGAGATCCGGGAGCCGGCCGATCTGGTGATTTTGTTCACCAAAACACTTTATTCGGAGAGCGCTCTTCAGTCGGCGCAGGCTTTTATCGGAGACGAGACCCGGGTCATGTCCCTGCAGAACGGTCTCGGCAATGACGAGATCCTTAAAAAATATGTGGATCCGGAACGGATCCTGATCGGCGTGACGAATTATCCGAGCGATTTTCTCGGTCCCGGTCATGTATCCAGCAAAGGGGACGGCTACATCCGCCTGATGTCCCTGAAGGACGGCGATCCCGCGTCGGACATCGTTTCCGTTCTCCGGGAAGCCGGCTTCAACGCTTCCGCCGTCAGCAATGTTTATGATTCCATCTGGGAAAAGGTCGCTTTCAACGCTGTTTTCAACAGCATTACCTCCGTCTGCGGCATCACGGTGGACGAAGTCGGACATACGGAGGAAGGGCTCCGCCTCGCAGAGACCCTTGCGGACGAGATCGTCGCGGTCGCCCGCGCGTGCGGTGCAGACCTCAAAAAAGAGGCATTATGGGAGGGCATTCTTTATGCCGTAAAGAACCATATCGGACACAGGACATCGATGGCGCAGGATATTCAAAAGCACCGGCGCACGGAGGTCGACTCCATCGTCGGTGCCATTCTGAGAAAAGCCGCGGAAAATGGTCTGTCCGCGCCGCATCTGGAGACCGTCTATCAGATGGTCAAAATCGTGGAATGTCATTCCTGCGGGCAGGTCAGAAACTGAAATCCCCACTCTTTCCGCCGCTCTTCTCCATAAGATGGATATCACCGATGACCATCCGTTTGTCGATGGCCTTGCACATATCGTAGATCGTGAGAAGCGCGGCGGAAACGCCGGTCAGCGCTTCCATTTCCACGCCGGTCCTGCCGTCGGTGAC
>DBVZ01000056.1:4614-11925 GCA_002308255.1 Lachnospiraceae bacterium UBA1251 | reverse complement strand
AGACTGAGCGGATGGCACATCGGGATCAGCTCCGCCGTGCGCTTCGCCGCCATGATCCCCGCGACCTGCGCGACGGTGAATACATCTCCCTTTTTCACTTTATGGCCGAGCACGGCCTCCATCACTTCCCGGCTGGCGGAGATCGTCCCCCGGGCGGAGGCTGTTCTTTTTGTGATGTCTTTCCCGGAGACATCTACCATGTATGCGTTTCCCCTGTCGTCAAAATGTGTGAATTCGCTCATTTCCTCACTCCTGTCCGGCTTTCGCATCATACGGTCTCGAGCAGCACATCGATGACGCCGCCGCAGACCATCCCGTCTTCTTCCGCGGAGCACGCGAGGTCGACACGCCGGAGTTCTGTCCCGCTGAATCCTTCCGCCAGCAGTTCTTTTGCGTATTTCATGATCTCGCCTTCCGCAGACCCGCCGCCGATCGTCCCCGCGATCGTACCGTCTTTCCTCACCAGCATTTTGGAGCCGACGGCCCTCGGCGCGGAGCCCGCCCTGGCGGCGATCGTTGCCAGGATCTCCGGCTCACGGTCCTCCGACAGGATTTCCCTCATGATCTCTTTGGGATATCCGAAATTTCTCTTTTTCCGGTTTTTGACCTCGATCAGCTCACCGCAGATCGCCACGGCGATCTCTTCCGGCGTTTCCGCTCCGATATCGAGGCCGATCGGCGTGTAAATACTGTCGATCAGCTCTTCCGTCAATCCTTCTTTTAAAAGGTTCTGCCTGACAACCGCCGCGTGCCGTCTGCTTCCGATCATCCCGACATAGGCATGTCTTTTGCGGAGCGCTGCGCCGACACAGTCCTTGTCATAGCGGTGTCCCCGGGTCACGATCACGAAATAGGTGTCCTCATTTCCTTCGATCTCCGCCATTCCTTCCGCGAACGGTTTGCAGATCACCCGGTTCGCTCCCCGCCCGGCCGCATTTTCCGCGAACTCCGCGCGGTCGTCGATAACGGTGACGTTCATGCCCATCATGCGGGTGATGGTGATGATCGGCATGGCGACGTGCCCCGCGCCGCAGATTACGACATGCTTTTCATTGCCGAGATACTCGACGAAAAGATCCTCTCCGTCGATCCGGATGATCCCGCTGTCCGGCACAGCCCGTATCTCATCTTCATGTGCTTTCAGAAATCCGTCCGAAGCCGAATTCCAGCACATGACGCCTCCGGAGATCATCGCCTTCTCTCCGAGGTCTTTTCCGCTTACGACCGTCACGACACAGGTCTCCGCGTTGATATTTGCGTCGCTGAGCGCGTCATACAGATCCTTTACCGGCAAATCGTGCATCGCTCTCATTTTCACCGTCCTCCTTTTCCGAATCCGCAGTTCGGGAAAACGCACACTTCACAGTTCAGGCAGAGCCCGCCCTCGCCCAGTACGTCAAAATCACCTTTTTCGAGGATCTCCCCGGTCATGATCCGGGGCAGGACGAGATCAAAGATCGTCCTTTTCGCGTACATGACACAGCCGGGGAGACCCATGACCGGGATCTTCTCTTCCCCGTAATAAGCCAGCAGGAACATGGCGCCGGGCAGGACCGGGGCGCCGTAGGTGACAACGCTGCCGCAGACATTTCTGATCGCCAGCGGCGTCCTGTCATCCGGATCCACGCTCATGCCTCCCGTGCACAGGATCATGTCGCAGCCTTCGTCAAGGAGCTCCCGGATGCATTTCTCGATGTTCTCATTGTCGTCATTCGTGATCTTGTGACCGATGACTTTCGTCCCGAAATACTCAAGTTTCTCCCGCACGACCGGCGTAAAGGTATCTTTGATCCTGCCGTAAAAGACTTCATTCCCGGTCGTCACGATGCCGGCTTTGTGCGGCTTGTACGGCACGACCTTCATGATCGGTTCGTCCCCGCAGACCGCCTTCACCCGTTCCATCTTCTCCTTTTCAATGACGAGCGGGATGATCCTGGTCCCGGCGAGCTTATCGCCTTTTTTCACCTGAAAATCCGCGTGTCTTGCAGCGATCATCATCTGTCCGAAGGAATTGACAGCCTTCAGTTTTTCCCGGTCGATCTTAAAGACGCCGTCACATTCCGCCGTAAGTTCGATCTTCCCCTCCTTGACGCCGCCGCGGCTCATATTTTCGCCTTTGCAGATCGCGCAGAGGACTTCCGCGGCCTCATTTTCATGCATCATCGTCTCGTCGTTTTCCCAGACGTAAATGTGGTCTTTCCCGACGGACAGAAGGACGGGAATGTCCTCCTCCGCAATGATGTGTCCCTTGCGGAACACCGCATCCTTGGTCACGCCTCTGATGATCTGCGTGATGTCATGACAGAGCACCTGTCCGACCGCCTCTTCCGTTTTCATCAATTTCATAAATCAATCCTCCGGTCTTATCTGTTCCGCATTTCAGTGCGGTAATCCCCGCGTACGGGATCCTGCGGCGCATCATTTCCTCAAACGGCACGCCCGTCAGAAGGGAAATGCCTGCGCGGACCGCTCCCGCGTGAGAGACGATGATGACGGCGTCTTCCTTCCGCTCCGTCTGCCGGGTCAGTTTTTCCACGACGGACCGGAACCGCGCACCGGCTTCCGCAAAGCTCTCTCCTCCCGGGACTCTGTAGTTCCAAAGATCCTTTCCTCTCGCCTCATATTCCGCGGGGAAGGTATCCCGGATCTCGTCAAAATACTTCCCGTCCCAGATCCCCATATGGATCTCCCTCAGATCCGGCTCAGCCTCAATGACGGGTCCGGGAAAACGCCGGCCTATGATATGCGCTGTCTCGAAGCATCGGCACGCAGGACTGGAAATGATCCGGATCCCGCCGCCGGGCTCTGCCCCAGCGAGTTCCGCTGCGAGCCTTTCGCCGAGCGCCTCCGCCTGTGCCCGTCCCTCCTCCGACAGCGGTACATCGGTAATGCCGAGACAGCGTTTTTCCGCTGCCTCCCCCTCCGGCTTCCCGTGCCGGACGACATAAATGATCCTGTCCGCCGTCTTCATTGCCGACCGCCCGCCAGCCTGTATTTTTCCATCAGGATCCGGAATCTCTCTTCGGCAAGTTCCGACAGTTCCGTCTCAAGCTCTTCATACACCGCCAGGAGATCCCGGCCTTTGTCCGTAACCCTTGCGCTGCCGCCCGCCTGCCCTCCGTGCTGCCTCTCAACGATCGTGTAGCCGAATTTCTCCTCGCAGCTCTTCAGGATATTCCAGCCTTTGCTGTAGGAAATACCGCATTTCCCGCACGCGTTCCTCACGTTGCCGCACCGGTCGATCTCTTTCAGGAGATCCACCGTACCGGGTCCGAAAAACCGCGTCGTGCCCGCAAAGGTCACGCGGATCTCCGGATGCAGGATCCGTCTGTTATGCAGATCGACAAGCTTCTGATAATCCTCTCTCGTATCCGCGTCGATCACCGCACCTTCGTCCTCCACGGGAATTCGCAGGGCACTTCCGGGCGGCAGGGATTCATACGCTCCTTTCATCCCGTGATCACCGCTGTAGGCGAGGATCTCCGGCAGAACGCGGCTGTCGATCAGAAGGGGATGGCCGTCCCGCCCATTGCACCTCGGAATGACCACCCGGATGTCGGGATTATCATCCATCAGCAGGATCTCCTCCGTGACGGTCTGATCCGCGAAGAACGGGACGTCCACGGGGCAGAAAAAGAGCCTGTCACATCTGCCGAGCAGCTTTGCCAGCCCCAGTTTCGCGGAATCGAACATCTGCGTCGTTTCATAATCGGGATTCCGGACAAAGGAAATATTGAAGTCTTTAAGTGATTTTTCCAGCTGGTCCCCGTTGCAGCCGGTGACCATGACAATATCTTTGACACCGGCCCGCTGAAAATTGACGATGACTCTCTCGGCGATGCTCATATCGCCTATCTTCATCAGCTGTTTAAACTGTTTCATGCGGGTCGACATGCCTGCCGCCACGATGACAGCTCCGTATTTCATGAGAGGCTCCTTCTGCGTTTTGACGGGTCTGCGGCTTCTTAGAGGAAATCGTTTCCTTTTGAAAGAGATAAGCACCGATTTGTTTTTATAAAGAAATCGGTATTTATAAAAAACGGCGCTTTCTTTCAGCGCCTTGGAACTTCTGCAAAAATATTATACATCATCCGGCAGGAAGATGACAAGCACAGGCGGTTCGATTCTCTGCGGAGAACATGGTATAATAATAGACAGCTCTTTTTTGCAGATCCGTCCCATGCAGATAACAATGCCTCCCCAAAGGAGCGGTAAAATGATCCTTCCCGATGCAAATGAAATAAACAGGCTGCGGAAATCAATCGGTACGCCGGAAAATGTCGTCCGCCACATGGAAGCCGTCGCCGCTTATTTGGAAACTCTGCTGGACAAACTGGAAAATGCAGGGTTTTCCTATGACCGCGAACTCCTCCGCGCCTCCGCTCTCCTGCATGACATCTGCCGTTTAAGCCCGCGCCACGCCGAAGCGGGAGCCGCCTTTCTCCGGGAAAAGGGATATCCTGAAATAGCGGAGCTCGTCGAAGACCACCACCGTCCGGCGGCAGCGCCGGACAAACAGGAAAAAAGATTTCTGCCGCCTTCACCCGCCGACCTTTTGTTCTACGCCGACAAACGGGTGCAGGGCACGGAAATCGTCACGATCGAAGAACGCTTCGAGGCTTCCCGGACAAAATGCGGAACCGATGAGGCCGTCCGGAATCATGACGGCCAGCTGTCCCGGGCGGGATCCGTCGAAGAAAAGATAAGGAAATGCACGGGCATGCTCTCCCTCCATCCCGGCGGGACATCGCTGACTGTGGAAATGGCGGGGGAAGCAGGACTTCAGCCCGGCGAAAGAGTGCTGGATATCGGCTGCGGGACCGGCCGCAGCATCATGCTTCTGAAGGATCGTTTCGGTATTCTTCCGTATGGTCTTGACTGCTCGGATGCGGTGCTTTCCGCCGCAAAAGAAGTATTTCCGGAGGGAGAGTTTATCCTTGGAGATGCGGCGAACCTCCCTTACCCCGATGCTTTCTTCGACGCCGCCCTGATGGAATGTGTCCTTACCCTGTTTGACGATCCCAAATTTGCTCTTCGGGAAGCTTCCCGTGTTCTGAAACCGGGAGGCGTACTCCTTCTCAGTACACTTGCTGAAAAGTCGGATCCCGAAGCGGTCCTCCGTCTTGCGGAGGATCTCCCCTTGTCCTGTATATGCGCGGAAGACCGAAAAAAAGAACTGACACACTACATGATCGATACGATCCTGCAGTATGGCAGTCTGGAAGAGCGGATCGCCGCGGAAAAAGCCGTTACGGGGGTGTCCGTCCTTGACGGCTGCCGCGTCGATCCCGAAAATACGACCTATTATTCGTTCATTTTCCGGAAAGCGTGAGCGGGATCACTCGCTGTCCATGATCTCATCGAGGATCTCCAGCGCCGATCCGACAAAGCCCGTGCATTTCTCCATGAAAATGCCGCTTTCCGCCGCCCGCTGCATATCTCCCTCTTTCGAGAAATCGTATTCCCCGAGAAGTTCCCGGCACACAAGCGTCCCGTATCTCTCCTTGAACGCGTCCTTGAATTCCTTTACTTTGGCGATCATGCGCTGATTGCCTTCCGCATCGCCCAGCTCATAATGTCCGTAACGAGCCCCGATCACCGCCAGTGCGCCGGAAACAGCTCCGCACATCTCTCCGTCGAACGCGCCGCCTCCGAACGGCGCCATCATGCGGACCGCCGTCTCCTCATCGAGATCCAGCTCCTCCGCCCACTGCGCCATCACGACCTGGGAACAGTGCCGGTGGCCCGCAAAAAGGCTGATGATCTCATCTCTTGATAATGTCCTGTTCATTTGTTTTTCCCTCCTTAACACGCTTTTTCAATGCTGCTCCGATAAATGCGCTTAAGCGAGTTTCTTACTTCTGTGCCGGCGGCAGTTCCGCTGCCGGCGTCATATATTTCGCGCAGAACGGCAGAAGTCTGCCGTCTTCGTATACGTGCAGGCTGCAGCGGTACAGCCTCTCAAGATCGATATTCATCGCGTCCTGGAATGCCATCACGGAGATCTTGATTGTCTGCGTCCTCATTTTCCGGACGAATGCGTCAAAATCCATCTCTTCGCGGTCCGTGCAGACAAGAGGCAGCCCGGGATCCCGTTCCGGAAGCGGAGCCTCCGCCCGTTCGGATGCATTTTCAGCTGCAAGATGCTTCTCTCTTCTCCAGTGCTCCGCGACATACTGCCGGTTCCTTGCGGCGTCCGTCCGCTCCTGTCTCGTATCCGCTGCCCGGTCCGTCATCGGAACGAGCTGCCTTTTTCCATTGAGCATAAACGTCGCATGGAATTCACACATGGCATGGTCGCACCGGGAGGGCAGAAGCGCGGATTCCGGTATGCCCGTCTGCTCGCACAGATCCGCCATCAGCTCATCCAGCGTGTAGTGATCCGGCAGCGCTTCCGCCGGATAAGGCACTCTTCCGAGATAGGTGACCGGCTGGAAATGGACAGCTTTTACGGCCGGGAATGCATCCGCCGCTTCCCTCACGATATTTCCGATCCCGTTGTCGTTGACGCCCCGGACGATCGTCGGCACCAGAGTCACTCCGATCAGGTATCTGCCGCAGGTGCGGATGGCTTTCCGCTTGATCTCCAGCATTTCCCTTCCGCGCAGTGTTCTGTATACCGCCTCATCCGTGCCGTCAAACTGCAGAAATACAATATCCAGCCCGGCTNNAGCCGGATCCCGTTGGTATTGACCTGGGTATACTGACAGCCCGCCTCCTTCGCGTATCGTACGAGTTCCGGAAGATCGTCGCGGAGAGTCGGTTCTCCTCCCGCGAACTGGATCAGGGGGCCGTTTCCCATTCGTGCGATCTCGTCGATCGCCCTGCACAGTGCCGTATACGACGGTGTTTCCTCGTTCTCTCCGCCGCGCGCGAAGCAAAAAGGGCAATGCATATTGCAGGCCTTTGTCACTTCCAGGATTACGCAGCAGGTGCCCTGCCCGTGGACGCTTCCCTGACAGGTCCGGCAGGCTCCCCCGCACGATTCCGTCTGCGCTTCCGTAAGAGGTTCTTCCCGTGCGGTCCATTTTTCAAGATCCGTCCTGTCATTCCAGACTTTTACGCAGAACTCCCCGTGCTCCGGGCAAGACTTCTGCATCCATATGCCGTTTTTTCCGTTTTTCCGCATGAGATATGCCGGAATTTTTTTCAGGCATACCGGGCAGAGGGAGTATGTATTTCTGAAGATCTCTTCTTTTTCCATGGCGCCTGCGCTGCCGGGCTCATTTTCTGTACTTCGGGTGTTTGTGTTCATTTCACCGGTATTTCCGAAAAGATCAGTGTTCGTGGCATTCCCCGCCCGAGTGGCAG
>DBVZ01000056.1:0-4609 GCA_002308255.1 Lachnospiraceae bacterium UBA1251 | reverse complement strand
GCCCGCCGATATAATCCGGGATGATCCTTAATTGATACCGGTTCATCAGCCGGACCGCTTCCTCCGCTCCCAGTCCGGCGCCGTCGTATCTGGTGATGCCGTATTCCTCGGCGAGGACCTCAAACGGCTCCTGATTGATCTCTCCCGTGATCACCGCCTCCGGATCTTCTTTCGCTATCCGGCGGGCAAATTCCGTATCGGAAATGCCGCCGCGGGAAAATTCCTTCAGGACCGCGCCGTTTTCGGCGTCGATCAGCACAACATAAGCCGCGTCGCTGAACAGACCCGGCACGGTTCCGTTTTCTTTATCAAGAAGACAGGCTGTTTTTATCATCAGATTCTCCCTTCCTCATTAAGTCCGAAGCATTCCTTATAGTAAACAGCGACGGACAGGTTATACCGGCCTGATACAAGCCGGATCGATTCGTCGATCGTTTTCGCAAGATAAACGGAATCCGCGGCGGAGGTCGTATTGAGAACGACCGGAAGATCAACGCACCGGTGTTTCATCCTGCGGGTAAGGATCACATTTTCCTTCACCCCGAGCAGATCGGCCTTACAGTAATCTCCGTCCTCCGACTGTGCGAACAGCTTGAGATGAGGAGTATCATATCCTTTTTCCGCAAGACGGTCCCGGATCTCCTCCGCAAGTTCCGTAAGGTATGCATTCGCGTCAAAATCATCGCAGCAGACTTCCGCGTAATACTGGCAGTTGTACATGCTCAGCTTTCCGAACGCCGCTTCGAACTGCTCTTCCGTCACATTAAAATCAGGCTCCGGAAATTCTGTCCCGTGGCTGCACAGATACTCCGCCAGCCCGGGAATACCCTCCCCCGTCAGAGCGGAAACGGTCAGGACCGGAACGGAAGGGCAGAGGGTTCTGAGAAACCTCTCATATTCCTCTCTCTCTTCCTCCGTATACAGATCCGCCTTGTTCAGGACAATAAGGTCGCCTTCAAGGAGCTGGGACCGCAGCAGATATTTCATCTCGTCGGGAAGCGCCGAATCCCCTTTGTTCATCAGTTTTCGAAGAGAAGAGCCTTCCGTTATGACCGTAAACGGCGCCAGTTCACAATCGTCCGGATACTTTTCCCGCAGTTTGCCGTACACATGTTCCAGCGCGCCGACTCCGAATCCCGGAATATCCGACATGATCATTTCACAGCCGCCGTCGCTGTAGAGTCTCCGCAGCCTCTCGATCAGGTTTTCGGTGATAAAACAGATGCATTCCCCGCTGATCTCCTCGGAAACGACGCCGGCCGCCCTGGAGTACCGGTAATCCGCCAGCCCTTTGCGGCCGAGATCATTAGAGATCATCGCCGCTTTCCGGCCGGTTTGGTTGAGGTGATTCGTGAGCGCCATCATCACCGTCGTTTTGCCGGATCCGAGGAATCCGCTCACGACCATAAATTTCCGCATGTATTCTCCTGCTGTCTTATCTTCTGCCGTCACTTTTCTTCAAGAAGCTTTTCCACATCCGCTATTTTTCCGGCCGCCAGCTCCTCCGGCACATAAGCCTGCCCGCAGACAGGACACCGCAGGACCGGATAACTGGCCTCGTGGCCGAGGTAGTCAAACGTCGTTTTTTTCTCGACCATCTCGACGTTGCATTTGCAGCACTTCATCACGGGCCCTCCCTGATCTCCATTCTGTGGCAGTAGACATTTTCAACGGTAATGACGCTTCCCGGATCCGCTTTCCCGGACAGCTCCGCGGCTGCGGAAACGGTATTTTCAACGGTATAAACGACCCAGATCGTGACCGTTCCGAATTTTCTGTGGGCAATATAACGGTTGTCCTTTTCGTCAAAGATCTTATTTCCGGACGCTTCCGCATCCCGGATGATCTCTTCCGCCTGTTCCCGCAGGATCAGTTCCCGGTCCATTTTGTCGATCAGCTTTTCGGGTATCCTTATCTCCGTCATTCCGCCCTGTTTCTCCGTTTTTTCCGTCTGCGCCTCTTCCGAGCCGGAAGCGTTCTCTCCTGCAAGATCCTTCTTTGCGATCCGTCTGTTCTCTCTTCTTATGCTGAGCTCCGGCGGTCTCCGTCTTTCCTCGGAGATCCCGAGGAGCATTCCGATCACATGTCTTGCGTCGGCTCCCCGGTAAGCCAGGATATCCCTGCAGTTTGCGCAGTAAGCGGCTGCGATGACGTCCGTATCTTCGATATCCTCTGTTCTCCTGGCCGCAAATGTGTCGTGCAGAGCCGGTACGGCGTTGTAAATATGCCCGCCGAACCCGCAGCACGCAAACTCCGGCTCCGGATTGATGATATCATATCCGGCATCTGTCAGCAATTTCCGCACGGACGAAGCCATTTCCGGTTCCGAAACGCCGGAGCACGGATCAATCACTTTCACTTTGACGGATCCGGCTGCTTTTCCGGAACCGGAAAGATTCTTTCCGCCGGACATTTCCGGGTGCTGCTCCATAAACCGGTAATACGAAAGGATCTTCATATCCGGATGCAGCGTTTTCATACTTTCCAGACACGACGGACAGGCTGTGACCACCGTCGGTCTTCCGGCCCTCTCCCAGTCCGCGGTGATCTGTTTCCGTATCTCTTCATATTCCTGCCGGTGCCCGGCCCATTTTGCCGGCACGCCGCAGCAGGCAAGAAGCATCGCGGGGTTGTCACAGGCTTTTTTCAAAGCCCCGTATGCCGCGGCGGTATACTCCGGCAGCGAAGCCGACAGCTGGCACCCCGGGAAGAACAGGACGTCCGCAGGCCTGCTCTCATCCCCGATCTGCAGGATCCTCGCCTCCTCCGACTCGCAGAACGCCATATCCTGCAGCCAGTAATCGTGGAAAGCCGGCGACATCGCGCCGCTCTCGTAAAAATCGGACCTTGCCTCCTGCAGGCATTTTCCCATATCGATCTTCTCCGGGCAGGCCTCCCGGCAGGCGCCGCACTCTGTACATCCCATGAGCATGCGCACCGCAGTTCGTTTTGATTTATTCGGCTTGAGCGTGACGATGATCTCGCTGGTGATCTTTTTCGGATACTGCCTGTGCTTTTCCATCAGCGGGCAGACGTCGTAACACGCCGAGCAATTGCACCGCATGCACCGGAACGCCTCCGCCGCGCCTTTCTCCGGTATTTCCTCCGGAACGCCCAGATCATAGGAAAGATCATAGTATCTCCTGTCCGCGCTCCTTTCGGGTACGGCGATCTCCAGCTCTTCCCGTCCGGCCTCCCGGCTGGTCAGAAGGCGGTTGTTTATTGCCTCCGCCGCGGAAAGACCCATCCGGACGGATTCCATGGTATCCGCGCCTGTCAGCGCGCCTCCCCGGAGAAGGATCCCGGAAAAAGCCCCGCTCGCCTCGTCCCGGAACGGAACGCCGTCTTTCCCTGTCGCGATATAGACCGCTTCCGCGCTGATGTCCGCGAGAGAGCCGATCTCCGTTTCCATGGAAAAATCACATTTTACAGCCTTGAACTCCCTGGTGATCTCGTCATGGACCCACTGCCTGTCGATCCCGTCCTCAAAACGGCCCCCGATCAGGCTGTCTCTTTCGTAAACCGTCACCGGATACCCGAAAGAGGCCAGTCTGTACGCGCACGCAAGACCCGACAGACCCGCGCCGATGACGGCTGCCCGGTTCTGTTTCCGGGGGATATTATAGCGCTCGGGATCTTTGCCCGCCATTTTGTCCACACAGATCTGTTCGAGGCTCCGCAGGTCAACGCTTCCGTCCCCGATCCTGCCTCTCACACACGCGTTCTGACAGGTGCCCGGACAGATCTTCGTTATGACAGACGGGAAGATCAGACTGTTCCGGATGATCTTATATGCGCTGCGGACCGACCCCTTCTGCATCAATCGGATAAATTCTCTTACATCATATGCGAGGGGACACACCGCCGCGCAAGGCGGGGGTGTGTCCCTGAAGCATCGATCAGAGAATACACTGTATTCTGCTAATTCCATTTTTATCTCTTACCTGCTTTACTGTGCCTGCGCCGCCTTCGCTTCGAGTGCGCCTTCGATCACATCGAACATATCCGGTCCGAGATAGTATTTCTCCGGCTTGAGTTCTTCGCCCGCCGCTTTGGCTTCCATAGCGGCTTTGACCTTTTCCGCCGATGCCGGCAGTTCATAAATCCGGACGCCGACGGCGTCGCGAATGCCGTTAATGACAGCCATGTGGCCGCCGGACTGGAAGAGCTCGGAGCAACCGGCCGAACCGTGCGGTCCGTGTTCTCTCGGATTCTCGACGAAGGTGATCTCGATATCGTCCGGAATATCCTTGATATACGGAATGCCCGCGCCTACCATCGTGCCGGATTTCTCCGGTACGCCGTAAGCTTCGGAAAGAGCGAATCCGACCGTATGGGAAATGCCGCCGTACCCCTGGCCTTCAACTGCCAGCCGGTTGCCGATGATACCTACGTCCGCGACGACTCTGTATTTCAGGACGGTCGTCTTGCCGGTCTTCTTATCGACTTCCACTTCGGCGAGGAAAATGCCGTAGTTCATCACGTTGTTGGGGTCGCCCTGTCCGGTGAACGGATCGATGAACGCGCCGCCCTTGTCGATGGTCTCATATACGCCGCTGTATTTGGTCGGAATGCCTTCCGCCACCATTTCCTCATAGGTGCGGTAGGT
>DBVZ01000008.1:18236-18377 GCA_002308255.1 Lachnospiraceae bacterium UBA1251 | reverse complement strand
GCACCGCCGATGATGGAGATCGCAGCTGCCGCGCGTCCGTTGAATCCGAGGAACATCGCAAAGAAATATGCGACGTAGATACCGAGCTGGGCGGCCGCTCCCATAAGGAAGCTGATCGGATTCGCGATCAGCGGACCGAAG
>DBVZ01000008.1:17662-18225 GCA_002308255.1 Lachnospiraceae bacterium UBA1251 | reverse complement strand
CGACGCCCATAAAGATCAGCGAGGGGAGAAGCGACCATTCGTCCATCTTATAGAAGAAGTAGAACAGACCGCCGACACCGTTGGATGTTTTTGTGGGATCAGCGATGATTTCCGGGTAAATATTGACCAGCAGCATTCCGAATGCGATCGGCACAAGGAGCAGCGGTTCATAGTCTTTTGCGATTGCCAAATACAGGAACACGCAGGCGACAACGANNTAGTTTCCCCATGTCAGATTGAAGAAGGCGCTCTGGTGAAGCAGATTTGACAGGGTTTCTGCCACATATGACATATTATATTCCTCCTAACGACCTTCTCAGTTCATAGTTGCAAGAAGCGTCCCCGCTTCCACGCCGTCGCCGACACTGACATTGATGCTGGCGATGGTTCCGTCCTGCGGGGCAACGACCGGAACTTCCATCTTCATCGCTTCAAGGATCACGATCGCATCGCCGGCTTTCACTGCCTGACCTGCAGCCGCTTCCACCTTAAAGACCTTGCCGGGAAGGGAAGCCGTTACTTCCACGCTTCCCGCACCTCCCGCGGGAGCAGGAGCGGGAGCC
>DBVZ01000008.1:12145-17652 GCA_002308255.1 Lachnospiraceae bacterium UBA1251 | reverse complement strand
ACGGTGCAGCTGCCGGAACTGCCGCCGCTTTCACGGGAGCATCACCGGTCGCTTTTTCTTCGATCGAAACATTGTATGCGGTTCCGTTAACGGTTATGGTAAAGTTTTTCATAATTGTATTCTCTCCTTACATTTAATCCTGCTGCCGGATATTTCAGGCACGTGTGATGGAACTGACGACAAAATCATCCGTGGAAATGTTTTCGCTCGCCGCAACGGCTGCCGCGATCACGGCGACAAGTTCTTTGTCATCTGTCAGATTAGCGGGTGCTGCTGCAACAGGTGCTGCTGCCGGAGCATTTTTCTTGGACAGACGGCTTTCTGCAGCGCCGATGAATTTAAATGCCGAAATGATGAGACACAGCAGGACCAGGACGCAGAAAACGACAAGGAGACCGACCAGCGTATTCATACCGGCCTGTGCCATTTTCTCTCCAAACGTCATATTGGAATCATCCGCGTAAGGCTCGAGTGTCGTAGCGAAAGGATTTCCGGCCTTATCGAACGAAATGTTCAAGCGCATCATCTGATCGTCTTCGCCGGTCAGGACAAGATGGCTTACAAAGCCTTCTTCCTTCGCCTCTGATTCAACTGCTTTGGCGTCTTTCACCTCACCGTGTTTTTCAACAAAGTCACCCCAGCGCTGATCGAGGCTGTTGTCAAATGACGGGTTAACGAGGACCTGTCCCTGTGCCCTGTAATCCGCATAAGCCTGATAGGTGTTTTTGGTGAGAAGCGCACCGATACTGTCATTCGTGTACTGTGTGATTTGTGCGACCGTTTCTTCTTCGATAGCGTTCTTCGCCTCCAGTTCGAGTGTGCCGCTGCTCTTCGAGCAGGCAGTCAGGACCGGAAGAAGAAGAAGCACTGTCAGCAAAACAGCCAGCAATTTCCTGGTAGGCGTTTCACTCATCCTGTTACCTCCTGTTAAATATACAACATTTGGATTTATTTTATCCGATTTTCAAGGATATATCAACATGGTTCCGTCAAATTTAAGATACTAATAAATGATGGTTCCATAAGATTCAGCTATTTCCGGGAACCTCTTTTTCCGCCTCGGCGCGGAAATCGGCAGCCCTCACCGGATCGACTTCCGGCAGTTCATGTGCGCTTCGAAGTCCGAAATACCGGAGGAACGCCTCCGTCGTTCCAAGAAGGATCGGTCTTCCCGGCGCATCCAGCCGTCCGGCTTCTTCCACAAGACCGAAATCGATCAGTCTGTTGACCGCGTGGTCGCAGGAAACACCTCGGACCTGCTCGATCTCAAGGCGTGTCACCGGCTGTTTATAGGCTATGATCGCGAGCGTCTCCATCAATACGTCCGTCAGGCGAGGCTTTTTTGCGGTGATCTCCAGCTTGATCAGGATATCATAGTATTCTTTCTTGGTTGCAAGCTGCCAGGCGCCGTCCAGTTCGATAAGACGGATCCCCCGGTCCTCTTCCTGATAGCGCAGCTGCATATCGCCGAGGATCTTCCGGATCGTCTCCACATCGTGATCCAGGCTCAGCGCGATCCTTTTTTCATCGATCGCGTCCCCTTCCGCAAAGAGGATCGCTTCAATTGCCGCTTCCGTCTGCTTTATATTCATCCATTAGTTCTCCGTTGCTGTCGATATTGTCAAAATCGGTGCCTTCCACGGCTTCGATCTCCATATCGTCAAAAAGGTGATCCTGTCTGACAGTGATATATCCTGCCTTCATAAACTCCAGAACGGCAAGGAACATGACGATCGTCTGCAGCTTTGTCTTCTGTTTCTTCATCAGGTTTCTGAAAGAAAAACTGCGGTGTGTCTTGGCGTATCCGGCCAGTTCCCTGACCTTGTCGTCTATATTGACCTGATCCGCCTTCACTTCCCTGAATTCGCTGCCGACGGGGTCGATCTTGTCTTTCTGTCTGCGAAGAACTTCTTTAAAGATCGCATGCAGGACGTCGAGAGTCGTATCCCCGAGAAGTTCTTCCGGCTCCGCCTTCGGTCTCCAGCTCAGAACCTCCTTTGGGATCGCCGCTTCCCGGAAAATGCTGTTTTCCTCTTCCATCCGGTCGCGCAGCTCATAGGACATATATTTATAAGTCTTGTACTCCAGAAGCCTTCTTACGAGCTCCTCTCTGGGATCTTCCTCTTCTTCTTTTTCCGGATCCTTCGGAAGAAGCATCCGGCATTTGATATCCAGCAGTTCTGCCGCCATTACCATAAATTCGCTGGCGACGTTCATATCCTGTTCTTTCATGGAACGGATATACTCCAGATACTGATTTGTGATCTCGGTGATCGGGATATCGAAAATGCTGATTTTATTCTTATCGATAAGATGAAGCAGCAGATCAAGAGGACCCTCGAATTCCTGCAGTTTTACGGGAATTCCCATACTTTTTCCTGCCCGCGGTCTGCGGGACTTCCTTTCTTACGCGGAACAGCTCTTATTCCTCCGCGTGGTCTATGATAATCTGCACGATCTCTTCCGGATTGCCGATCCTGACGGGGATCCTGTGATTCCCCGCACCTGCGGTGACGATCATGGTCTGCTCCCCGTTCCTGTACATTCCGTAGCCGTATCTCGGGAGCGGAAATCCGTACGGACTCATGAGAGCCTGTCTGCCGACCCGGATGAGGCCGCCGTGGTAATGTCCGCTCAGGATCAGGTCCGCGCCCCATTTAAAGTAAGTCTTTGCAAATGCGGGATCGTGGGCGAGAAGGATCGTATACGGCTCTGCCTCGCATCTCCCGAGCGCGTCGCGGATCTCATCCTCCCTGCATTTGGGAATGCGGAATCTTGCGTATTTTTCAAGCGGTGCTTCATATCCGCAGACGCGGAGCGGCATTCCGTCAATCACCGCGGAAATACCGCTGTTGTTCATGACGTGCACTCCCATGCGCTGCAGCTCATGGTCATACTCTTTGTAAATGGTGCCGAATGTGACCGTGTGGAGTTTCATCTTTGTCTCGTGATTGCCGTTGACGGCAAAAACAGGACAGATCCCTCTCAGCTCTTCATAGAAAGTCAGAAGATCGGTAATATCGAAATCCGGAACGGCAAGCATCATATCGCCGACCGTCACAGCGAAATCCGGCCTCATTCTGCGGATTGCCTCAAGAAGCTCGCGGTTCTGCCTGCCGTACTGCTTTCCGTGCAGATCTCCGATCATGAGAATGCTGAGCGGTCTTGATCCAGCGGGCCTTTTATGTGTCTCCGCCGCATAGGTCTTTATGAAAACGCCCATGTCATTCTCCTTTCTACGAAACAGAATCCCTGACGGTGCGCCAGGGATTCAACGATTTACATCAATTAATTATATTTGCGCTTTCTAGCGGCTTCCGACTTTTTCTTGCGGCGGACACTAGGCTTTTCATAGTGTTCTCTCTTGCGGATCTCCTGCTGGATGCCGGCTTTCGCGCAGCTTCTTTTGAATCTCCTCAGAGCGCTGTCAAGAGTCTCATTTTCTTTAACGATTACATTTGCCATATCTTCTACCCTCCCTCCGGTTCAAAAATTGTGCGAATCATAGGGAATCAAGGGTTATTTGCCTGTTTTGTTTACGCACATGCTTGATTATAGCAGATTTGCCGGATTCGTCAATGGATTTTTTTGCCGGATCAGCCAAGCATTTTTTCTGCGATCTCATTCGCCTTCGCGATCGCTTCACCGATCTTCGAAGCGTCCTTGCCGCCTGCCTGCGCCATGTTCGGACGTCCGCCGCCGCCTCCGCCGACGATCTGCGCGATCGCTTTTATGAGATTGCCGGCGTGAGCGCCTTTCTTCACCGCGCCGTCCGTAGCCGCTGCCACAAGATTCACCTTGCCCTCGGCACTGCTGGCGAGAACGATCAGGGATTCCCCGAGTTTCGCCCTCAGCTCATCCGACAGCGTCCGCAGTCCGTTCATGTCCGCGCCTTCGAGCGCCGTGCAGAGTACTTTGACGCCGTTGATCTCACGGGCGGAGTCTCCCGCACTTCCGAGAGAATTCTGCGCCATTTTTGTCTTAAGGGATTCGATCTCCGAGTGAAGGCTCCTGATCTCCGCAAGGAGATGAGCCGCGCGGTCCGCGCATTCAGCCGGGTTCGTCTTCAGCACGGCTGCCACTTCGTTGAGATTCTTCTCCACTCCCGCATAATAATCAAGAACGCCTCTGCCCGACAGCGCTTCGATCCTGCGCACACCGGCCGCGATACCGCTCTCGGAAACGATCTTGAACATCCCGATGTCAGCCGTATTCTTCACATGCGTTCCGCCGCACAGTTCAATGGAGAAATCGCCCATGGAAACAACGCGGACTTCATCGCCGTACTTTTCGCCGAACAGAGCCATCGCGCCGGTCTTTCTCGCTTCTTCGATCCCCATGATATCCGTCTTTACGGCAAGCGCCGCATGGATCTCATCATTGACGATCTTTTCGACTTCCGCGATCTCCTCCGCAGACATCGGCTTGAAATGCACGAAGTCAAAACGAAGCCTTTCCGGATCCACGTAGGAGCCCTTCTGCTCGACGTGGTCGCCGAGTACGATCTTCAGAGCTTTCTGAAGGAGATGCGTCGCGCTGTGATTCTTCGCGGTATCATTCCGCCGCTGTCCGACGGCAAGATGCGCCGTCTCTCCTGTCCGGATCACGCCGTTCGTCACGATGCCGACATGGCCGACTCTTCCGCCGCGCAGCTGAATGGTCTCCCGGACCTCAAAAGCGTTGTCACCGGAAAAGATCATTCCCTTATCGCCGACCTGGCCGCCCATGGTAGCATAAAAAGGAGTCACGTCGGTGATGACCGTGCCCTCGTCTCCTTCTGCGAGCGCATCGACGATCTCACCGTAGTTTTCTTCATCCACCTTTGTAGTCAGGACAAGGATCTTTCCGTCGTCCTCAAGGTGATCATATCCTGTAAATACGCTCGTTACAGCATTGTCGATCTCATCGTAAACGGTCGCGGCGGCACCCATGTAGTTCTGGGTCTTTCTGGCTGCGCGCGCACGTTCCTTCTGTTCCTGCATGCATTTCGCAAATGCTTCCTCATCGATCCCGTATCCTTTTTCCTCGAGGATATCTTTCGTGAGGTCCATCGGGAACCCGTAGGTGTCATAGAGCTCAAATGCCTTATCGCCCGCAAGGACAGAGGCACCGCTCTCTTTCATTTCGTTTTCAAGTCCCGCGAGAATGCTCAGGCCCTGGTCGATCGTCCTTCCGAACGTAGCTTCTTCGCGTGCGAGAACTTCATGGATGAATGTTTCTTTTTCTTCGAGCTCCGGATATCCTTCTTTGGAAGTCTCGATCACTGTCCGGGAAAGGTCTGCAAGAAACGCATCCTTAATTCCGAGACGCCGTCCGTGACGGGCAGCTCTTCTGATCAGTCTGCGGAGGACATAACCTCTCTCCGCATTAGAGGGTGTAATGCCGTCGGAGATCATAAATGTCGCGGAACGGATATGATCCGTGATCACGCGGATCGAAACGTCATCCTCATGATCCGCTTTATAAGTCTTGCCTGCGATCTCGCAGATCCTGTCGCGCAGGGCACG
>DBVZ01000008.1:504-12133 GCA_002308255.1 Lachnospiraceae bacterium UBA1251 | reverse complement strand
ACGGCAAGTCTTTCAAGGCCCATGCCGGTATCAATGTTCTTCTGGGAGAGCGTCGTATAGTTGCCGTGTCCGTCATTTTCGAACTGTGTAAAGACGTTGTTCCAGATCTCCATATAACGATCGCAGTCGCATCCCGGCGCGCAGTCCGGTTTTCCGCAGCCGTACTGCTCTCCGCGGTCGTAATAGACTTCCGAGCACGGACCGCACGGCCCTGCGCCGTGTTCCCAGAAATTATCTTCTTTTCCGAAACGGTAGATCCTGTTTTCCGGCACGCCGATCTCTTTGTGCCAGATATCGTACGCTTCGTCGTCGTCAAGATAGACCGACGGATACAGTCTGTCCGGATCGAGGCCGACGACGTCCGTCAGGAACTCCCACGTCCAGTGGATCGCTTCCGTCTTAAAATAGTCGCCGAAAGAGAAATTGCCGAGCATCTCGAAAAACGTACCGTGGCGGGCAGTCTTGCCGACATTTTCGATATCGCCCGTACGAATGCATTTCTGACAGGTCGCGACGCGTCGTCTCGGCGGTATTTCCGCGCCAGTGAAGTAAGGCTTGAGCGGCGTCATGCCAGCGTTGATAAGAAGAACGCTCTTGTCCCCGTGAGGAACGAGCGAAAAACTCTTCATAATAAGATGGCCGTTCTTCTGTTCGAAATAATCAAGGAACATCTTTCTGAGTTCATTCACACCGTATTTCTGCATATCCTTAACCGATTACGGATCCGGGATCCGTCCTTTCCAAAATAAAAAACGCTTGTGCTATCATAGCACAAAGCGTTCTTTTCGTAAAGAAAATGATGTATACGTTTTGTCATCACATATCCCAGCTGACATCGACATCTCCCATATCATTTGCCACGGACAGTTTCCCGTCCGACCCTTCGGAGCTGACCGTGCGTCCGATATTTGCTCCGTTCATGTTCAGAACGCCAAGCTTTACGGAAAGATTCTTTTCATATCCGGAGAGATCGGACCTGCTGTAGATATAAATATTCCCCATTTTCTCATCGACGGTCAGATCCGTGAAGGAAATACTCTCCAATGTGATATTTCCCATCTTGGCGAAAATCTGCCCGTGAATAAAGTCTACGCTTTCCAGCCGGATATCTCCCAGATCGCAATTGATACTGATATTATCCGGGTGCATGGAACTCATATCAAATGCACCGGCTTTAAGATCCACAGATACAGATTCGACCAGATCCGTTTCCGGCAGATAGATCCATATATGCGGCATATTATCCGTCACGACGGGGTCGGGCTCCGTGTTTTCCCAGTGATTCTTATAAGAAGGATTCTGTTTGATCTTCAGCACTCCGTCCGAGATTTCATAAGAAGAGAAATCGTGTTGATCCGCCTCGATGAAGCCCGTACCTTCCAGGATGGATACATTGCCGACCTCCAGATCAACATCGACCGCACTTATGGCTTCATCGAATTCCCATGTATGTTCTTCCGCCGCCGGCTCATATTCGCTTTCTTCCCATTCCGCGGGATGCGATTCGGCATATTCGCTCCTGCTGTGCACAAGGTTCCGGTAAGAACCGATCAGAATGCAGACGATCGTGACGATCGTTATAAACGCAAGGTATACTTTTCTCATTTTTTCCCCCAACTGACTATTGCGGCACCGGTCTTACTGTTTTCTTCCAGCTTTGACATTCATTTTGATCACGGAATGAATAATGGCGGCGATCGGCCAGATCAGCCAGCTCTTATACCAGTGGAATGTGAGGAAGCTCCAGCACAGGTAAATGCAGGTCACCGTCGGCCAGTAAACGGAAAGGATCCCTGTCTTCGTGACGTTCTCGTTTTCCTCCCGCTGCATTTTCGTGAACTGTCCGCCCATCGTCGCCCTGTCATTGGCCCGGAGCAGCCTCCTCGCAGCCGTATGATAGCTGCCGGCAAAAACGATCATCATTACGCCGACCCCGGCCATCACAAACAGGAAACCGGCTCCGATATTTGAAAAGAGATCATTCATAAAACGGATGGTGCCGAAAATGGCCGCCGGGATCCAGCACAGTACGCAAAGAATGATCCCTACGATCCTGATCATGCTGAGCTTCGGTCCTTCAGTCTCGATCAGTTCCTCGAGATACATCGCGGTCGAGTAGTCGATGCTGACTCCTCTGTGCATGTATTTCCAGGGTTTCTGGATCTTCCCGGAATAGACGATGAGCAGTACGCCGAGAATCCCCAGCACAAACATGAGGATGACACCGATCATCGTTATGAAATCCTCCAGCCCGCCGCCGAAGATGCTCCCGATCCCGGAAAACACGATCGGTCCGCATACGCTGATGATACAGCAGAAAATCCCCAGGGAACGGAAAATGCAGGATTTCCGGTCATCCTTCAGATAATCTTTTACCTCATCAAGAAGAAGTGTCCTTCCCTGCGCAGATCCCTGTGAGAATGTTTTCCCGTCTTCCGGTGCTTTATCTGTACCGCCGGCAGAAACAGGTTCCGCTTTTACCGGAAGAAAACGGCTGATCCCGAGCGTTTCGGACAGTTCGTCCAGATTTCCGAATTCGGAGATCACGGTGCCTACGGCGGCATTTTCCGTCATTCCTTCGCTGAGAAGCTCCGTATACTTATCTTCCATCATCTGAAGAAGTTCGTCTTTTGCGCGGCGCACTTCCGGAGTGTTCGGCATGGCGCGGAACATTGATTCAAGATAATTTCTGATCGTTTCCATTATTTTCTGTCCTCCGTGATCTTTCTCACTCCGCCCGGAGCGATGAACCGCTCAACGACATCTTTCGTGAGTTCCCACTCTGTCCTTTTTTCCTCGTAATACGCTTTCCCGTTCTCCGTGATCCTGTAATACGTCCGGCGCTTCCCGTTTTCCGCGTTCATCGAAAAGGAATTGATATAACCGTTCTTCTCCATTCTCGTAAACGCAGAATATAGCGTCGTTTCTTTCATGGCGTATTTTCCGTCCGTCATCATGCGGATCGTTCGCGAGATCTCGTATCCGTAGGACGGTCTGTCAAGCAGCAGATACAAAATCATCGTGTCGTTGTATCCGCGTATGATATCACTGCTGATTCCTGCCAAAATCCTGCCCTCTGCTTTCTTTCGGTGTCACTATTATACTTTGTCTGGCAATACATCGTCTGATGTTGCATCGTCTGTCGTACTATATCTGTCGTAGTAAATATAGCACTCCTTTTCTCTTCCCGCAAGTGCTTTTTGGTTTTTTTTGAATAAAAAAAGCCGGAACGGTGTTCCGGCATGTTGTGCAAATACTTTCTCTTATTTTCTGACGGCGTCCGCCGCTGCTGTGGCCAGTTTGTCACAGCGCTCATTGACCGGGTTGCCTGCGTGTCCTTTGACCCAGATCCATGTCACGTCGTGCGGTTCCGCCGCTTTCAGGAGCCTCTCCCACAAATCGGTGTTTAGGACCGGCGATTTGTCCGCTTTTTTCCAGCCCCTTCTGATCCAGTTCCCGATCCAGTGCTGATTGAACGCATCCGTCAGGTATTTCGAATCCGAATACAGCTCCACGGCGCATGGCTTTGTCAAAGCCTCGAGCCCGGCGATGGCGCCCATGAGTTCCATGCGGTTGTTTGTCGTTTTTTCATACCCGCAGGACAGCTCTCTCTCATGCAGATTGCCTTTGCTGTCCGTGAACTGCAGGACGACGCCGTAACCTCCCGGACCGTCGGGATTTCCTCTTGCGGAACCGTCGGTATAGATTTTCACGGCTGTCTTATTCAATGAAATAATTCCTCCCTGCCTCTTCCCGAAGATTATTCCCCGGTCATTTCCAGACGCCTTCCGCGTCAAATGTCTCCGCCCGTTTTGCTGCCCCGCTCACGATTTCTTCTTCAAATCCCATCACTTTCAACAGACGGATGGCATTCCGGGACGTCGCTCTTCCCTCGCGCAGCCTGTAATCGAATGTCACGTCGTCATCTGTCACGCTTTCCTCAAAATGCCAGTTGGTAAAGATCCCCTCCAGCAGATAGGTCAGTTCGATATCATGAGTCGCCGTGAACGCAAGAACGTTCGGCCGTTTCAGTTTTTCGAGGATCTTTGACGATGCAGCGATCCGTTCCACGGTATTGGTTCCGCGCAGGACTTCGTCCACAAGACAGAGCAGCTTTCCGCCCCGGTCTGCTTCCTCAAGGATCCTCCTGATGGATTTGAGTTCTACAATAAAGTAGCTTTCTTTGGCCGCCAGATTGTCCGTCAGGGCCATCGAACTCATGATCTTCATGAAGTCGGCGCGGTAGTGCTTTGCCGGAACCGTATCGATCCCCTGTGCCAGCATCGCGCAGATCGCACAGTTTTTCAGGAACGTGGATTTACCGGAAGCATTGGAGCCTGTTACAAGATTTCCCCCCGACATCGAAAAGCTGTTCGTCACAGGATTCTCGATCATCGGATGATACATTTCTTCGACCGCCATTCCCGTCTTCTGTGTCGGATTCTCCGCATCGCTCTCCCAGACAGGCCTGCAGAAGTACGGCATAAGATGACGGAAAGAGCCGATCGCGGCGCATGCATCAAGCGTGCCCAGGATCTCGATCATCCGGATGCAGTCTTCCCGGTGCCCGCGATAGCTGTTTAACATCTGGTTGAATTTCAGCATGTCCAGATGGAAGAAAAGTTTCAGATACTCGAGGATCGCATCTCCGGGACCGTTTCCTACCGTCCCGCTGGATGTAACAACAAAAGACCCCCTCACAAATCCCGCAAACTTTTTCCGTATGTGATCCAGCTCGTCCGTATAGGATTTGAGTTCGGGGTACCCGAGATGAGAGAGATTCTTTGAGGCGGCCAGAAAGCGCATCACGCTGTTGAAGCTCTGCACATACAGCCTGGTCCTGTCCTCATTTCGGAACTGCAGCCGCAGGTTCAGGATCATCAGCGGTACAAGGCACAGAACTCCCCATACCGGCCTGATGAAAAAAAGCGCGATATTGAAGAGCGCAAGAACAAGGAGCGCGGCATATCGGAACGTATTAACTTTTTCGGCATCGTCCAGTTTGCAGATATATTCGTACTGCGACATATGACGCTTCCGTCCGACAAGGGACAGTGCATACTGTACGTTCACCCTTTCTTTTTCATGGGTGTCAAACCACTCCGCAAGCCGGTCCCGTTCCGCGAGTTCCTCTTCCATAAAAGAAGGTAGGCGCAGCATCGCGTAAAGCACGTCTTCCCCGCAGGAGGAAACGGTATTGTTGATCATCAGGAAGATATCGTCCATCCCGATGTCATTCCATGTCGTATCATCCACGTAAAACCGGGTATCTTTCCGATCTTCCGCGAAACGGCCGATACTCTCGAATTCTTCGGCCTGATAGCGGATCCCCGGCGTTTTTCCGTAGTTTCTTCGAAGACTCGCGATATACTTCTTTTTCTGGCGGAGATCGGTGATCCTGATCACGATCATCGTGAGCAGGGCCAGAAACGCAATCAGTATGAGTGTCGCAATGTGCGGCGGCATTTCCCGTACAGGCATAACAGCTCCGTTCTTCTATTATTTTTTCTTAAACAAATAGGTCTTTCTCTCATTTCCGGCAATAAGCCGTTTTATATTCTCCCTGTGCTGATAAAATGCAAGTGCGGCGATCAGGATGATCAGGATATACAGTTCGGGCAGCGAAGATGTTCTGATCGGAAGAACTCCCCGTGATCCGAGGATCACCGTACCGACGATCAGACCGATGTTGATGAGCAGCGACCCCAGCGAGACATAATGTGTCAGGAACGCGGGGCCGAAAAACAGCGCCAGTTCGATAATGATCATCGGCAGCGGGTAAGTCAGCACCAGTCCCGCCGTGCAGGCAATTCCCTTGCCGCCTTTGAAATTCATAAAGAAAGGGAAATTATGCCCGAGAATGCATCCGAAAGCCGCATAAATACCGGCCAGATACTGCAGATCAGGATTCATTTTCCCGATCACTGCTCTTACAACCAGCACGGCGAGCAGACATTTCAGACAGTCTCCCGCAAATACCAGTACGCCGGCACCCGTGCCGAAAGCCCGCAGCGCGTTGGTCGTGCCCGCATTGCCGCTGCCTACTTTCCGGATGTCGATCCCTTTATACCTTCCGTAAAAATACGCTGTCTGAAAAAGACCGAACAGATAACCGATCACGATACAGACAAGACGAACGATCATTTTTTTCATCTCCCATTTGCCGTCAGAAGGCGGTCTTTCAACTTTCCATGTCCAAAAAGCCTGTCAGGAATCATTCTCCTTGCGTTCCCGGATGATGAATTTCATCGAGGTCCCCTCAAATCCGAACGATTCACGGATCTTGTTTTCAATATAGCGCAGATACGAAAAATGCATCAGCTTCTTATCATTGACAAAGATCACGAATGTGGGCGGCTTCACACCGATCTGCGTTATATAATACAGTTTCAGACGTTTTCCCTTGTCCGACGGCGGCTGATTGAGCGCGACCGCTTCCGTCATGATCTCATTGAGTACGCCGGTCGGCACCCTCAGGTTCTGGTTTTCAAGGACCTGATCGATCACAGGGAAAAGTTTCGGCACGCGCTGTCCCGTCATCGCCGACAGGAATACGATCTCCGCATATGGGATGAAGGAAAGCACGTTCCGGATGTCCTTCTTGTACTTTTCCATCGTCATGGTCTCTTTTTCCACCGCGTCCCACTTGTTGACGACCACGATCATTCCTTTTCCGCGGTCGTGGGCAATACCGGCGATCTTCGCGTCCTGCTCGGTGACCCCCTCGGTCGCGTCAATGACGCAGAGAACGACATCCGCGCGCTCCACAGCCGCGACGGCTCTCACGACACTGTAGTATTCAAGAGATTCTTTCAGTTTGCTCTTTCTTCTGAGACCCGCGGTGTCAATAAAGACATATTCCTTTCCGTTTGCGCGGATGGGCGTATCCACGGCATCCCGGGTCGTTCCCGGAATATCGGATACGAGCACGCGGCTGTCGCCGAACAGCCGGTTAATGATCGAAGATTTGCCGACGTTCGGCTTCCCGACGATCGCGATGCGCGGGATCTCATCTTCCTCTTCCTCTTCATAACTCGGGAAATAAGAGATCACTTTGTCCAGCATATCTCCGATCCCGAGCTTACTGCGTGATGAGATCGGGTACGGATCCCCGATGCCGAGCGCATAGAACTCATATACGTCCGGCATGAATTTTTCAAAATTGTCGGTCTTATTGACGGCGAGCACCACCGGTTTTCCGGAACGCCTCAGAATATCCGCGACGTCGTGGTCCGCTTCGATCAGTCCCTGTCTGACGTCGGTCAGGAAAATGATCACGTCCGCTGTCTCAATGGCGATCTGCGCCTGCTCCCGCATCTGCGAGAGAATAATATCGTCGCTGTCCGGCTCAATTCCTCCGGTATCGATCAGCGTAAAATGATATCCGAGCCACTCCACGTCCGTATAGATCCGGTCACGGGTAACGCCGGGCGTATCCTTGACGATGGAGATCATCTCTCCTGCCAGCATGTTAAACAGGGTCGATTTCCCCACATTCGGTCTGCCCACGATCGCTACGATCGGTTTGCTCATAATATTGTCTCCTGTTCTGTGTATGGTTGTCCTGTCCGAGGAGCATTTTCACAAAGGCGGCCCCTCCCTTTCCCATCACACGCACCGGAATGTGAAGGGCATCACGGACATCTTTGACGGTCTTGTCATCGAGGAAAACATCTTCATCCGCGCGAAGCATCTCTCCGGGAACCAGCAGGATCTCTCCCAGTGCATCCGGTCCTTCTTCTTTCAGGATCTCTTCACACTGCGCGATGAGATCCGTTCCGGTAACAAGACCGGCGACTGTGATGGCATTTCCGAAAAAATCATTCCGGATCGGGATGACCCTGACGCAGATCTGCGGATACTTTTCCTCCACTTTCGCAGCAACGGAGCGGATGCACCCGCATGCCAGAAATCCGGTCACACTCGAGTATTTCCGTACCGGAAGAGGATCGGGAAGATCAGCCGGCTGCTCAGCGAGATAAGCCAGCGCTTCATCCTCAAAAGACCGGATCATGCCTACGCCGTTTTCGAGCTGCGGATATCCGTCGTATTTCTCCGCTTCCGGGATCGGGCGCTGCGCGAGAAGATACCATTCATCGGAGGCGTACACAAAATGATTTCCGTCCTGCCCGTAAAAAAGAGCCTGCCACTTTTCCACCTGATCAATGAGCCGTTCCGCGTCTTCTTTTCCGAACGGTTCCAGTTTCGTCAGTTTTTCACGATATTTCGTGAGTCCGACGGGAACGATCGAAAGGCTCTTCATCTCCGGCCTGAAGGCGGCGCAGTCACGAATCGTTCGTTCCAGGGCTTCTCCATCGTTGAAGCCGCGGCAAAGGACGATCTGTCCGTTCATCCCGATGCCGGCTTCTTTGAGAACCTTTATTTTTTCAAGCGATGTGCCGGCATTTTTATTGCGGAGCATCTTCACTCTGAGATCCGGATCCGTCGTATGGATCGAGATATTGATGGGTTCCATCCGGAACCGGCAGATCCTCTCCACGTCTTCGTCCGACATATTGGTCAGAGTCACATAGTTTCCCTGCAGAAAGGAAAGGCGGGAATCATCATCCTTGAAGTAAAGGGTCTTGCGCATTCCCGGCGGCATCTGGTCGATAAAGCAGAAAATGCACGCGTTGCAGCAGGACCGGTAATTGTCCATGAGAGCCATCTCGAATTCCACGCCGAAATCCTCATCAGCGTCTTTTTCGATCTCGAGAAGGAACTGCTCTCCGTTTTTGTCCTCGATCGTGACCGTCACTTCTTCGTCTTCCATGAGATACTGATAATCAAAGAAATCGGAGATCGGCTCTCCGTTGACGGCAACGACGGCGTCGCCGGGCTCCACGCCCATCTCCTGCGCGATCCCGCCCGGGATGACCCTCTTTATGATGTGCTTGATCCGGCTTCCTTTCTTTTTCATACGAGTCATCATAACAATTTTGCTCTTTTTTGTAAACAGCTTGACTCACCGGCATACGGAATAATAAAATGAAAACGACAAAAAAATCCGTCCCGTCCGCAGGAGGATCCGCGGCGGGAAAGATATATATCCTGCACGGGAGGCAGTTATGGCAGAATTAGAACAGATTTCCGAGAAAAACGCGCCGTCCGCGCCGCTCAAGATCATTTATCTTTGCGGCTGTTCCCAAATGGCACGTGCGGTCGATCACAGCATTTTAAGTTCCCGAAAGCGTCTTGCGGCGCAGTATCCCTCCCTTCTTGACGCTCCCGGATTTTTGCCGGACACCTTTCTCATTACTCCGAAATTTCATCGTTACGGCACCGGAGAAGGCGGTGTGACCATCCCGGAATCCATCCGCGGCACCGACCTTTTTATCCTGACGGATGTCACCAATTCCTCTCCCACCTTCAAAGTGTTCGGAAAGACCAACCATATGTCACCGGACAATCATTATCAGGATATCAAGAGGATCATTTCCGCCGCGCAGGGAACCGCGCACAGAATCTGCCTCGTCATGCCTTTCCTTTACGAAGGACGTCAGCACAAACGGTCCGGCAGAGAGTCTCTTGACTGCGCGCTCGCTCTCAAGGAGCTCGGCCGGTACGGCGTCTCCGAGATCATCACGTTTGACGCCCACGACCCAAGCGTCCAGAATGCCGTACCGCTCCGTACCTTTGACAACTACATGCCGACTTACCAGTTTGTCCGTGCTCTTGTGAAATCCGTTCCGGACATTAAGCTTGACAATGATCATCTCGTCGTCATCAGCCCCGACGAGGGCGCGATGTCCCGTTCCGTCTATCTCTCGGAAATGCTCGGCGTCAACATCGGCGTTTTCTATAAGCGGCGTGATTATTCGCAGGTCGTCAACGGCAAGAACCCGATCATCGCGCATGAGTACCTCGGGGATTCCATCGTCGGAAAAGACGCCGTCGTCATCGACGACATGATCTCCTCGGGCGGCAGTATGCTGGACGTCTGCAAGCAGCTGAAGGAAAAAGGCGTCAACCGCGTCTTCATCTGCACCACTTTCGGTCTTTTCACCGACGGACTGGATGCTTTTGACCGTTATTACGAAGAGGGATACTTTACAAAAGTCATCACGACAAATCTCGTTTACCGCTCGCCCGAGCTGCTTAAGCGTCCGTATTACGAGACCGCCAATATGTATCAGTATCTCGCAAATATCATCGATACGCTCAATCACAACGACACTTCCGACAAGGTCCGCGGGACAACGACCCGGATCTCCAGGATCATCGAGCAGTATATGCGGAAAGACGAATGACCGCCGTTCCGCGAACTTAAAAAAAGAGGCCGTCAGGCCTCTTTTTTGTCTCTTCATTCTTTCCGCATCTCTTACAGGCTTCCCTTTGTGGAAAGGATCCCGTTCACTCTGGGATCGAACTGCGTCGCCATATCCAGAGCTTTGGCAAATGCTTTCCACGCCGCCTCGGCGATATGGTGATTATTGACTCCCGTGATCTCATGGAAATGAAGGTTCATGGCGCCGGCATAAGATACGGCGTAAAAGAATTCCCTGACCATCTCGGTATCAAGATCGCCGATCTTCGGAACCGTAAAAGTGAGATCGGAAGAGTAATACGGTCTCCCGCAAAGATCCACGGCGCAAAGAACAAGAGTCTCGTCCATCGGGAGAGCAAAGTGTCCGTAACGCCTTATTCCGTTTTTATCTCCTGCGGCCTCTTTTACAGCGGTTCCGAGAGCGATGCCGATATCTTCCGCCGTATGGTGGCTGTCGACGTGCAGATCCCCTTTGCAGGTCACTTCCAGATCAAAAAAGCCGTGTTTCGCGAATCCCTCCAGCATATGATCCAGGAATCCGATGCCGGTATCCGCGCAGCATTTTCCGGTCCCGTCCAGATTCAGCTTCACTCTGATATCCGTCTCTTTTGTTTTGCGGCTGATTTCAGCCGTTCTTTTTCCGTCCGGCATAGAACCTCCGTTCCGGCCCGCGCCAACTTTTAAGGAAAGCACGGTATCCTCTTTAAAAAAGAAGGGACAGGGAAATTCCCTGCCCCGAAATAATCAGTATCAGTCTTCGTCCGCACCTTCCGCGAGTTCTTCCTGACGGGCCTGGATCTGTTTCTCCTGGATGTCGTTCGGAGCCTGCTCATAGCGTGCAAACTCATAGGAGAAATCTCCGCTTCCGCCTGTCATCGAGCGGAGCTGCGTGTTGTATCCGTACAGTTCCAGCTGCGGGATGTCCGCTTCGATGATGGTGTTGCCCTTGTGATCCGGATTCATTCCGAGCACACGGCCGCGGCGCTTATTGAGGTCACCCATAACGTCGCCGGTGTATCTGTCCGGAACGATGACCCTGAGGCTGACAATGGGTTCGAGAAGGATCGGGTTAGCCTTCAGGAATCCGTCTTTAAATGCCTTGTGTGTAGCAGTCTTGAACGCCTGTTCGGAGGAGTCGACCGGATGATAGGAGCCGTCGTACAGAGTCGCTTTGACGCCGACGACCGGATAAGCCGCGAGCGGTCCCTTCTGGACTGCTTCCGCAAGGCCTTTTTCTACGGCCGGGAAGTAGTTCTTCGGAACAGTACCGCCGACGACGACCTGTTCGAATTCATACGGTTTGC
Organism: Lachnospiraceae bacterium UBA1251; assembly: GCA_002308255.1. Lineage (GTDB taxonomy): Bacteria > Bacillota > Clostridia > Lachnospirales > Lachnospiraceae > Chordicoccus. Next base: position 562 of record DBVZ01000008.1, on the reverse strand, counting down.
TCTGGTCTCCGCTCGGGGAGAAACGCATCTTGACGTGACCGTACTGGCCGTGTCCGCC
>DBVZ01000008.1:0-497 GCA_002308255.1 Lachnospiraceae bacterium UBA1251 | reverse complement strand
TTCTTGTGTTTTCCTTCGACGTCGGAATTTCCGCGTATCGTTTCTTTGAACGCGACCTTCGGTTCAAGCAGTTCGACTTCGACTTTGTAGCGCTCTTTGAGCTTGCTGACGACAATATCGAGGTGCTGCTCGCCCATGCCGTAAAGAAGGCTCTGATGCGTATCGGCGTCAATGACGTTCTTGATAGTCTGGTCTTCGGTGCTGAGACGCGCAAGGCTCTGGCTGACCTTGTCTTCGTCGCCCTTCTTAAGAGTTCTGTAAGCCTTGTAGGTATACGGAACGGGAAGAGCCGTCGGTTCGAACACGACCGGGAATGCTTTCGTGGAAAGCGTGTTGCCGGTGGCGCATCCGTCGGAAAGCTTTGCGAGAGCGCCGATATCGCCGGCGTGCAGTTCCGTAACTTCTTCCGGTTTGTTGCCGCGGATCACATACACTTTGCCGAGACGTTCGTCGGAACCCTTTTCTGCGTTCGAAAGCGTATCTTCGCCTTTGAGAAT
>DBVZ01000037.1:2511-4182 GCA_002308255.1 Lachnospiraceae bacterium UBA1251 | reverse complement strand
ATCGTGCTTTTGCCGGCGCCGTTCGGCCCGAGGAGAACGGTCACCGTACCGTCGTCAAGAGTAAAGCTGACGTCGCGGCAGGCCGGGTTTTTCCCGTAGAATTTAGTGACATGACTGATTTCTAACATTTGGATTCCTTTCCGGGAACAGATTATTCCCAGACGACGAATTGTTACTGTATAATAATATACAACATCGGACCATGGTAATACCAGAAGGAGAAGCTATGAAAATCTATATCGCGTCACCCTTTTTCAACGAGAAAGAATGTGAAGTGCTCTCCCGCGCGGAGGAGATTTTGAAAACCCGGGGATTCAGTGTTTTTTCTCCGAGGGAGCATGAAACCAGAGAGGGAAATGTCGGATCTTTGGCGTGGAGCAAAGAGACATTTCTCAATGATAAGGCAGGCATTGACTGGAGTGACTGCATTGTGATGCTGTACTGGGGAAATTACAGCGATTCCGGAACAGCCTGGGAGTGCGGCTACGCGTACGGCACGCACAAGCCGGTCGTGGTCGTGCAGCTCGGGGAGTCGTCGAATCTCATGATCCACGAGGGTTCGCATACGAATCTGTTCGGAGTGGAGGCACTTGCGGACTATGATTTTGAGTTCATGCCCCGCGAGGCTTACGCCGGAAAAATGTTCTGATTAACGGGACGACAGGATGTATTCCCGGAGCCCGGCGTAAATGGCTTCTTCGTCCGGCGGACAGCCCGGAATGCTGGTCTTAAATGCGGCCGTGCATTTGCCGACGCCGAGATTTCCCGTCCTGCCGCACATGCCCTGGCCGATCCCGATCTTTTCCTTCAGATCGGATAACAGGCCTTCTTCCTCGAGACGGAAGAGGGCGCCGATGAGGGAGCTGTAGCAGGCGCTGCATGCGTCCGCGTCTTCCGCCGCGTAGGATACGTCAAGGGCGTGTCCGGACAGCGGCTCTTCCGTATCTTTGAGGAACCGGAACTTTCCCGGTTCCTTTTCTTCTATCTGCAGGATCTCCGCCCGGCTAAGGTCGGAGCAGCCGGCGCCGAGTTCCTCGGCGAAGCCGATATAGGGAACCTCTTTCGTTTCAACTCCCAGAAGACGGCAGGCATATCTGTCCGCGAGGACGGGATCTGCTGCCGCCATGACACAGTTCCGCACGAGCGGTCTTCCGCCTTCCTCGAAATCCGGATCGCCGCAGATATGGTCGATCACTATGAAATCCTGCTTTACGGCGGCTGCGAGATGCGCGATCGGGCGGTGGAGCCCTTCTTTATGAAACCGCCTTTTCTCCGTATTCGGAAGCAGGCCTTTCAGGTTCTTCAGCGCGCATGTGACGCGGGTCTGGCAGTGGCCTTTGAGGACCGGCACGTTGATCAGGAAATCAAAGGCGGCAGCGGCATCCGTAAGAAGGAACGAAAAACCGTCCTGCTCCTCCGTAAAGGAGCGGGATTTCTGCGTATCGACAAACGGAACCCCGTATTTCTCCGAAAGGGAACGGAATCCGCAGATCTCGAAGGCGTCTTCCGTCCGGTCTCCGATCCATGATCCTTCTATGATGACAAGGTTCCGGAAACCGTTTTCCTGCAGATATTCGATGATCCCGGCGACGACTTCCGGGTGCGTCGTCGCGCCGAATTCCGCCGGGGACGGGCAGACGAGGTTCGGCTTGACGGCGATGCGGGAGTCCG
>DBVZ01000037.1:189-2461 GCA_002308255.1 Lachnospiraceae bacterium UBA1251 | reverse complement strand
TCGGTTCCGTAGATTTTCAGGATCTGGTTCGGTTTCATTTCTTAAAGATTTCCTGCGGAGGGAGTTTCTGTTTCTGCATTTATAGTAAACGCTTTTCCCGGAAGTTGCAATCCGCGCGGAAATAAGCAGGCCGATTCCTGCCATCACGAAACCGGTGAGGAACAGGATCATCTGATAGACGGACGACGTGCCGGCGATCTCGAAAATGCCCCGGAGCAGGGAGCTGACCGTGATGCAGACGACACCGTAGTGATAAATGTCCGGGAAATGCAGGATTCCTGTGTATTTCGCGGCGAGGGAAGGCAGAAATCCCAGCGCGAAAGGCCACAGCCACAGAAAAGTCATATAAAAAGATCGCACATTGTGGGAAAAGCGGTCGTAAATAAGGAAAAACAGGAAACAGAAGGCCGTCAGTACCGCGTAGCGGATAACGGACCGGTTCTTATGCCGGGATGTAGACAATGTCGCTCACGCTCCTTTCTTTGATCCGGTTTCCGCCGGAGGTCGGATTGTTGATGATTTCCCCGTTGTAATACATAGTGCTGGATCCGCCGCCGTCGAGGTTGTACGCCTCCGTGCAGCCCAGCTCCTGCATGATTTCCGCAAGCTCATAGAGAGTCAGGCCTTCGCTTTCCGACGTGCGGCCGTCGGAGACGACCATGACATAGTGTCCCGGTTCGATCATGCCGATGGCGGTCCGGGGATTGCTGCTCCGGGAACGGTCCACTTCCGTGTCCGTGCCGACGGAGATCACGCCGTCCTGCACGAGCCCGGGACCGAAGGAAAAGATCTGTACGGCGCCGTTTTCAGCCAGCTCTTCCGCCGTTACGGCAGATTCATCGATGATGTCCATCGTGCCGTCCGCATAGATGACGAGATCCTCGTTTCCGCTGCCGGTGCGGGCCGTGCTCCTGTACAGATACCCGTTCCGCATGACGTATCCGGTATCCCGGAAACCGTAATAGTCGCCGTTGATCGCAAGAAGCGCGTTGTTGTCCTCCGCGATCCCGGAGGTCTTGTCGGTCACATTTCTTCCGAAGGTATCGTCCGCGACAGCTGTCATGAGCTGCGAGGGATCTGTGAGGGAAATGTCGGCGATGTAGACCTGCGTATCATGGACGGTGATCTGCGTGACCTCTACGGACGGAGATCCTGCTGCGGAAATGCCGGCATCCCCGGAAGTGCTCTCCGTATCCGCAGTATCAGTCACGGCAGCGGAAGTGTCCGATGACTCCGTGCTCTCCGTTGAATCATCCGTGTCTGCGAAAGCAGAAGCAGTATAAGAGGCTGCAGCCCCGTTTTCTTCGGACGCGGAGACATCGGTCTGCTCTTCGGCGGATACGGAATCAGCACGTACCAGTTCTTTGGGAATCACAAAAGTGTCAAGCAATGTAAATATCGTGTAAGCGGCGAGAAATACCGCGAACAGAAGATGACTGATCTTTCTGGTCATAATGAAGACCTTCTTTCTTAAAGACCCACTGTTTCTGTGCCCGGTAGCTGAGCACGAACAGGGAGGAATCAACGAGTACTTTTGCCGCGGCAGCGGGAAGGAACAGCGAAAGGAGCGTTGTCCCGGCGGCGCTGAGCAGCATGACGGCTGTGAAGAGGACCGCGTAGCGGGCGGCTTCAAGGCCGCATTTTCCGCGGCTCCGGAAGCTCCATTTCCGGTTGAGAAGGAAATTAAGGCTTCCGGAAAACAGTCTTGCGAAGATAACGGCGGCANNGAAGATAACGGCGGCAGCCGTGCTTGCGGCAGAGCCGGAAAATGCGCCCGCGACGCTCAGAAGATACCGGAACAGGACGAACAGAAGCAGGTCAGCCGCGCAGCCGGCCGCGGACGCGGCGGCGAAACGCAGAGGACGGCTGTAAACGCGGACGGCGTCCCGGACGGGGTGAAAATGAGAACCTTCGTTATTATTTTCATAGATCGTCCGGATCGGCACCTGCAGGATCTCCGTGCCGGCAGCCGCGTCGGTGAGGAAATTCATTTCATATTCATAGCGGTCTCCGTCCTCCGCAAGGGCGAGGGGAAGGAGTTTTCCGGGGATGCCGCGAAGCCCGGTCTGCGTGTCCGGACAGGTCCTGCCTGTTGCAAGACGAAAGAATACGGAGGAGATCCGGTTTCCGGCGCGGCTTTTCCAGGGGACGTTCTTTCCGGAAAAATCCCTTGTGCCGAGGACGAGCGTATCCGGGTGTTCCGCAAGGGCAGCCGCCACGCGGACGATGTCTTCCGGCGCGTGCTGCCCGTCCGCATCGGCAGGGACAACGT
>DBVZ01000037.1:0-143 GCA_002308255.1 Lachnospiraceae bacterium UBA1251 | reverse complement strand
GTGCCGGCGGCAGCGGCGATCCCGGTCCGGAGCGCGTCTCCTTTGCCCCGGTTTCCGGGGTGCCGGATCACGCGGATCCCGTTATCCAGAAGATCGCGGAAGACCGGTTCATAGTCCGCTCCGCTGCCGTCATCGACGACGAT
>DBVZ01000040.1 GCA_002308255.1 Lachnospiraceae bacterium UBA1251 | reverse complement strand
AAGCAATGATATTGACCCGCCAGTCCCTGATCACGGCGGGCTGAAAGCGTCCCGTCAGTCTGTCAAGACGGGACCTCCCGGGGATCCCGCACTGCCGTCCGGCCGAAAGGACGGCAGTTTTGCTGTCCCGGAAAAGGCGTGCTTCGCCTCCGTACCCCACATGACTTCCCCGCGGCAGCGTTCTCACGTCGCAAACCTCCGCAACAAGCACACCGACTTTTCGAAGCCTTGTCCTCAGCGGATCCGTGCCCGCGACACGGCCGACCAGGGCGGAACCGATCCGCACCGCGTCAAGCTGCATATCCTCAAAACGGAACAGGCCCGGAGAATTCGCGATATGAGCCATTCCGAAATCCAGACCGTCGTCCTCCATCCGGCAAAGCAGTCCGCAAAATGCCGTAAACTGTCTTTTCGTCGCTTTCTCGTCCGAGCAGGCCGCCGCAAAATGCGAATAGATCCCTTTCACCGCGATCTCGCCCGAAGAGCAGAGCCTGCGGATCTCTTCATATTGTTCCGGCAGAAAGCCGAAACGCCCCATTCCGGTATCGACTGCGATGTGGCATTTCGGAAAGCATCTTTCTCTGCGGGCAAGCTCCGTGATCCGGGCCGCGTACGCCGCTGAACCGACCGAAAAGAGCAGGCCGTCACGGAGTGCCATAATGACCTCTTCCTCTGTGCTCTGCGGACTAAGCAGCAGGATCTCCTCTTTGGTAAACCCCGCCTCTCTGAGGGCATGACCCTCTGCCGCATTTGCCGCCGCAAAGCGGGTAATACCGCTTTCCCGGAGCAGCTCTGCCATGTGCACGGCGCCCATGCCGTAGCCGTTATACTTCAGCACGCCCCAGACCGGGACGCCTGCCCGCTCTCTGACTGTCTTTATGTTATGAAGAATATCGATGTCATTGATCTTGAATACTGTCATAGTGCCGGCCCCCGCTTTTTTATACTCTGGGATCATTCTGACAGCGGGACGAATCGAAAAAACGTCGCGGGAGCATCAAAACAGCATCCGGGAAAAGAAAGAATAATAGATTATTATCATCTTTTCCTGATATAATTATTCTGCCTGAAAATATTTACGTCGGGGATGTTCTGACAGAAAGACAGATCTGATTATGACAGGAAGGAATAAGATGAGAAAAATAAAACAAAGTTCGATCCTGATCACGATGCTTCTGATCCTCTCTCTTATGATCGGAGCATGCGGAAAAAAGAGTGAAGAATCCGGAACACCCGCTTCGGCGGAGACGTCCTCTGCGGCGGAAAGCGCGCAGGAATCCGTAACGATCATTACCTCTGCCCCGAAAGCCCCGGAGGAGACGCAGGAGGAAGCGTCCTCCGAAGAGAGCGCCGGAAGTGAGGCGGAAAGCGCCGCATTGCCCGGGCAAAACACGGGAAGTGAAGAGGCGGGGATCCCGGCTGCGCAGGAAAAAGCCGGAAATTCCGCGCTCAATGTCATGACGGGGAGCGGCACGATTACCGGCGAGGACGATTCGAGCTACGAGATGATGTACCAGATCACCTATCCCTGGCTGTCCCTTGCCGAGGATGACAAAGAAAGCCATCCGGAACTGCAGAGCGCTCTGGAGGCAAAGAGCAGGGAATTTGAGGAGAATGCCCGTAAATCGGAGGACTGGTACAGGGATGCCGCGAAAGAATCTAAAGAGATCGATCCCGAGTATTTCACCATGCTCTATTCCGAGGAGCTCCTTTCGGTCGTCCGCGCGGACGAGCAGGCGCTGAGCGTGGTCGGCTCCTATTCCAACTACGGCGGCGGTGCGCACGGCATGTACGGTTTCAACGGCTACTCATTTGACCCGAAGACCGGCAGGGAGATCGGGATCCGGGATGTCGTAAACGACATTCCCGCTCTTCTTAAGATGATCAGCGAAAAAGTGCAGGAGGATTATCCGGGACTTTCCATGATGAGCGCGGAGTACACGCTGACAGAGGAAAATGCGGACAATCTGCAGTTTGCCATCGGATATGAATCTCTCATTTTCTATTTCGAGCCCTATGCGCTCGCCTCTTACGCCGAAGGATCCCAGGTCGTTTCCATTCCGTTCAAAGGAAATGAAGGACTGATCAACGGGAAGTATTTTGACGTGCCGGATCACTACGGCGTTGAATTTGCCGGCGGCACGGCCTATGAGGATACGAACGGCGACGGCATTCCGGAGGCGATCAGTGTGACCGTGAGCGCAAATAATGAGGAGGGCGTCATTCAGCAGATCGGAATCAATATCGCCGGCAGGACCTTCATGGAAGAAGAGGAGGAATTCCTGGGGTACAGCTATCTGCCGACGCTGGTGAGGGTCGGACAGAAGCTCTATCTCTATGTGGAACTGTCGTCGGATAACGATTACAAATTCTTCCGCATTTACAACGTCACCGGCGGACAGTTCAGCCAGTGCGACGAAAACTGGTACAGTTTTGCAAGGGAATGGTCAGAAAACTACGAGATGCAGTCCCGCACGACGCTTTCCGATCCGACCCTGGTGAAAATGTGGATGAATACCGATGTGCTCGGGACCGGCAAGGCATACAGCTGGTTCTATGTCGGCGACGACGGCAGGCTGGTCAACTTCAACGAGGGGTATTTCCTTGAGCATTACGGCGCTGATGCGCTGACCTTGAAACAGGATCTGGCCGTGATCGCGGTCGAGCCGAACAATAAGTACGGCAAAGGTACCGAAGTGACTTTAAAGGCCGGCACCAGGGTGACCGGATACTATACGGATAATGAAACGTATGTAGAGATCAAAGATCCGGACGGCGACAATTACTGGGTCGGCGGGCAGTTCGCGGAGTGGCCCTTAACGGTCGGCGGCATTCCCATGGATGATCTTTTCGACGGGATCATGTATGCCGGGTAAGCCGATTCTCAAAACCGTCCGGATTTAAGAAGTTTTTCCATCGGATTTCAGGAAGGAATTTCTCTGTCATGAAAGAGCATCATAAAAAGGGAGGCATTATCCTGCAGGTTGCCATACTGTTCGCGCTGGCGGTTATTACGACGGGAATTCTGACTTATATTACGCAGCATGCGCAGGCGGACGCCAATGTGAAGGTTCAGGCGGAAAACCGCTCGGAGGAGATCGCGAATGAAGTGACCCTTGCCGTCCGTGAATTTCCCGCGTTCCGCTGGCTGATCAATTACTGGTACAAGAATTATGAGATTCTCGATATCGATTATGACTCCGAATTTGTTGAGGGAACAAAAACAGAGAGAAAATATCAGCTTTTCAGTTCCCGCAACCCGGATGTCCGGATCAAATATGTCGGGGAGTATGAGATCGAGAATTTTTCCGAGGATGATAAGGCTCTCTATGCCGAGATCTGCTATTCCTGGCTGCTCACCCGGATCAATCAGATCAAACAGACATATAAACTGGACTATCTCTTCTGTGTTATAACGGAAGAACCTTATACTGAACAGTTTTTCCTTTTCAGCGGCGCCGATCCCGGCGCGGTCCGGGGCACGGAATATGAGCAGGTCTATCCGCTCGGACACCGGGTCACGGTCGATGAAAGCCTTCAGGAGGCGATGAGAAATGCGTCCCAGTTCTCAAGCCACCTTGCGGATGCCGGCAACTATGTGGACTACTACAGTTTTCTCTGTCATCTTGATGGCGGCAAAGTTGCGCTGATCGGGGTGACATACAACCTGGCCGGGATAAGGGGAGAGGTCTCCGCGCAGACCTGGCGCGGAACCGCTCTTGCGGTCAGCCAGCTTCTCGTTCTGTTCTTTCTTTGCATGGCGCTGATCTCCCGTTTTGTGCTGAGTCCTCTGAAAAACGTCCAGAAGAACATCCGTCTGTACAAAAACACGAAAAACAGTGCGCCGGTCATTGAAGAACTGAAAAAAGTGAAGCCGCACAATGAGATCGG
>DBVZ01000129.1:15396-15524 GCA_002308255.1 Lachnospiraceae bacterium UBA1251 | reverse complement strand
TTCGGCGCATTTGTTGAGCTGGAGCCGGGCGTGGATGCCCTTCTTCATGTTTCCCAGATCGCCCGTGAACATGTCGACAAACCGTCGGATGTTCTGAAGACAGGTCAGGAAGTCGAAGCAAAGGTCGT
>DBVZ01000129.1:3309-15325 GCA_002308255.1 Lachnospiraceae bacterium UBA1251 | reverse complement strand
AAGAAGCTGCTCCGGCAGAAGAAGTTCCTGCAGAGGAAGCTGTCGAGGAATAATTTCCGAATAACGATGAATAAGACCACCGGATTTCATCCGGTGGTTTTTTAAAAAATGACAAAACAGTTAATTGAGAGGAGAACACAAAATGGCACGGCAGTATGCAGTTACCGCTTTGGGAGAACTTTTAATCGATTTTGTCCCGCACGGAAAAGATGACAACGGTGATCTCGTTTTTGCTGCGAAGACCGGAGGAGCTCCACCGAATCTCCTTTGTGCGGTATCCTCTGCAGGATTTCGGTCCGGAATGATCGGTATGGTCGGTAATGATATGTTCGGAAGACAGATCCTGCGGGAAATCGTAAAATACGGGGTTGATGTTTCCAATGTCAAGGTCAGCAGCTCCTACAATACGACGCTTGCGTTCGTTTCCCTGGATGAGACCGGCGATCGTGACTTCAGCTTTTTCAGAGAGCATAACGCCGACACACATCTTTCCAAAGATGATTTTGATCCGGAAATGATCCGGCAAAGCGACATTTTCCATTTCGGTTCCCTTTCCTTCACGCATAAAAAAGCCAGAGAGGCGACGGAAGAAGCGATCCGGATCGCGTCCGAAAGCGGATGCATCATTTCCTATGATCCGAACTACCGCGCTCCGTTGTGGAAATGTGAGAAAGATGCTGTTGATGTGATGGATATGAATATCAGACGCACCGATATCTTAAAGATCTCTCTGGAAGAGGCACAGATGGTTACCGGTGAGGAAGACGCTTTCCTGTGCATGGAGAAGATCTTCGGCATGGGTCCCAAACTGATCCTTGTCACGGACGGCGGAAACGGGATCCGTTACGGCATCCGCGGTGAGACCGGAGAAGCACATGCCTATAAGATGAATACGATCGACACTACCGGCGCCGGTGATATTTTCTTCGGATCTTTCCTTGCCGGATTCCTGAAGAGCGGAAAGAGTTTTGAGGAGATCACGGCGGAAGATGTGGGTAAATTTGTCGACAGGGCAGCTTATATTGCCGCAGTGAGCACGACAAGGCACGGCGGGATCGCCTCGATCCCGGTCGAAGAACTTCAGAAGCTGTAATCTGCCGGATGACAGATAATAATAAACAGATATGGAAGAAAAACAGGAAATCCCGGGTGAAAAACCCGGGATTTCCTGTGCGGACCGGAAGCCTGCAAAGAATCAGTGATCTGTTTCCGGAAAGATTATTCGGGAAAGGCAGAAGAGTAGGCGTTCATGATCTCAAGATACGCTTCCTGATAGGTCAGACCGGAAGCGGTACAGATCTTACGGATGCTTTCGTATTCCGGATAGGCGAATGTCCGGTCCTCATAACGGCATACTTTGACATCCGCTTCTCCGAAGCGTGTTTCGACCGAAATGATATCGCGCGGCAGACAGTCCCTCGTGACCGTGCTTCTGCGAATCCCGATCGTAGTGGTATGCAGGAAAATAATCCCTTCCATCTCCCGAACGTCTTTTTCACTGCAAAGAACTGTCAGCATATAGGCAGGACGGTTCTTTTTCATAAACACAGGCGTGTAAAAAACATCTCTTGCTCCTGCGGATAACAGAAGATCCATCACAAATCCGAGAGCTTCTCCGGTACAGTCATCGATATTGGTCTCAAGACGGCAGACTTGACTGTCGGCAGAAAGCTTAAGGTCTCTGATCAGCATTGCTCGAAGGATGCTGACCGTTTTGTACTTTCTGTGACCGCTCGCATAGCCGGTTTTTTCAACGGTAAAATCGTCCGGAAGTCCCCTGCCTTTCCACAGGACGGCTGCAATAGCGGCGCCGGTCGGCGTTACCAGTTCTCCTTCCGTATCCGTAAACTTCATCGGAAGATGATATCTGTCCGCGATCGCGAGCACGGCAGGAACCGGTACCGGAAGATAGCCGTGTGCGCAGTGAACGGTTCCGTACCCTTCATTCACAGTGCGAAGAAGAACTTCTTCAATTCCGAGATCGACGAAGCAATATGCGGCGGAAACAATATCGACGATCGAATCGACTGAGCCGACTTCATGAAAATGAACCTGATCAATGGGTTCCCCGTGTATGGAGGCTTCCGCCTCCGCTACAATACGGAAGATGCGGAGCGCGAGATCACAGACCCGGTAGTCTTCAAGCCGGTGCAGGATCACGGTAATGTCATCCAGATTCCGGTGAAAATGAGTGTGTTCGTGAGAAACGGAATCATCGTTTTCATGCGCGGAAACTGGTTTTTCCGGAGAGGAAAGCGTATTGCTTTCCATATCATCTCTGGGATCAGAGTTATCGGCACCGGGAACGTCCGGATGGGACGGATCCGCAAGCGCCACGGAAAAACGTTTTGTTTTAATGGAACTGTTATAAAAGATTTCCGTCGACGCTTTATATCCTTCCAGATCCAGCTGTCTCAGGGTGCGGAACAGTCCTTCCTCGGACGCACCCAGATCCAGCATGGCGGCCACCGCCATATCGCCGGCGATTCCGGAAGCACATTCAAAATATAGTTTATTACCCATTGTATTTCCTTTTTTATATCAGGTTTCTGCGGCATCTTTTAGTATATATGGGCAGGCCGGATTAATCAAATATCTGTTGAGGATAATTCCAAATAGTTTTGCTTGACAGGAATTCCACATGTGTTATAATCCCAATATAACAGAATCAGCACTCAATTATATAGAGTGCTAACAAAAACGGATTTTCACGAGATATAGATAGAATAGAGAAGGGGACATTTTGCGTTCCTGACGGAGGAGTATAATGACGAACTATATGATTATCCCGACCTACGATACGGTCATTCTGCCGGACGTGGAGTATCAGCTCGGGACCAGAAGATTCAGCGACGAGGAACGCAGCAGGATCAAGATCGACGGGAACCGTGCTGTTCTGCTCCCGATAAAGACGGACCACGACAAGAGTGACGTCACGGCGGAAGACTTTTTTGAATACGGAGTTCTGGCGGAGATCGTCGCGATCAATGACGTTCCCGGCGGGACGAGAATACACGTAAAGGCCAGACAGAAGATCAGCGTGACGGACATTTCGATTACAGAATTGATGATCGAAGGCTCCTATAAAACGCATGAAGAAGTATTTGACATAACCCGCGAAGGGGAACAGGAATGCCTGAAACGGCTGAAAGAGACGGCGATGGAGATCGCCGGACATCTGCAGGGCGGACAAATGGCGATCTCTTTTGTGCGCAGCTGCGACAGCGTATCCGAATTTGCCGCGATGTTCTGTCAGTTCTTCGGAATGAGCCTGCAGGAAAAATACGCACTGCTTGAAACCGATTCCATGAAGACCCGCTGCGAGCTCGTGACGGAAGCCCTGATGCGTTTCCAGGGTTCGATCGAACTGCAGATCGCCATGAATAAGCGGTACGACGAATCCGAAGGGAATGTTTATAAAAAAGCCGCCATCCAGAAACAGATCGGGCTGCTGCAGGATGAGCTGAACGATCTGGATCCGGAGATGGAATCCGAGGAAAATGAATATAAGACAAAGATCGAAAATTCGGGGATGCCGGAGGAGTGCCGCAAGGAAGCCGATAAAATGCTGAAGCGATATATGGCGGCACAGCCGAACGACCCGGAAAAAAATATGATGGAGAACTGGCTGGACTTCGTCACGGAGCTGAAATGGAAGATCGGGAAGAGGCGCAGGATCGATCTGAAACAGGCCGGAAGAATCCTGGACAGAGATCATTACGGACTGGAAAAAGTCAAGGAACGGATCATTCAGCAGCTTGCGGTAATGGCTCTTAAGAAAGAGGAAAGCGGTTCCATTCTCCTTTTTGTCGGAGCTCCGGGAACCGGAAAGACTTCCCTCGGAAAGAGCATAGCCGAGTCTCTGGGAAGGGAATATGTACGCATTTCCCTCGGCGGGATTCGTGACGAAGCGGAGATCCGCGGTCACAGACGCACCTATATCGGCGCGATGCCGGGGCGCATCATGGAAGGGATCAAGCGGGCAGGATCCATGAATCCCGTCGTAGTGCTCGATGAAGTGGACAAAATGTCCGTCGGCTTTAACGGAGATCCCGCAAGTGCGCTGCTCGAGGTGCTCGATCCGGAACAGAACAACACATTTACGGACCATTATATGAATATGCCGTATGATCTTTCCCATGTATTCTTTATCTGCACGGCAAATACCATGGATACGATCCCGCAGCCTCTGCTTGACCGTATGGAGGTGATCCAGCTGAACGGCTACACGCCCGTCGAGAAGTTCCATATCGCGAAAGGACACCTCCTGCCGAAAGCGCTTGCCGACGCGGGGCTGGAAAAGACACAGCTGCATGTGACGGACTCCGCGATCCGCAGGATCATAGAAGAGTACACGATGGAAGCCGGTGTCCGCGGCCTCCGCAAACAGCTTGATGTCCTGTGCCGGAATGCGGCAGCCAGGATCATCGGGGAAAATGAGGAAAAGGTATCGGTCAGGGAGAGAAACCTGAGAGAATTCCTCGGAAGAAAGAAGATCAGTCATGATTCCAAACTGAAAGAAGAGCGCATCGGCGTCGCCACGGGACTTGCCTGGACACAGGCGGGAGGAGAGATTCTTTTTATCGAGACGGCCGTCATGCCCGGTACGGGGAAGATCATTATCACCGGTCAGCTCGGAGATGTCATGAAGGAGTCGGCGACCATTTCCGTCAGTCTTCTGAAATCCCTGTATGTATCGGATGCGCTGGATTTCAGCAATAAAGATATTCACATCCATGTTCCTCAGGGAGCGGTCCCGAAAGACGGTCCGTCTGCCGGCGTAACGCTCTTTACGGCGCTGACTTCCCTGCTCACAGGGAAGACAGTCAGTCCGGAACTTGCGATGACGGGCGAGATCTCGCTGCGCGGACAGGTACTGCCGATCGGCGGCCTTCCCGAAAAACTGATGGCTGCACAGCGTTCGGGAATCAAAACCGTACTGATCCCGAAAGAGAACGAAAAAGATCTTGAGGATGTCCCGGAGGAGACAAGGACAGCGCTGAAGATCATTCCGGTCCGCACCGTTGAAGAAGTGATCCGCCAGGCGCTGCACATCAACCTGCCGTCCGGAACGGCTTCTTTGTTCGCCCCCGGATACGCACAGTTTCAGACCGGGATGAAAAGATGATCTCAAAACTGCTTAATTCAGTAAGCGGAATCATTGCTCCCGCAGCGATCTTTCTTCTGCTGCGGGAGTACCGTGCGGGAAAGACCTGGAATATGGTCTTTCTTGCCGTGTCTGCGGTTTCTCTGGCTGTATATCTTATTACCGGCGCAGACAGGAATTACAGGAGGATGAAACTCTGGAAGAGAATCCTCCGGTTTTTTATGTTTCCCGCTTTGCTGGCCGGTGCAGGGATCGCAGCGTCGAATTTCGCGTCGGGAAACACAGTCCGCGCCGTGCAGTTTCTGACAGCCGCCGTTATACTGACAGCGGTTTACTATGCTTTGTTTAAACCGGGTTTTGCCCTGTCGGAAAAGGAGATCGAAAATATGGACGGGCGCGAATTTGAAGAATACTGCGCCGCGCTCCTGAAAAGAAACGGTTTCCGGAAAGTCGCCGTAACCCAGGCAAGCAATGATTACGGAGCCGATATCACGGCGTTCAGAAGAGGAGAAAAATGGGTCGTGCAGTGCAAGCGGTACCAGATCCCGATCGGCAACAGCTCCGTACAGGAAGTCGTTGCGGCGATGAGCCATTATGACGCGGACAGGGCTGCTGTCATGACGAATTCCACCTTTACCAAAAATGCTGTTGAGCTTGCGCTTGAAAATGATGTTGAGCTGATCAACGGGGAAGAACTGCGGAAAATGAGCAGAGCGTAAAAAACTTAAAAAGAGAAGAAAAAAAGAGAAGAGGCCGTCAGACCTCTTCTCTTACATCCGGACCGCCCTGGAAAAAGAGGGCGAGCGCGCCGGGACCGACATGGGAACCGGTCACGGGTTCATATTGTACATTCAGGATCTCCTTAGGAGGTCTGTTTTTATTCAGCAGGGAAATGAGATAATCCGCATCGGCGCGGCATCCGGCCTGGGCGATGCCGACGATCTGCTTTTCGGGTTCGACAGCCAGCTTGTCATATTTCTCGGCGAGTGCTTCGATGGAATGTCTCCGACCGCGGATCTTGCGGAAGGCGACGATACGCCCTTCCTTGCTGCCTTTCAGCAGAGGCTTGATATTCAGTACTGTTCCGACGATAGCGGAAAGGTTGGAGAGACGTCCTCCGCGGCGGAGGTGCATGAGATCGTCCACAGTAAACACCTGGAACATGCATTTGACGTGTTTTTCCAGTTTTTCGACAGTTTCTTCAAAAGACAATCCGGCACTCCGGTATTCGGATCCGTACACCGCGATGAGACCTTCGCCGAGAGAGGCTCCTTTTGCGTCGATGACTGCGATCTTCCTTTCCGGGTATTCCTCCATAAGATCATCCGCCGCTACTTTTGCGGAATTGCAGGAACCGCTGATCCCGGCAGCCATTGCAATGAAAATGATATCTTTTCCTTCTTTGCAGAAAGGCTCAAAGTAATCACTGTATTCCTGCGGGGAGATAAGTGAGGTCGTTACCTGCAGTCCTTCGCGGATCCGGTCGTAGAATGCGTCTCCGTCAAAATCGTCGCTGTCCGAGAGTGCGTACGCTTTCCCGTCAATATAATAGTGAAACGGGATGATCTCAATATTATATCTGCTGATGATCCGCCCCGGGAGATTCGCCGAGGTATCTGTCATGATAATGTATGACATAGTTTTCAACTCCATATAATAAAGACCCAAAGACTTTACACATTGTAAACGATTCTTTCTGATTTGTAAAGGAAACAGGAGTCTGTATCTTCGAAAAAGAAAAATTTTACTCCTGAAGCTGTTCCCATTGTTCCATAAGCTGTTCCGTTTTTTCCTGAAGCTCCGTAAGCTCACCGGTCAGTTCGGCGCATTTTACAGGGTCCGAAGCGACTTCGAGATCCGAAAGCAGTTCCTCGATCTCAGCACAGCGTTTTTCACACTTATCGATCTCAGCTTCGGTTCTGCGGATGTCGTTTTCCCGTTTTCTCCTTACGGCTTCTTCCTGCTTTCTGAGAAGCCAGGCTTCTTTTTCATTGACGGCGTCCGAACGCGGACCGTCATCGGAAAAGGTCTGCGGATCCTGCAAACGATCGTTCGACGATGGAATGCGCTTGGCCTTGTCTTCGAGGTAATCGTCGTAGTTCCCGAGATAAGAGGTCACGGACTGTCCGTTCAGTTCCAGAACGCGGGTTGCTGTCTTATTGATGAAGTAACGGTCATGGGAAACATATAAAACCGTACCGGTATAGGAACGGAGAGCATTTTCGAGGATCGCCCGCGAGTGGATGTCAAGATGATTTGTCGGTTCATCCAGGATCAGGAGATTGGAGTTGGAAAGCATGAGCTTCGCAAGAGAAACTCTGGCACGTTCGCCTCCGGAAAGATCGCCCACTCTCTTGAAAACGTCTTCACCCGTGAACAGAAAAGCCGCCAGGACGCTCCGGATCCTGGTATTATTCATGGAAGGCCATTCGTCCGAGATCTCCTCGAAAATGGTCTTTTCCATGTGAAGAAGCTGATTCTCCTGGTCGTAATAGCCGATCTCCACGCCGCTTCCGAGGCGGACCGAACCGGTATCGGCGGGGATGATCCCGTTAATGATCTTCAGGATCGTCGATTTGCCGGTACCGTTGCTGCCGATCAGTGCGGCGCGTTCTCCCTTGCGGAGCAGAAGCCCGAAATGTTCAAAAAGGAGCAGATCATCAAAAGATTTAGAGAGATCTTCGATCATAAGGACGTCGTTGCCGCTCTCGCGCCGCGGTGTCAGCGTGAGACGGATATCCGTGTCGATCTGCACCGGTCTGTCGGGAGTTTCGATCTTTGCGATCTTTTTCTCTCTGCTTTCGGCACGGCGGATCGATTTTTCACGGTTAAAAGAGCGGAGCTTGTCGATCACGGCCTGCTCGTGTTCGATTTTTCGCTGTGCGGCATAAAAAGCGGAAAGCTGCGCTTTGCGGAGCATCTCTCTTTTTTCGGTGTAATCGTCGTAGTTGCCGTTGTAAACGGTTCCCGTACCGTTTTCGATCTCGATGACGCGGGAGACGATCCGGTTCAGAAAATAACGGTCATGTGAAACAAGCAGTACCGCACCCGGATAGCTGATCAGATAGTTCTCCAGCCATGTGACGGAATCCATATCAAGGTGATTTGTGGGTTCGTCAAGGATCAGGAGATCCGGCCTGGACAAAAGGATCCTGGCCAGGGACAGACGCGTCTTCTGACCTCCGGAAAGGACAGAAGCGTCCGTGCCGAACTGTTCTTCCTTAAAGCCCAGGCCCTTTAGGACACCGACGACCTCCGAGCGGTAGGCATAGCCGTTCATTCGCTCGAACTGTTCGGTCGCGCGGGCATATTCGTCCAGTTTCTGCTTAAGAAGCTCTCCGGAGAGAGAGGGGATCATCTGTTCCGCTTCCCGGATACTGCTTTCGAGAGAGAGAAGCTCCCGGTTGACTTCAAACACGGCGCGGTAGATCGTGCTGTTCAGGTCAAAATCCTGATACTGCGCGAGATACCCGATGCGAAGTTCTTTCGGGAAAATGACCTGTCCGCGGTCCGGTTCCTCCTCCCCGACGATCTGCCGGAGCAGGGTGGTCTTTCCGGCTCCGTTGATCCCGACGATCGCCGCTTTCTGCTTTTCTTCCAGATGAAAAGAGACATCCGTCAGGATGTCGGTGCCGTCATATGATTTTGCGATATGTTGTACGTCCAGAAGCATATTATCTATCCTAACCGATAATGAATGATTTGACAAGGAATTATCAGATAGATATAATAAAACGCAGAATGCCCTGCCTGCACAGGGTATTTCAAAATGTCTGCAATTATCGGGTCTACGGGCGTAAAAACGAATCAGGACATAAGGAGGAATCTATGACTCAGCGTGAGATCTCAAAAGCGGTCATCCGTCGTCTTCCGAGATACTACCGGTATCTCGGCGATCTTCTAGCGGATGGAACGGAAAGGATCTCTTCCAAGGATCTCAGCCGCATTATGAAAGTCACCGCTTCCCAGATCAGACAGGATCTCAATAATTTCGGCGGTTTCGGACAGCAGGGGTACGGCTACAATGTCGAGTATCTGCATGAGGAGATCGGCAAGATCCTTGGAATAGACGATACACATGAAATGATCCTTGCGGGGGTCGGCAATTTCGGTCATACACTCGCGAAATTTTTCACGGAAGGAAAAAAATCGAGTACACGCCGGTTCCGTCTTTCAGGACTGTTTGACATCGACCCCTCACTGGAAGGAAAAGAAGTTGCCGGGATCCCCGTACGAATGCTGGACGAACTGCCGGCATTCCTTGAGAACCGTGATGTGGAGATCGGTATTCTGACGGTTCCGACGGAAGCCGCAGCCTCTGTCGCCGAATTCATGGTGGAGAACGGGGTGCGGGCGATCTGGAATTACGCCCATATCGATCTTAAGCTTCCGGAAAGCGTCGTGGTGGAAAACGTTCATCTTCTGGACAGCCTTATGACTCTTTCCTACGACCTGAAAGAGCTGAAAAAGAAAGAAGCATAAAAAATGTATTTTCTTCCTAACGCACAGCAGATGCGGGCATGTGACCGTTACACGATCGGGACAGTCGGAATTCCGGGCTCTGTTCTTATGGAACGTGCGGCGCTTGCTGTCGCGGAAAGGGTCCGTTTTTTTCTTGACGTAAATTTCCGTGAACGCGGTAAAGAAAAAAGGATCCTGTGCATATGCGGAACAGGGAATAACGGCGGAGACGGTGCGGCCTGCGCCAGGATCCTTCGGGAAGAGGGATGGAACGCCGAGGCTGCGGTCATCGGTGATCCCGGAAAGTTTTCTGATGAAATGGAACGGCAGACAGGCATCGCCGTAAGATGCTGTGTTCCGTTTGTTGATACAAAAGATCTGAAAAGAGCAATTGAAAATGCCGATGTGATCGTGGACGCTCTTTTCGGAATCGGACTTGCGAGACCGGTAACGGGCATTTACGAAAATGTCATAAAGGATATCAACGCCTCTTCCGCATATACAATCGCGGTCGACATACCGTCCGGGGTCAACGCGGACACCGGAAAGATATGCGGTGTATGCGTGCATGCGGACGAAACTGTGACGATGCAGTTCATAAAGCGCGGACTTGTGCTGTACCCGGGCGCTGCGGAAGCGGGAGAGGTGACGGCTGCCCCGGTCGGCATCCATAAGATCGGTTTTTCCGATGCGCAGGCGTTTGTCATGGAATCGGCTGATCTCAGGAACCGGATTCCTGCAAGAGATCCTTCCGGAAATAAAGGCACTTTCGGAAAGGTGCTGATCGCAGCCGGATCGCCCGGAATGAACGGCGCAGCCTATCTTGCGGCATGTGCGGCACTTAGGACAGGCTGCGGCATGGTCCGGATCATTGCGCCGGAAGAGAACCGGGAGATCCTCCAGAAGATGCTTCCGGAAGCGATGCTCAGCGTCTACCGGACGATTGAGCAGGCGGAAGAAGCGGTACATGCGTTTGCCTCCTGGGCGGATGTGATTGCCTGCGGCCCGGGAATAGGGACGTCGGAAACCGGAAGAGCGCTTACGGAGGCGGTTCTGTCGGAAACAGGCAGGACTGTCGTACTGGACGCGGATGCCCTGAACTGTTTATCACAAAACACAGAATCCCTTGACAGGCACCCCCGTGCGGTCGTTACGCCGCATCTGGGAGAAATGAGCCGGCTCAGCGGAAAAACAATAAGTGATCTGAAAGAAGATCCGTGCCGGGAAGCTTCCCTGTTTGCGATGCAGCACGGCTGCATCTGCGTCATGAAAGACGCGAGGACATGCATCGGTCTGCCGGACGGCCGTATTTTCGTAAATACGACCGGATCGAGCGGAATGGCTACGGCAGGAAGCGGAGATGTGCTGACAGGCATTCTTTCCGGACTCTGCGCAAGAGGATGCTCTTATGAAGAGGCTCCCGCACTGGCCTGTCTTGTGCATGGACTCTGCGGCAGGAGAGCGGAAAAGAAACTCGGGGCTTCCTATATGATCGCTCAGGATATAATCCGGGAACTCAGCGAAGTTCTTCGGGACTTATAACAGGAGAAAAAGTATTGGCAACATTTGACAGGATCTGTGCATGCGTCGATCTCGATGCGATCCGCGGCAATCTCCGTGCGATGCACGCTCTCACGAAAGAAGGGACCGGTGTGATTCCGGTCGTAAAAGCGGATGCCTACGGGCATGGAGCCGTCGAGACGGCCTTTGCTCTCGAAAAAGAACCCTATGTGATCCGTTTCGCGGTGGCAACGGCGGAGGAAGCTTCGGAACTATATGAGGCGGGGGTCAGGAAACCGGTCATGCTCCTCGGAGGATGTTTCCCGGATTCGGTCCCGCGGCTCATCAGGATCGGGGCCGCCATGACGGTGAGCTCCCTGGAACAGGCGGAAATGATCAGCCGGGAAGCTGTTAAACAGGGCCGGGAAGCGGAAATATTTATCGCTGCCGATACGGGAATGCACCGGATCGGTTTCCGGGTATCGGAGGAAGCGGCATCGGAAGCCGGGAGAATCCTGGAACTGCCGNNTGCCGTACCTTAAGGCAGGAGGTACTTTTTCCCATTTTGCGAGAGCGGATGAAGAAGATCTGACTGCCGCAAAAGATCAGTTCGAAAAGATGAAGCAATGGATCAGACTGCTTGAGGAGCGGGGGATCCGGATGCCTCTTCGCATGATCAGCAACAGCGCCGGGCTGCTTACGATGCCGGAAGCGAATATGGACGCCGTGCGCGCCGGAATCATGATGTACGGCCTCGCGCCGTCGGATGAGATGATCCCTCTCATGAAGGAGAAGGGAGTCGTCTTAAAGCCCGCCATGAGACTTGTTTCCCATGTTGTGTTTCTGAAAATGATCGCGCCCGGAGACAGTGTCAGCTACGGAGGACTTTACACCGCGGACAGCCCGAGAAAAGTGGCGACGATCCCGGTGGGATACGCCGACGGATAC
>DBVZ01000129.1:3107-3255 GCA_002308255.1 Lachnospiraceae bacterium UBA1251 | reverse complement strand
TGCATGGATCAGTTTATGGTCGATGTCACGGATATTCCGGGGGTACAGGCACAGGACGAAGTGATCCTGCTCGGTGAAAACGGGGAGGAAAGGATCACCGCCGAGGAGATCGGCCGTCTCAGCGGAAGATTTAATTATGAATTTGTCT
>DBVZ01000129.1:0-3040 GCA_002308255.1 Lachnospiraceae bacterium UBA1251 | reverse complement strand
GGACATTCTAAATTTGCAAATATTAAGCATAAAAAAGAAAGAAACGACGCCAAAAAGGGAAAGATCTTCACGATCATCGGCCGTGAGATCGCTGTCGCAGTCAAGGAGGGCGGACCGGATCCGGCCAATAATTTCAAGCTTTCCACGGTCATCGCCAAGGCGAAAGCCGCCAATATGCCCAATGACACGATCGAGCGCGGCATTAAGAAAGCAGCGGGCGATAACGGCGGCGCCTCCTATGAATATATGACCTACGAGGGATACGGCCCCGGCGGGACCGCGATCATCGTAAAGACCCTGACCGATAACAAGAACCGCACCGCGGCGGATGTGAGAAGTGCCTTCTCGAAAGGCGGCGGAAGCATCGGCACGCCCGGCTGCGTTTCCTTCATGTTTGACGAGAAAGGCCAGATCATCATCGACAAAGAAGAATGTGAAATGGATGCCGATGATCTCATGATGCTGGCGCTGGATGCCGGCGCGGATGATTTTTCCGAGGAAGAAGACAGTTTCGAGATCCTGACCGCTCCGGATGCGCTTCAGGAAGTCGTATCTGCTCTCGAGAAGGAAGGGATCCGCATGGAATCTTCGGAAGTGACCATGATCCCGCAGAACTACGTATCTGTCACAGATGAGAAACAGGCATCCCAGATCCAGAGGATCCTTGATCTGCTGGATGACAGTGATGATGTACAGGACGTCTATCATAACTGGGAAGAAGCGGAATAATGAATATCCTGTACGCCCTTCTGCTGGGTATCGTTCAGGGATTGACGGAATTTCTGCCGCTCAGTTCCAGCGCACTGACATTCCTTTTTCAGGAACAGACAGCCTTTTCGGATGCTCCCGCGATCCTTATGAGCTGCGCGGTCCATCTCGGAACGCTGGCAGCCTGCCTGTGGATCCTGCGGAGGTCGTTTTTCCGGCTTTTTGCATCCTGCGGGGACATCCTGAAGGATGCCGTGCACAATCTTGGAGTATGGTACCGCAACACCCGGTTCGGCGAAAACGGGTCTTATGCCAGGATCTTCGGAAATGCGAGCAGAACGCTTGCCGGAATGATCCTGTGCGCGACAATTCCGGGACTCGCGGCAGGATTTCTGCTCCGCCGCGCGGCAGCAGGCGGAAATAACGTTCTCCTGATCTGCGGGATGGGATTTTTGTTTACTGCGATCCTGCTTCTTGTAACGGCTCTTATGCCGCCCGCTCTGCGCTCCGGCAAAGATCTCACGATGCAAAGGAGCTTTCTCATCGGGATCCTGCAGGGAGCTGCCGTACTTCCGGGTATTTCGAGGCTCGGTGTGGTATACTCGGTATCTCAGATCCTTGGAATGCACAGAAAGACCGCGGCCCGCTTTGCGATCCTGAGCGTACTTCCCGTCACGCTGGGAGCACTGCTTTATGAGTTTACGATCGGGGTGGAGAGCATCCGTCTCAGCGGCAGCATGACCGCGGAGCTGATCACAGCGGCGGCAGCTGCAGCTTTGACAGGCGGAATGGCGGTCCGCGCTGCAGGAAGGATCCTGAGAAAAAACTGCGTCAGGCTTTTCAGCGCGATCAATGCTTTATTGGGTCTGATCTGCGTTGTCGTATATGTGATACAATAAATAAAAGGGGGAAAAGAACCAACTTTGGCAGCAGGTAAAAAAACAGCAGGCCGTACCTCCGCAGGAAAGAAAAGTGCTCCGAAAGGGAGCCAATCCGGTTCCGTGCGCAGAAAGGCAAATATGAAGAAACCGAATACGGAAAAAAGCGGCAGAAAAACCGGAACAGCCGCAAATGCCGGGGAAGGTCTTGCAGTCGAGATCATTCTGTGGGTTCTTCTTGCTGTCTCGATCCTGCTCTTCCTGAGTAATTTCAACCTCGCGGGAACAGCGGGAAAAGCAATCGGTTTCGCTGTAAAAGGCCTTTTCGGAGTGATGGCCTATCCGTTTCCTTTTGTCCTTTTCTTCGGTATCTCCTTTGTGCTCGCGAACCGTGAGAGCGGCGGAAGATGGAAACTGATCCTCGGCATCGTGATGCTGTTTCTGTTTCTGTGCGCATTCTTCCAGCTCGTTCTGGCAGGATATAAGAGTTCTCTCCCCGTGGGCTCCTATTACACGGCTGCAAAGAACGGCGCGATCGCCGGAGGACTTGCGGGCGGTCTCATTGTGATGCTGTTCGCAAAGCCGTTCGGGATCGTCGGTGCCTATATCCTGACACTGACCGGGCTGATCATAGCCGTTGTCATCCTTGTAAGGAAACCTCTTATGGTCTATATGCAAAGAAGGAGCGCCAGGGCGATCCGCAGAGCGGGAAGACAGAGGAAGATCCGGCGGGAGGAAAAACGGGAGGAAAGAAAAAAGCCGCAGCTGTGGTTCCGTGAACCTGCCGTCAGCGATGACGACACGAACGTCGACTTTGATCTGCACAGGCTTCTCGGACTTGACCGCGATAAAAGCAACCGGTTCCCCGAGGATGAGGAAATCCGTTATACGATCCGCGACAAGAGCAGGCCGTCACAGGATGCCGTGAAAGATTCCGGAGCGGAAAGAAAACCGGTTCGTCCGCGTATAGAGATGAACCGCCCGCAGCCGGAAGAAAAATATACAGACGAAAAGGATTCCGGAAATACGTCCGGAAAGAAGAGCGCTTCCTCAAAGAGGACGTCTTCTGCCGGAAAAGACCGGCCCGCCGCGGAAGAAGTGGAGATCAGTCTTGCGCAGGAAGAAAAGAAAGGATACCGTCTTCCGGATATCTCGCTTCTGACACCGCTCAGTCAGGAAGGCGGCGATTCCGAGGAGCACATCCTCAATACCGCGGAGAAGCTGGAAGAGACGCTTCGTGATTTCGGCGTCAATGTCAATATCACAAATGTGAGCCGCGGCCCTGCCGTCACGAGATACGAGCTGCAGCCGGAACACGGCGTGAAAGTGGCAAAGATCACGGGGCTGATCGATGATATCAAGCTGTCTTTGGCAGCTGCGGATATCCGTATTGAAGCGCCGATCCCCGGAAAGTCCGCGATCGGCATCGAAGTGCCGAACAAGGAAAACAGCAT
>DBVZ01000083.1 GCA_002308255.1 Lachnospiraceae bacterium UBA1251 | reverse complement strand
AAGATAGAAATCTTTGAAAACTGCTGCCCACATCTGAATCGGGTCGGGGAAGATGTGGGAGAACAGGAATGAAGATAGAAATCTTTGAAAACTGCTGTCCACATCTGAATCGGGTCGGGGAAGATGTGGGAGAACAGGAATGAAGATAGAAATCTTTGAAAACTGCTGTCCACATCTAAACCGGAACGTGGAAGATGAGAGAGAGCAGGAATGAAGATGGAAATCTACGAAATCTGCTACCCACATCTGAACCGGAACGGGGAAGATGAGAGAGAGCAGGAACGAAGATGGAAATCTACGAAATCTGCTGCCCACATCTAAAACGGGTTGAAGCAGATGTGAGAGAACAAAAACGCGGGTGTACACCCGCGTTTTTGACTAAAATCTGCTAAACTCACTAAAATCCATGAAGGATAGAGAGAACAGATGTCAGGCCGCAGCCCAAAACCAAGATCAAAGATCCAGTACAAGATCATACACCTTGGGATTCAGGATCTTGATCGTATCCATATACTCTCCCATGAGTTCCAGGTTCTGGTCATATTCCAGAGGATAGAATTTGAGCAGGTTATAATATGCCCAGGCGGAGTTGGAATCCGGATAAACGGTCGCCTTCATAAAATATTCTTTGGCGAGCTGAGAATTGATATATTTCTTAAAGAACACTTTCCCTGCCGGGCAGCGGACTTCGCCGGTCTTGTAGAAGAGTCCGAGCCGGTTGGCCGCGTATGGCTCATATTTATCAGCCGCGATCGTCAGGTAATAAATGTAGTTCTTTACAGCCTTATCCAGATCGCTCTCGTTTTCCCCGGAACCGGTTGTCTGTGCAT
The DNA here is from genome assembly GCA_002308255.1 of Lachnospiraceae bacterium UBA1251. GTDB lineage: Bacteria > Bacillota > Clostridia > Lachnospirales > Lachnospiraceae > Chordicoccus. The sequence continues at coordinate 8,175 of DBVZ01000083.1, read as the reverse complement.
TTTTCAGAGTGAAGGCCTTTTCCGCCTCTGCAACGGCCAGATTGTTGCAGGCATAGACATATCCCTGCTGTGCGGCGGTCTCGAAAAAATTCTTTGCGAGAGCGGCACATTCGGATGCTGTACCGCAGCTGCCGGTCTGAAGGGAGACAGCAGGGAAGGCCCGGTGGGCGAGATTGTCTGAAATAAAAGGCAGGAGCCGGGCAAAGAGTTCCTCATTTCCCGCGATCTCCACCAGAATGCGGCCGGTCAGATTGACCGCCTCCGAGGCGCCGGTATAGTCGATGCAGGAAACAGCTAGTTCCAATGCTGTGCCGAGCCTTTCGGAAATCGTCATTCCCTCGATCAGCGGGATCTCCTCGCACTCCTTTAAGAAAGAATCGCGGCGGTAATTCACAAGATAGTAGCCGACCGACCAGAAAGCGAGGGGAAATGCCTCCGCCCCGCATCCCCAGGAGCCGTCCTCCCGGATGCTGATGGCCGCTGATTTCATGTAAAGATCGAACGCGTCGCGGCAGGGTGCTTGGCGGAGGATCTTTTTATAAAAAATAAGATCGCCGTAAAGCTTGGAAGCGACGGTATTTCCCGAATCGGACATGCACAGGACTTCGCGCTCCGCGCTCGGAGAGAAGACGCCGACACGCGCGACGATCTGTTCGCTGTAATCATTCAGAAAAGTGAGATAACTGCTGTCACATTGAAAGCGGTTCATTTTTCATATCCTTTCTCAGACAGAATCTTTCCTCATTATAGTTTCACGGCATCTAATTTTCAATATGGTTTGAATCTGTCACCGGATCGGAAATGATCCGCCCCGGCAGAAATCTGTCACCGGATCGGAAATGATCCGGCCCGGCAGGGATCCAGCTTGGCAGAAATTCGGAAACGAACCGGATCTGTCCCGCTCCGGCCTGCCCCGGAAACCGTCTTGACATTTAAGAAGCTACGCGGCTATAGTCATTTTCGTACAGAGTAGTCATTCTCGTACAGAGTTTTGTTTCCCGGAGGAAGCCTGAAACGAGGCGCCGCCTATAGAGGCGCGCCTGTAAAAAACGACTCCTTTGGAAACAGCCGGGAGGGACAAACGGATGACCAGGAATGAAAAATGGCAGAAATTCTGTGAATGGAGAGAGCGGCTGAATGCTTTCCGGACGGCGCTGATCATAACCCGGCTGGATAATGATTCCGCGCCTTCACAGGGAAGCGCGTACCGCATGGAAATGAGGTCCGTTCTCGCCGGAGAATATGAACGTCTTTTGCGGGATGATTCGATGTATGAGATCCTGCTGTCGCTTTCAGAGGAAGACGTTTCCGGGGAGAGTACGGCGCAGGGAGAAAACTGCAGAGGGATTTTCGGCGAGGAAAAAGCGGCAGAGATCCGCCTGACGCTCGCGAGGCTGAAGAAAGACCGCATGATCCCGGCGGAGAAAGCCCTTGCGCACGCAAGGATCCTTGAGGATTCGATCCGGGCGTGGCTTGCGGCGAAAGCGGAGGGAGAAACGGCGGATTATAAGGCCTATGCGCCGTATCTTGATGCTCTGCTGCGATCATATAAAGAGATCACGGCGCTGAAAGCAGGGGAAGAGCAGGCCGGGCAGCCGTTTAAAAAACAGTCGCTTTATGATTTCATGCTGGAAGAGCACCAGCCCGGCTGGAACCGAGTTCGCTATGACCGCTTTTTTGACGGAATGAAGGCTCGCATCGTGCCTCTTCTCCGGGAGATTATGGAGGCAGAACCTATCCGTGATGATTTTCTGCACCAGAGATTTCCGGCGGAGCAGCAGCGGATCTTCATGAGACGCGTGACGGAATATATGGGATTTACCGATGACTGGGGAAGGCTTTCCGAATCGGAGCATCCGCTGACGACGCCCGTATGCCGGGGAGACGTGCGGATCACGACAAAATATCGCGAAAATAATCCCGTACAGGCAGTATTTTCGACGGTCCATGAGATCGGACACGCCTATTTTACCCATCATCTGGAAGAGCGCTTTGAACGCACGGCCATCGCGTACGGCATGAGTGCCGGAATGAACGAATCACAGTCACGCCTGACCGAGAATCATCTTGCCCGCTCTCTGGCGTTCTGGGAGACGCTGTTCCCGGAAATGCAAGAGGTCTTTCCGGAGCAGCTTCACGGGATCACGGCGGAACAGTTCCGGCGCGCCGCAAATGCGGTCAAGGTCTCCCCGATCCGTACGGAAGCGGATGAAGTGACTTATCCGCTGCACATCATGGTCCGTTATGAACTGGAAAAAGAGATGATGGACGGATCCCTGCGCGCGGCGGATCTGGAAGAAGCATGGAACGTCAAATACAAAGAGTATCTTGGGATCTGTCCGTCAAATGCAGCCGAGGGGATCCTGCAGGACATGCACTGGCCGTATGCGTATTTCGGGTATTTTCCGACCTACGCGCTGGGAAGCGCGGCAGCGGCGCAGATGTTTTCGAAAATGAGTGAGCAGATCGACGTGCCGGGCAGTCTCCGCGAGGGACGGATCGACAGGATCGAGGACTGGCTCGGGGAACACGTTCACAAAACCGGTGCGCTGTACACCCTGGAGGAGGCCATCGCCCGCGCCTGCGGGGAACCGTTTTCGGAGGAATACTATTTCCGGTATCTGGAAGGGAAATACAGGGAATTGTACAGAATATAAAACAGGGGGCAACCCCCGGCCGGCTTATCATCCTCGCCCTTCTCACGCCGAATGCTGTACGAAGTGCGTCCCGGACAGCTTTTCGGATCTTCGGCGATTACTGCAGCATCCGCACCCGTACAAGCAGGTGCTCCCGCATCCTGCCTGCGGCTTCTTCCGGATCCTGCTTCCGGATGCTGTCAAGAATGCTTTCATGTTCCCGTATCTCTTCCTCGTTGTAGGAAGGGGCGACCTGGTCCTGCAGCGCCGGATAGGGCGTGTGATAGAGCTGCAGAAGCGTCATTTTCAGGAAATTCTCCGTCAGGTCGCACTTTGCGGCACGGGCGACCTGCATATGGAACAGCTCGTCAAGATCCGGCCGCTGCGCTTCATTCATAATGTTTGCCCGGGAGGCTGCAAGCCTTAAAAGATCTTCTTCCGTTCTCCGTTCCGCTGCCATCGCGGCGAGACCGGGTTCTATGATCAGACGGGTATCCATCAGGACCTGTACGGAATGATTGCCGGACAGGTCTTTTATGATGTCGATGCCGGGGATCCTCTGCAGGGCAAATTCCGACAGAAATGTCCCCTGTCCGTGGCGCGATTCGATGATCCCGAAGATCTCGAGCATCCGGATCACCTCGCGGAGCGTGTTCCGGCTCACGCCGAAAGAGAGGGCGAGCTCGTTTTCGGCCGGCAGTTTGGAGCCGGGCACAAGTTTCCCGCTCAGGACCGCATCGTTAAAGCTTTCCATCAGCTGGCGATTCAGGGTTTTTCTTTCAAATAATTCCATTGCTGTTCTCTTTTCTCCGCTCACGTTCCGTTTACGTACCGGAGCAGATCTTCCCGGCTCATTCCTTCGATTCCCAGCGCTGCTGCGGTCCTGCCTTCGTCCATATCATCAAGGATCGTCCTGCCGATCTGTACGATCGCGTCGATACAGGGCGTCGCAACGCCCGCGGCAGCAGCGACCGTCTGGATCGCGACGAGCGAATACGGAATATCCTCCATGCAGTACCGTGTATGCAGTGTATGATGCGTCATGATCCCGGTATAAGCAGGGTTGTTTTTACACAGCTGATAAAGCGGCGTATTTTCATCCCCGCACTTATACATGATCACATAGTCTTCCCGGATCGACCGGAGTTTTATGCCGAATGCGGCTGCGACCGCGATCCTTTCCTTATCTTCAGCCTCCACAAATTTACCGATGCCTGGCGTCATCCCCTCGTGATAGTACTCGTACGGGACGAACGGGTCCGCCTCGATCCGGGACGTATTGAGAAGCATCGGGGCCGGGTGCATCATGGCGTTGATATTGCCGAGCGAGGTGACGAGGACATTTTCCACAAGGTGAAAATTCGGCAGCACGGGACAGACTGCCTCCGCCAGCTTCTTATTGTCCGCTGCCGGCAGTGCCGCCATCGGGACGTCCTGTTTGATCCCGAAAATATGAACGACGCCGTTTTCCTCGATTCTCGTCGAATACAGCAGCGTTCCTGCCGCGCCGAGCACGATATCGGCATTGCATCCGAGATCCTTCATTGCCTTCCGGAATGCGACCGCCCCGCACGAAGCCTCCGGGTGAAGCAGCACGGTCATGCCGTCCTTAAGGTGCGGAATGATCTTTTCCGCCATACTGCGGTGGTAAATGGACGGCAGCACCATCATGATGATATTGGCGCCTTCCATCGCTTTTCCGATATCGGAAGTCGCAAATTCGATCGGCCCGCTTCCCTCGATCGCATTATGCATTTCAATAAAGCCCTTCCTGTTCAGCGCTTCCGCCGTTTCCGGCACAACGTCAAAGAGTCGCACTTTTTCCCCGAGGTACCCGAGGTGACCGGCAACCGACTGCCCGCCGTTGCCGCCGCCGATGACTGCCCATACTCTTTTCATGATACCCTCCCGTCCACTGTTTCTGTTTTTATAAGAAACCTGCTGATCGCGTCCTGATCCGGCGTTATGCCCAGTCCCGGCTCATCAGAGATATCGACGGCTCCGTCCGAAACCCGGATCAGTCTGCTGTAATCGGAAATATCCCCTTCAAGCCTCAGCGGTGAGAAGAACGCATGGCCGATCTCCTCCACCGGACCGGTCACGGTCGCGGCAATAGAAAGACTTGCGGCCTGCGTGATCCCTTCTTCGATCATGGAATTAAAGAAAAGACGGACGCCGTTTGCCGATGCGTATTCGCATATCGCTTTCGCGCTGCGGATCCCTCCGTTTTTCGTCACTTTGATGCTGAATACGTCAACGGCGGACAGGGAGATCAGCCGTCTCGCATCGATCAGGCTCATGACGCCTTCATCCGCGGAGAGCGGCATCGGGATCCTCCTTCGGAGCTCCGCCATCCCCTCCGCGTCCCAGCTTTGCAGCGGCTGTTCGAAAAAGACGAGATCGCAGTTCCTGACGGCAAGCGCGTACTGCTGCGCCGTCCGGAGATCCCAGCCCTGGTTGGCGTCTGCGACCAGCGGAAATGCATTTCCGACAGCCGCCCTGACCGCTTTCGTCCGTTCCGCGTCGAGCCGCCAGTCGGGACCGCCGACTTTGATCATGCACCCGAAATATCCCTTTTCTTTCGCCTCCAGCACTTCTGCTGCGCTTTCCTCCGGCGTACTGCCCCCGATCGACCACATGCAGCGCATGCTGTCCCGGCGCTTTCCGCCGAGCAGTTTATGGACCGGCATCCCGTATTTTTTTCCGAAAATATCGTAGACCGCCATATCGACCGCCGATTTTGCCAGGTGTTGCCCCCGGATCGAAGCATCCATGAGCCGGTGGATCCCGTTGATATTGTCCGCTTCCGCTCCGATCAGCATCGGCGCAAGGTGGCAGCGCAGGACCGTCATGACGGACTCCGCGCTGTCTCCCGTAAACAGCGGCCACGGATCGCATTCGCCATAGCCGGTGATCCCTTCGTCGGTCTCCATTGTCAGGATAACCGGCGTCGCGGTACGGAAAATGCCGTATTCTTTCGAGAGATGATAGGGCTTTCGGAGCGGCACGGCGAGCTGCTGCAAAGTGATGGCTGTGATCTTCAAGGCAGGTTCCCCCTTTTTGAAATAGTTCGAATGATTCTACCTTTATATTGTTACTATAGACTGCCGCGTCCCGTGCCGTCAAGGCGCAGTTTATTCTTTTCATCTGTTTCAGGCCAATAGCCCCTGTAAAGCACATAAAAAAGATCTGCCGCACGGATTGCCAGGCGGAAACTGCCTTCAGGCAGTGTCACCATTCGGTGCGGCAGATCTTTGCTTTTTTCTCGCAGACGCTTCGGATCTCAGTCTTTCAGCGCGCGTTCGATGTCCTCCGGCAGATGCTCCGGGTCTCAGTCTTTCAGCGCCCTCTCGATATCCTCCGGCACATATTTCGGCATGAGGCGGAGTTTATGGAGATTGAGGCGGTGCAGGCGGTCGATGCGGGCCTTTGTGGTCTCGTCTTCGCAGACGCCGGTGTTGATGTAGTCGGCGAGGGCGGCGTAGGTGAAGCCCAGTTTGTCTTCATCGGTGAGACCGCTGAGGCCGTCCGACGGAGCTTTGTAGAGGAGTTTGTCCGGGAGCCCGAGTTCCGCGCCGATCTGCAGGACTTCATCCACAAGGAAGGAAGCGAGCGGGCTGAAATCCCCGGCGGCATCGCCGTATTTGGTGGAGTAGCCGACGTAATCCTCGGAGAGATTGCAGGTGTTGACGACGCGGCCGCCTTCCGGCAGCATCTGTCCGACAGCGTAAAGGGTCGTCATGCGCAGACGGGGCGGCATATTGATGCCGGCGTCCTTTGAGATCCCGTCGATGCCGGTGATCGCGCGCAGTTCTTCACTGGAGGCGAGCATTTCTTTCATCGCTTCGCTGGCTTTGCCGATGTTCAGCTCCACCGCAGGAATGCCGAGCGTCTCTACAAGAAGACGGGAGTCGCTGATATCGCTCTGGACGCCGTCCGGCATGAGAACGCCGATGACGCGGTCTTTTCCCAGTGCCTCAGCACAAAGGGCTGCGGTCACGCTGGAATCCTTTCCTCCGGAAATGCCGATCACGGCGCGGCAGGTCGGTCCGTTCTCCTTAAAATAGTCCCGGATCCAGGCGACGATTTCATCTTTTGTTTTTTTCGGATCTTTCAGCATGGTTCAGCCTCCTCTTAATATCCGAGCTTTTTCAGCTCCTCCTGAACAAAAATCCCTTTTGCATTGCCTTTTCTTGCGGCGTAATGGCTCCATTTCCGCGCTTTGGCGTAATTCGGGACGTCCTCGAATGTCCCGAGAAAATATCCTTCCGCGATCTCGCCGGCGGCTTCCGTGTCGCCGACCGCGGCTTTGTCGATCAGATCAAACAGCCGCTGCTTTTCCGGCGTGATGACGATCTCGTCCGGAACGTCTTTTAAAGAAGAAACAGTGTGTTTTTTTACAAGGTTTTTGCTCTTGTTCATTTTCCGTTATCCGTGTTTTTGGTCCGCCGGAGGAAACGCCGGCAAAAATGACCCCGGCTGCCGTGTGTTCTGCGGATTTTTCTCTTCTTTGTTCAGGCCCAGACACCGGCAATACGGAATTTCCGCACCCCTCCCGGGACCGGCGGTCACAGGAACATTATATATGGGGAGAAGAGAACGCGCTATATCTTTTTGCGGAAGGCAGCCTTCTTTTGTCAGGATCCCACGGCTTCACCGGTTCGGCCGGCGCGGGTTACTTTGCCTTGATCACGTGGCTCACGGTCCCCTGACTGACCAGCTCGTCCACAAGGATCGCCTTGTCGCCGTATACGGCACGGTTGCAGTACTGAAGGATCGCTTTATTGTCCCGGTCACTGATCCCGCCGTATTTTTTCAGGGTATTCTGGCTGGTTCCGTCAAGGGCGACGATGAGGTCGCCGATCTGCGGGACGGTGTTCCGCCGGATCACGACGAGATCCCCGTCATCGATCCCCTCGTCCGCCATGGAATCCCCGGACGCCCGGAGAATGTAGAACGGACCCTCGCCGAAGATCGCGGTCGGGAGCGAAGTGATGCACTCGACGGATTCCTCCTCGAAGCTGAGTTCTCCGCAGGGAATGCTGCCGACGAGCGGCGCTTCGGAGCGGCCCGGGTGCATTTTTGCCATCATCGGGATGCGCAGTCTGCCGTTTTTATATTCCAGCATCTTCTCCTTATCCATCGCGACAAGATAGTTCTGCGCGGACGCCCGGCAGATGCCGACTTCGTTCGCGATCTCCGTTGTCGACGGCGTGCGGTCGTTCCGCACGTAAAAATCGCTTATGAAAGCGCTGATTCTTTGCATGAGTTCCGGATCTTTGTGTCTCATAAGGTCCCTCCGCCGTCCGATCATGAGCAGATCGTTTAAGATAAGACCATCATAGCAAAGGAAGAGGACGGAATCAAGGGGAGCGGAAATATTTATAAAAATCTGTTTATTCTGCCCGCTTGCCGTTATAATAAATCTGTAGTCAGAAAAGCAGATCCGGAGGCAGAGTATGGAAATAACAAAGATCGTGATTACCGGAGGCCCGTGCGCCGGCAAAACGACGGCCATGAGCTGGATCCAGAACGCGTT
>DBVZ01000151.1:8272-12132 GCA_002308255.1 Lachnospiraceae bacterium UBA1251 | reverse complement strand
GCCATGGAGCCGATGCCGATGCTGAGCGTGAAGAACGCCTGGTTCATCGCGCCGACGATGACGGAGCCGTCGATCTTGGAAAAATCGGGAACCAGATAGAAGGAAAGACCTTCCCTTGCTCCATCCAGAGTGGCGCTGTGGACCGCGAGAACGATCATCAGCACGAACAGCGCGACCATCAGATATTTGGTGACGCGTTCAAGGCCGCCCTGCAGGTTGAAGCTGAGGACCAGGAAGCCGATGACGACAGCGATCAGCATATAGACCACATTGACAGTCGGATTGGTGATCATGGTGACAAATCCGAGATTTGCGGATCTGCCGAGCAGGAACATCACGAAATAGTGGATCATCCATCCGGTGACGACGGTGTAGAACGCCATCAGGCAGATATTGCCGAGAAATGCCAGGATGCCGTGAATATGCCATTTCTGACCGGGTTTTTCCAGTTTCTGGTACATTTTGACCGGACTTGCCTGCGCCGCGCGTCCCACGGCAAATTCCATCGTCATCGCCGGAAGGCCCAGCAGAATGAGGCACAGAATATAGATCAGGACAAAGCCGCCGCCGCCGAACTGACCCGTCATNNCCGCAGCCGATCGCGCAGCCCGCGCTCAGCATAAGGAAGCCGAGACGGCTTGCAAGTTTTTCTCTTTGATTATTCATGATGAGTTTCCCCCTTTAAACAGATACTGTTTATTATATCGGTGAATCGGCAAAAATCAATACTGCAATGCGTTAAATAAAGAAACTATGTTTTACAAGAGTGTTCACAGAGCATATAATAGTGACAGAAAGAAAAAGACCGGTCCGTAAGAGCGCCGGAGAAACGTGAAGGAGCGGGAAATGGGAAATATCAAAGATTTACTGAAAGACAAAGTGATCGTCATCAGCGGAGGCACGAAAGGCGTGGGGAAAGGTGTCGCCGTTGAAGCGGCCCGCCAGGGCGCGGACGTCGTGATCAGCGGCAGGGATGCCGAAGCGGCGGAAAAGGTGCTGAAGGAGATTGAAAATGCCGGCAGACAGGGTCATTTTGTGAAGCTGAACCTGAGAAATCCGGAAGACTGCGCAAGATTATTTGATGAGGCAATGGAGAAATTCGGCAGAGTGGACGGATTCCTGAATTACGCCGGGACGACCCCTGCGAATTCTCTTGAGGAAGAGAACCCGGAACAGTTCGATGCCGTATTTGATATCAACGTCAAGGCGGCTTTCTTCTGCGCGCAGAACGCGATCCGGTGCATGAAAAAAAGCGGCGGCGGATCGATCGTCATGATCGGCTCTCCTCATTCCTGGTGCGGGGAGAAAGACCGCGTTGCTTACGCAGTCTCCAAGGGAGCGCTCTTTACGCTGACGGAGCACATCGCGCATCACTATGCGCAGGACGGGATCCGCGCGAATTTTCTCACGATGGGGTGGACGCCGACAGAGGGCGAGCTGGCTCTCCGCGCCACACAGGGAATGGATCCGGAACAGACCCGCGCTTTCGCGGCGAAGTTTATTCCTGCCGGACGCATGACGGAAGTGGAGGATCTGGTCCCCGGCATCCTGTACCTGCTTTCCGATTATGCTTCGATGACGATCGGGGCAAATCTCCGGATAACCGGCGGACTGTATTTCTGAAGTTTTTTCTGAACATTTCTCAAAAAAAGAGCCCTTTCGAGCAGTTTCTGTAAGCTCGGAAGGGCTCTTTTTGAACGCGGTCAGATGATTTATCTCCGACGGTTCTTATTGTTCCGGTTCTTTTTCTGATCCCACCTCACATGGGAAGCGTGATTCCGCACTTCCTCCGTTGTCGTGCGGAGCACAGGCCCTCTGTCTGCCGGCAGTGTTCCGAGGACCCGCTCGTAGCACCGAATAAAGTACTCGATGACCTGATTGATGGTATCGAGACGGATGCTGATATCCGATTCCTCCGAGATGAGACGCTCATCGTCGGAAGATTCCATGATGGCGTGATTTGTGATGTTGCGTACGGAACTGAGATAATAGTACGCGAACAGGAGATCGTGCACGGCTTCCGGATCGGAGGAGAGGGTATGGGCTGCCATCGTGCCGGGGTCTTCGGAGCCGATCGTTGAAAAGCGGTAATCCGCGTATCCTTTCTGCACCTGACGCTGGCTTCCGCGCACACGGACATTTCTGCGCCCGTAGAATTTGACGAAATAATGCGAGAGGTCATTCATCTGGTATCTCTGGTGCGGTTCGAGCGCGTTAAAGCACTCGGAGAAGATGCGGAGGACCTTCTCTTTCTCTTCTTCGGAATCCAGGTAATAGAAAATGCCTTTTTCAATGAATTCCTCCGGTGCGTGGGATTCGATGATCGTCAGCGTCTGCTGGTAGAATTTTTTGCGGAATCCCCATCTGACAAGCTCGATAAAGGAAATGGATTCTCCCTCGAGGAGCTTTCCGTAATCCGCCCGGATCCCCTCGATAAGGAGGGAGAACAGCCGGCTGTAATAGTCCTTTCCGAGCATGGTGTCCGCTGTATCGAGAAGGCTGCGCAGCCGCTCCATGCCCTGCTCCATCTGAGCGATGTCGCAAAGGGAAATGCCGACGTCTATGTCTCTCATCGCATACAGCATGCTGTCGATAAACGGATCTCTGACGTTAAGGGAGGACCAGTAATTCATGATCCGGTCCACCTTCCCGTAGTCAAGAAAAGCCCTTGTGCCTGCCAGAAGCTCCGTGATGGCATAATTGCCGGTCTCATCGGAGATCCTGCAGGAAAACGCATCGATGCTGTTCTCGGTCGTGACGATGTTTCTGACCGTGACGCGGCTGCCGGGCATGCATTTCAGGATGTCGATGATATTCAGAAGAACGAAGGTGTCCGTCGTATTGTCGCTGTGCACCCCGATGTAGAGGGTGACATCTTCCCGATTGTCCCGGGTGATATGACCTATGAGCTCGAGCATATTATCGATGGGAAATGCCTCATGACGGGAGGTGCGGGTCGGGACAAAGCGCACGACCGCGTTTTCATTTCCGTCCAGGATCTCAAGCTTGGAGGAATCTTTCATGGCATCGTAGAGATAATACCGGAGCCATGCAAAATAGGGCGCCGGGTTTTCCGCCGCGCCCGGGACCGCGCGCGGCAGCTCCTCCTTCAGTTCATTCCGGAGATTTTCGTTTCTCGAAAGTTCCTCAAAGAAACGGTTGAACTTCTTCGTCCCGTCCGTATTGATCTTTTCACGGAAGAACCGTTTCAGGAAGCGGGCGGTTTCCGACCGGGCATCCTCTCCGAGAAGATCCTCCATATCCTGGCGCTCAATGTCCAGCTCTTCGATGTACTGGGACAGGCGGTAGCGCAGCAGGCTGTAGGAAGAGAGAGAGGTGATGTCCGCGGTGTAGAAACTGCGTCCCTCACGCAGGACGATCTCGCGGATCTCATCGCCGGGATCATACGTCGACCTGCTGCCAATCGTAATGATCTCGTCGACGTGATACTTGGAAAGGATATATTTGCTGCTGGCCTCGCAGGAAAGCATGGCGTCGCAGTAAAAATATTTTTCCCCGTCCTTCACGTAATAGTAACGGACCGGTTCGATCTCGTTCCTGGCGTAAAGGGATGTTAAAAGAATACTGTAACTCACTATTATTCTCCGGATACATATTTATGCAGTGTCGCCCGGATGGCGCCGGGGCCCGCCGTCAGTTCCTCAAAGTAGGAACAGACCTTATCCGCGAGGCCGGCTTCGACGAGGTCCACGCCGAAAATGCTCTTGTTGCGCAGCAGTGCCTCGAGTTTTGCGCAGTCAGGCTTTTCGCCGAGCTTCATGTCTGCCACATAAGCCTGCGCAGTCTCAAGAAGCGGATCGGGGGAGGGCTCAAAAGCGTTCCCGTTATCGTCCACCGCC
>DBVZ01000151.1:0-8199 GCA_002308255.1 Lachnospiraceae bacterium UBA1251 | reverse complement strand
AGATAAGCCTTGATGGTCTCGCCGAAGCGGATGGGAAGCTTCTGGGAGGTGTCGGTCGCAATGCGCTGGGGCATATCCGGCATGAAGGGATTGGGGATGCGGACATTTACGACCGCGTCGATGAAATCCTGCGGGCGGATGATGCCCGGATCGGTGACGACCGGCAGACCTTCTTTGTAGCCGATGATCTCGACCATTTTGCGGAGGTCTTCGTCCTGCATCTCTTTCCAGATCTTGTCGTAATCAAGAAGGCATCCGTAGACAGCCAGCGCCGTGTGCAGCGGATTGAGGCAGGTGCAGACCTTCATGCGCTCGACTTTGTCCACGGTCTCGCGCGTGGTAAAGTAGATACCTGCTTTTTCGAGACAGGGACGTCCGTTCGGGAAGTTGTCCTCAATGACCAGATATTCGCATTCCTCCGCGTTGACGAACGGGGTTCCGTCCGCGAGACCGTCTTCGGCCAGAATTGCGGCTACGGAAGCGTCCGGACCGGGCGTGATCTTGTCGATCATCGACCAGGGGAAGGAAACGGATGCGGCGAGCCACTCCCGGAAGCCCTCATCGCCCCATGCATCGGCAAAGCAGTCGACCGCCGCTTTCAGTTTGTCGCCGTTGTGGGAGCAGTTGTCCATGCTGACCATGGCGACCGGGGCTTTGCAGCTGTTATAGCGGGCGAGAAGGAGCGCGGTGAGTTTCCCCATGTAGGACTTTGCGTTCTCCGGTGCGCCTTCGAGATCCGCAGCGATATCGGGCAGCAGTTTTCCTTCCGCGTCACGAAGCGCGTAGCCTTTCTCGGTGATGGTAAAGGAGGCCATCTGGAGACTCGGTTTTTCAAAGATTTCGGCCAGACGTGCTTCATTGCCGTAAAGGAACAGTTTTTCGGCGATGGAGCCGATCACGGCTTTCTCGACAGTCCCTTCCGCCTTCAGCGTCACTTTTACGATCAGATTGTCGTTGACTTCCGGTTTCTTTTCGCGGCGCTCTACGGAAATGATGCCGGTATCCGTTTCGCCGTTATCCAGCAGACGCTGGCAGGCATCGGCCTGGAAGGCCTTGAAAATGTTGCCTGCTCCGAAGTGGATCCATTTCGGCTCGGCGGCAGTTTTCGCAATCATGGCTTCACGGTCATAAGCGGGCAGACGATATCCTTTTGCCTCCCACTCTGCTCTGTTTTTCAGTCCTTCATTCGTGAGAATCATCTCGTACTCCTTTTTATCCTTTTTCCGGTCACAGAACGCTGTTCAGTCTGACCGTACGCGGCATCCGGCCTGCGGACCGCGGCAGCCAGTCCCAAAGATTCAAATCAATTTAAGATTAACACGGCGCGGGGTTTGCCGTCCAGACAAATCAGCCTACGGAGCTGTTCGTAATTAGTTTTTCTGTTTCTTGTGGCCTTTCTCAAAATATAATAATATATAACTGCACAGACAAGACGGAAAAAAGAAGACTGCCTGGGAAATAACGTCTGCCGCAGCACCGTTTCATGCAGGATATCGGTAAGGAGCAAATAATATGGAACAGGTTCGGCACGCTTTTTCGGAGCGGGTTCTGCAGGATATGTACGACGCGGTCCTGGTGCTCGACAGGAAGGGGATCGTCTATGTGAACGGTCCCGCCGCCCGGATGCTGGAGGTACCCGAGGGCTACCGGGAGACGGGAGCAGGGTTTTCGTTTCTCACTGACAACGAATATAATGAAGATTTCACGGAAGCCATCTTTTCCGCTCTGTACTACAAAGAGGAAACCACGGTCAAAAAGGTTCCTTTTATGGCGCCTTCCGGGAAGAAGTATGTCTTTGTGCTGTCCAGCTCCTTTCTGCGGGGAACGGAAGGCTCGCAGCTTGTCGTCACTCTGAGCGACGAAACGGTAGCGGAGGAGATGACTCAGAAGTTCAATGACGCATCGAACATCTTCACCGCTTTCCTCTTCGGATTCTGCGGCTGGATCCTCATATACGCGCTCTGGGAATTCCTTGGCCGGCCGATCGCGGCGGATTTTATGACCCATGGCGTCGAGCTTCTGGGGATCGTCATGCTGGTATTCATCCTGTGGCGCACGAGCCTGACGAGGAAGGATCTCGGCGTTATGGCCCAGGATCCGTGGAAAACCGTCCGGACGGCTCTGATCGTCTCGGTATGCGTATTCGGATTTCTGTGCGGACTGAAGGCGGTATGCCGGCTGATCGATCCCGGCTGTTTCGAGCCGGAAGCCCCGTTTATCGATCTCAGCCGTTTCGGTCTGCGCCAGTTCCTCTATATCTTTACCGCGGGCATCCAGGAATTTATAGCCCGCGTTGTCGTACAAAGAAATCTCAAGCGCATTACCGTCGGAAAACACAAAACGATTCTGGCCATTTGTCTTTCTTCCCTGATCTTTGCGGCCCTGCACATCCATTTCGGATTCCTGTTCATGGCCGGTGCGGCGGTCCTGGCGGGGCTGGAGGGCATTCTGTACGACAGACAGCAGAATATCTTCGGCGTATGGATCGTGCACTGGGTCTTCGGCGTCAGCGGCACGCTGCTGTGCCTGATCGATCATTGATCAAAAATCAACAAGAGGATAAGGTGATTGGAAAAATGGTCAGGATACTGTTTGTCTGCCATGGGAATATCTGCCGATCCCCAATGGCAGAATATATTATGAAAGATATCGTAAAAAAAGAAGGCCTCGCCGATCAGTTCCGGATCGCCTCTGCCGCGACCAGCACGGAAGAGATCTGGAACGGCACCGGCAGCCCGATCTACGGGCCGGCGCAGCGGACGATGCAGCGCCACGGCATTCCTTATGACAAGAACAAACGGGCCCGGCTCCTTGAAAAGCAGGATTACGGCCGGTTTGACCTGATCATCGGCATGGATGAGAGAAACCGCAGAAACATGAAGCGGATGCTCGGCGGCGATCCGGATGGAAAAGTAAACCTTCTGATGGATTATACGGACCATCCGAGGGAAGTCTCTGACCCGTGGTATACCGGAAATTTTGAGCGCGCGTGGGATGACATCCGCGAAGGGTGTGAAGCCCTGTTTCGTTATCTTCTTGAAAACGGTCTGTAATATGCGGGGAGCAACAAAAAAGCAGCTGTTCTTTTACGGAACAGCTGCTTTTTTGCATGCCGCGGATCTTGCGGCTGATGAATCAGAGATAAAGATCAGTCTTTTGCCAGGGAGATGATGATCTCTGCGCAGGCGTCATATCCGATCGCCCCGCTGTCGAGCATAATGTCGTAGTTATGCCGGTCGCCGAAATGAGAATCGGTATAGGCCTCGTAGTAAGCGCGGCGGGCGCGTTCCTGACGGTGCATGAATTTGACTGCTTCCGCGTCGTTGTCCGTATCGAGATGCTGTTTGACCCAGGGGAGACGGTGACTCTCATCGGCATACAGGAAGACATTCAGCGAGTCAATGCCTGCTTCCCGGAGAATGATCTCCGCGCAGCGGCCTACGATGACGCACGGGCCTTTCTTTGCCAGCTCGAGAATGATCCCCTTCTGGGCTTCAAAATAGTAGTCCTTATACTCGAAAGAGATCGGGGTGAGATAGCGGAGAAAGCTTTCCGAGCGGCTGATCTCTTCTTCCGAATTCAGGATCTGCGCGTAATCAAGATCCATCTCTTTTGCGGTCGCCCGGATAATATCCTTGTCATAAAGCTCGATGCCGAGCGCGCCGGCGACTTTCTGGCCGATCGAGTGTCCGCCGGCACCGTATTCGCGGCAGATAGTAATGGTTTTCATTATTTAATCCTCCTGATAAATGAACTTTACGCAGCTGCCGCACTTCGTTTTGAGAGCAGAAGCTGGAGCGCGACGACCGCGCCGACAACGACGATGCCGATGATATCGGTGAGCGTGGACGGATACATCAGAGCCAGACCGCCGGCGAGGATGACGATACGCAGGACAAGAGGAATCTTCTTGAACAGGAAGCCGTTGAGACATGCCGCGACGCCGAAAATACCGATGATCGATGTTGCCGCGATCTGCAGAACCTGCCACCATCCGGAAAGGTTTTCAAAAAGAAGGGCCGGACTGTAAGCGAAAATATAGGGAACGATGAAAGCCGCGATTGCCAGTTTTGTGGCATTGACGCCTGTTTTCATCGGGTTGGACTTTGCTATGGCGGAACCGGCGTACGCCGCGAGCGCTACCGGAGGCGTGATATCCGCCACGATTCCGAAATAGAACACGAAGAAATGCGCGCATACGGCCGGAAGCCCCATCTTGATGAGGATCGGGGCGCATGTGGAGGCCATGATGCAGTAGTTTGCGGTCGTCGGAACGCCCATGCCGAGGACGATACAGCAGAGCATCGTGAGGAACAGCGCGATAAACATACTGTTGCGGCTGACGGCGACAATGCCGGTGATCAGCTTGGAGGCAAGGCCGGTAGCGGTGATGCATCCTGCGATGCAGCCCGCGACGCCGCAGGCCACTGCGACGGTGATGGCGCCTCTTCCGCCCGCTTCCAGCGAAGAGAGGATCGTGTGCCCCGCCTCTTTGATGCCTTTTGCAACGAAAGAACTGCCTGCGCCTGCTTTTTCTTTCTCTCTCAGGAAGATGCCGGGAAGCCCGACCACGATCGCCGCGACGATAGAGACGGCGGCCGCGAAGGCCATCGTTCTCTTATTGGTGCTGACCAGCCAGACGAGGATGATCAGCGGCAGAAGCAGGTAGACCTGTGCGAGAAGGTTCTTCCAGGGCGTCAGCTGCGATTTCGGGAGTCCTTTCAGGCTCAGTTTCTTCGCTTCCAGATGGACCGCGATGAAAATGCCCGTGAAATAAAGGACTGCCGGAAGGATCGCTTTCAGGGCGACCTGCGCGTAGGGGATGCCCATGTATTCCGCCATGAGGAATGCCGCCGCGCCCATGATCGGGGGCATGATCTGTCCGCCGGTGGAAGCCGCGGCTTCTACCGCGCCTGCAAATTCCGGTCTGTAGCCGGTCTTTTTCATCATGGGGATCGTGACGGAACCGGTCGTGACCGTGTTGCCGACCGAGGAACCGGAGACCATTCCGCAAAGAGCGGAGGAAATGACCGCGACCTTCGCGGGACCGCCGGCTGCCCATCCGGCCACTTTGTTCGCCAGATCGATGAAGAAAGCGGAAATGCCGGTGCGTTCGAGGAATGCACCGAAAACGATAAAGACGACAATGAATTTCGCGCAGACCTGCGCGGGAGTTCCGATCACGCCGCCGGTAGAGAAGAACAGCGTGTAGATCAGCCTCTTAACGGGAAGTCCCGTGATGAACGTATAGATGAGAAGAGCACCGAGCACGCACAGGATCGGGACGCCGACGCATCGGCGGCAGAGTTCGAAAACGGTCAGAAGTCCGATGATGCCGATCACGGTGTGCAGGGTGGTCATCTTCGTCGCGCTGGTCAGTGTCCTTGAAAGGACCGGATACCGGATCGCGTAATAAAAGAAACAGGATGCGCCGACAAGCATGATGACCCAGTCGTACCACGGCATGCGGTTCGGCTTCACGTGACTTTTGCTGGAGGGATAATACAGATATCCCATGATGATCACGCCGCCGAGGAACAGCGTCAGCCGGATCTCGAGGGCTGCCGTGCTGAAAAGCGTTGACCAGATGCAGTACAAAGAGAACAGGCTCATCACGGCCGTGGTGATGGTTTTCGGCACTCCCGTCCAGATGCGGGTGTTGGATTCCCTGTCATATTTTTTCATGACTTCGTCAATTTCCGAAGTCATGTCGGCACCGCCGGCGGGCGCGTTCTGTACGGTTCCGGGATCAGCCGCCGCGGGATTTCTCTTATCGTCAGATAATGCCATGTCGGTAACTCCTTTGAAAAATAGCCAGGCCTGACCGCATGTGTCCAGCCTGGCCGTTATTATTCGGTTACGGTTGAAAATGGATTATTTCGTTTTGACTTCGATGCCTTTTTCCTTGAAATATTTCGCAGCGCCTGCGTGATACGGAACATCCGTGATGCTGGAGGCGAATTCAAGAGAAAGCTCAGAGCCTTTTGCGTGGGCGGAGGTGACTTCGTCGATATTCTCAAAGATCGAAGAAACGAAGTTGTAAACATCGTCTTCCGCGACATCGTCGCGCGCGATAACAACAGCGCCGACCGCGACAGTCGTCACATCTTCCGGTGTGCCGTACACGTCAGCCGGGATCGTGTACTTCGAATAGTACGGAGAGAGTTCGCAGAGCTTGTCAGCGTGTTCGCTGTCAAGGGAAACGAGATAGACCTGACGTCCGCCGGTCGCGAGGTCGGTGATCGCCGTAGTCGGGGCACCGGCAACGATGAAGGCAGCGTCGATCTTGCCGTCTTTGAGGTTGTCCGCGGAATCCGCGAAGTTGAGGTACTGGGCTTTGATGTCATTCTCCGTGAGGTCGTAAGCGCCGAGAACGTCAAGAGCGTTGAAGTAAACGCCGGAGCCGGAAGCGCCGATGGAAACGTTCTTGCCCGCGAGGTCAGCGACGGATTTAATTTCCGGATTCATCGTGACGATCTGGACCTGCTCCATGTAGAGCGCCGCAGCAACAGAGAAGCTTCCTACCGCTCCGCTGTCCTTAAAGAGATTGGTTCCCGCATAAGCATAGCTCATAACGTCGGACTGGCAGAACGCGAGCTGAACAGCGCCTGCGTCAAGGTCTTCGACATTGGCCTGGGAGCCGTTGCCGACGATCGCGGTCACCTGCGTACCGGTCTTGTCGGAGACGTGCTGCGCGAGGACCGTGCCGAATGCATAATAAGTGCCGGCTTCACCGCCGGTAGCGAAAGTGAGGTTGCCGCCGGCTTTCGGAGCGCTCTCAGCGGCACCTTCTCCGGATGCTTCTGCGCTCTGCGAGGAAGCGGAGCTTCCGCATGCCGCCAGGGAAAAGATCATGGCAGCGGTCAGAAACAGTGCAAAGAATTTTTTCATTTTATTGTTCTCCTTCCAAAAAAAGTCTGCATAAAAATGCATTAATAGACGCATTATACTCGATTCTTCCGATGATTTCAAGAAATTAGAAGAAAATACGAAACAAATAGAAAGAATTTCGGAGGAAAATAACCCGGAAAAAGGAAAAATGCAGGGCAGGAAACGAGAGCATTTAATTGCGTTTCCGCTGCGGGAATGGTAAAATTATTAAGACAGCGCACCCCGTCCGCGAGGTGCGCTGTCTTCCAGAACGACCGTGACTGCACGGAAGATGAATAAAAACAACATGCAGCAATGCAAAATGAAAGGGAAAAACACTATGAACATGGACCATCTTACGGAAAGGACAGAAGGCTGGTATCCGGACTGGGTCGAAAATGAACCGGAGAGAGACGTGATCTTCAAGCTTGCGAAGACCATCACTTCCAGAATCCCGTACCACCTCGGCATGAAGAAACTGACGAAGTATGATCCGGAGTACTGGGCACTCGCGGCGGTTCTGACGGATGAAGAGGCAGAGCTTGCGCTGAGCTTCGGGGGGATCAGAAAGCCGAAGACCTTCAAGGAACTGCAGACGATCACGGGCATAGAACCGATTCACCTGCAGGAACTTCTTGATCACATGAGCTGGATCGGAATCCTTGAATATAATAAGGAAAATCTCGACGGCAAAAACCCGCATAACGAAAAGCGCTGGCATGTCCCGATGTTCGTGCCGGGTTCGGCG
The DNA here is from genome assembly GCA_002308255.1 of Lachnospiraceae bacterium UBA1251. Classification (GTDB taxonomy): domain Bacteria; phylum Bacillota; class Clostridia; order Lachnospirales; family Lachnospiraceae; genus Chordicoccus. Next base: position 581 of record DBVZ01000151.1, on the reverse strand, counting down.
GAATTTATGAATATGAATCCGGACGTCCTTGAGCAGCATCCGGAGATCGGCATGTTCTTCAATTACATGACCCGTCTGCCGCTCGAGAAGATCACGAAAATGGTCCCGCCCGGCGGCGCCGGCATCGGCATGCATGTCATTCCGGTCGAGAAAGCGATCGCCATGGAAAATCACACGGCGAATATCGAGCACATTTCCCACTGGCTTGATAAATATGAAGGAAAATACGCCGCTTCGCCCTGCTCCTGCCGCCGCAGCCGCAAGACGTTCAACGAGGGATGTGCAGATGATCCGGAAGGATGGTGCATCGCGATCGGCGACATGGCGGATTACGTCGTCGAGACCAATAAGGACGGTCATTATCTGACCCGGGAAGAGGTGCTGGCGCTCCTTCAGAAAGCGGAGGAGAACGGATTTGTCCACCAGATCACCAATATCGACGGCGAGAACAAGATCTTCGCGATCTGCAACTGCAACGTGAATGTCTGCTACGCGCTCCGCACGTCCCAGCTGTTCAATACGACCAACATGTCCCGCAGCGCCTATGTGGCCGAGGTGGACCCGAAGAACTGCGTCGCCTG
>DBVZ01000039.1:7984-12990 GCA_002308255.1 Lachnospiraceae bacterium UBA1251 | reverse complement strand
CAGCCGCGGCGACCAGATCCTCAACGCGGCCTCTTTTGAAAAGCAGGGGTTTTCGATGGTTTTGGATCAGTCGGACCTCACGGCGGCACGCCTCGAAGCCGCATTAAAGGACTTGTACGCGCGCCGCGCCGACTATGTGAAGGCGATGTCTGAAAGCACGCAGGGCAACGGGGTGCAGGTCGTCCTCGGACTCATCGATGAACTGACCGCGAAGCCTTGATCGGCTGTAATTGAAAACGACCTCCGTGACGTTTCACGGAGGTCGTTTTGTTTTGGATCATTCTCAATCCTTCAGCCGGATGTAGATCTCGCTTAACTGCTCGCGCGTCGGGGAGGTCGGCGTCCAGGCCGCCACCTGAGGTCCGCCCGCATACCGCGGGATCACGTGGATGTGAAAATGCGGGACCGTCTGCCCGGCGGCTTTCCCGTTGTTCTGCACGATGTTGAAGCCGTCCGCGCCGAGCGCACTCTTCTGCTTCTGGCCGATGGCCTTCGCGACCATCATCAGCCGGCCTGCCTGCTCCTCATCCAATTCCTCGATGTCGCGAATGTGCGTCTTGGGCAGGATCAGTACGTGCCCCGGGGTCGCCGGGTTGATGTCCATGAACGCGACGCTTTCCTCGTCCTCATGAATGATGAATGCCGGGATCTCACCCGCTATGATCTTACAGAAAATACAGTCATCCATTTTAGCCACCTGTCATCAATGCTCGTTTTGAAGATTCCTGCCGGCGAAAGCCGGATTTTGAACGTGCACATTTTACCGCAAAACCCTTTTGTTGTCAAATTGTATCGAAAAACCGGCGGTTTAGAGGCCGATCTCATGCTTTTTCTGGGCAAAACATGCACTCATCTCCCACTTTTCCTAAATCACGAGAAACAGGACGATCCCGACGGCGATGATGACCGTGACGAGGATCGGGAGCAGGTGGTCCTTCATTTTGGCGGTAATGGATTTCCTTCCCTCCGGCGCATCGGGCGCGGCTTTTTCCTCTTTCCGGTCAAATAACTGTTTCCATAAAGAGGGCTTTTCATCCGGCCGGTCCGTTCGCGCGGCCGAAGGCTTCTGCCCCGGACCCGGGTTTTCCGGCACGGCCGGTTCCCCGTAATACGCCGCCGCTCCCGAATCATACGGGTCGAGACCGAGTTCTTCGTAAACCGCGCGCTCCTTCCGGTCCTGCTGCGGGCCGCGCGCGCTTGCCGGACGCTCCGTCAATGCCGGACGCCCTTTCGTCTGCTCCCGCCAGAACGACGCAAGCGACTGAAGCGTCACGTTTTCTTCCCGGCTTTTCCGGTAGAGCCCGTACACCAATAACACTTCCGCCTCCCCCGTCGGGTTGACGTATTTGATGAAGAATTCCATCAGTTCCGTGATGCTTTCCCGGAGCGGCTTCCGGTTTCCCGGCGCATAGCAGAAGAAAATGCGTCCCGTCTCCCGCTGCAGAAAGACCGCGTCCGGAGAAAGCACGAGCCCGTCCGGATCCAAAAGGTGCTGCCTGAGGACCTCCGCCAGGCTTTCAAGCCCCAGCACCACGGCATGCAGTACGGTCCGCGCCTCTTCGGAGGCGGTTTCGAGCGCGACGAGGTCCGTGATCACGTAGTCGAACGTCACACTGCCGCCCTCGCTCCCCGGGTGGATCTTTAACAGCTGATCCGGCTGTGTCCGCGTCAGCATTTTGAGTTCATACCCGTCGGCGGTCTCCGCCTCCGGGATCAGCCTCAGATACCGGTTCCTTCCGTCACTCACAATGCTCTTCTTCACTGGATGATCCCTCCTTTCGGTCCCGCCAGATGATGCCATGACAGAGGCGGATGAATTCCTCCGGCGCCATGCCGCTCTCCTGTTCAACGCTGCCGCTCAGCCCCTCCTGAAAACTCAGGATCGACTCCACCAGGGCGCCGAGCTTCAGCCGGAACGCGCCCGTGTAGCGAAGGACGACTTTCGTCTGCCCGATGGATACGGACGCGCCCGTCACCTCGGAAAACAGCATTTTCTCCGTCGCGCTCTCGGCAAATCGCGCTTCGATGGCATGAACGTCCAGGCCGTCCGCGTAGCTGTTCGTCCGGAGAATGTTCTGTTCCTCGAGACGGGTGATCTCCAGGTGCCCGTCAAAATCCACCGGCTCCTCCTTGAGGTGCAGGAGCGCTTCCGCATAGTACACGGCCATTTCCTTCAGCACCGCGCGGTCGTGGAGATACCCCGCGTAAACGACCGCAGAAAAGGTCAATGCCAGAATGATCCCCATGACGAGCGCGGTCTCCACCGTGAGCACCCCGCAGGACAACCGCCCGGCATCACGCGTTTTCCGCATAAGCGCCTCCTTTTTTAAATGAATTCCAGAATCAGCCGTAGCACGCAACCCGCCGCGAGAAACGGCGCGAACGGCAGCTGATCCTTCCGACGCTTCTTTTTTAAGATCATCAATATGACGCCGGTAAATCCTGCCGCCAGCATGCCGAGGAGCGTCGAGACCGCGATCCTTTCAATGCCGAGCCACAGTCCGAGCGCGGCGATCAAAAATCCGTCGCCGTAGCCGATCTTTTCATGCGTCACCACGGCAAGCAGTAAAAATACCCCGCCGAACAGCGCGCCGCCGGCCATCTCAAGCCAATGCGTCTCCGACCACAGGAGATTGACCGGCACCGCAGGCAGCGCCGCGATCAAAAGGATCAGCAGCGGGATCCGCCGTTTTTTCAGGTCCAGGACCACGGCCGGCGGCAGGATCAGCCCTGCTCCGATCCACGAAATCATTTTCCCCTCCTTGCCTAAAGGTTCCCGTCCGGACGGCTTCAGTTCTTCTCCCGCGCCCGGCAGCGCTTGCAGAGCGCCCGGTCGCCGACCTCCGAGATCGGAATGCTCTGAATGCTCCGTTTGAGCCCCGAACAGGTCTTATCCGAATGATAACGCACCCCGTGCGTCGTCACGAAGACCTTGTCGCCGGTGCCCTCCCCGCAGTATTCGCAGGTGTGGTAGATGCTGCCGTTCGCGCTCCGGATCGTATCGAGCTTTGAACGCGACACCTCGCGGATGCTGAGCGAAAGGCTCGTGCAGGAAAGCGCGGTATGGTACACCGTCCCGGTTTCCGTGACGTAGACCATCTGCTCCTCTTCGTGCTCCGGCATTTTTTTGCCGGTCCAGACGCGATGCGTCGAATACTGCAGCACCGGCAGCGACAGCCCCTTCAATGGGAAAAACGGGATCAGCACCCGGTATTCCGCAAACAGCCGGATGGTCTGTGTCGCAGGCTCGTAATGGCTCAGGTAGAAGGAAATGCCGTCCTTCCCGCCATCGATCAGGCTGTTAAGATCCGGCACGGGATTCATCGTATCGAATACCATGCCGCGCGCCACCGCGCCCGTCACCGCGTACGAGACGACGCTCCCGATGGTCCGCGCGATCAGGTCTTTTTCCTCCTCGTCCGTGATCTCCGCGACCGCATAATAATATGACGCGAGCCGCCGCCCCGCCTGCTCCATCGCATTCATGAGCCGTACCTGAAAGACCGAGGCCGTGATGAGCTGCAGGATCGAAAGAAACAGGACGATCACGAACGGCAGCGTCAGCGCGGCTTCCAGCGTCAGACTGCCGCGCGCCGCCTTTTTCTCGGACGGACGACTTTCGCCGGAGCGCCCCGTCAGAAGGGCACAAAAAAGAATACTTCTCTGTAGGTTTGGGAAAGTTTTTAGCTGGATATTCAATTGTAAGTATTTAGTTTTCATGAATGAAGTGCGTCCTGGCTTTTGGGTTTTTGCCTACGTTTTCTGAACTGATAATAGAGAAATGGATGACAGAGAAGTATTCTTTTTCGTACCCTTCAAATGCTCTAATAAACCTCGGTGAACCGTTCGCTGAATACGTACCAGGCGTCTTTCCCGGTCCGCTTTTTCACCACCGGCAATGCGCTGAAAAAGCCGGATGCGGCGATGTCCGCCCGGATCTCAAGCGCGTACACCTGCGCCGCCATGAAGAAGTTCGGCGTGCGCTGCCGGAGCCGGTCCTGGATCAGGTCCATCACGCGATACGCGGTCTTGCTCTCGTTCGACGCATAGAGGAGCACCCTGAGATAGTCTTCGTACGTCATGCCGAACGTATCCTCCTTCGCCGCTTCCCCGCCGCCGCACAAGAGGTTCTCAATGCCCTGGATCGACAGCACCCAGCTTTCCTCCGACTTGAAAAACGCGACCCGCTTCCCCTGTAAGAGCGCGCGGACGTCGAGGATCGATTCCGCGTACGCCCAGGCGGCCATCAACGCCGCCGCCGTCAGCATCACGATCAGCTGGTTTCCGGTCCAGCCGACCAGCGTCTCCGCGACCGCATTCGCCTCCGACCGGTGGTCCGACGCGATGAGGTACAGCATGTTCATCCCTTCGCGGATCCACATGATGCGGTTCAGCGCGGTCTCGAAGTTCTTGACGTCCGAGGCGTGGCCGTACAGCGCGTATTCGACCTCATAGATCATGCCGGACTGCCGCGTCTGATGCGTATAGCAGGAAAACCGGTCCAGAATGTATTCGTAAAACCCAAGTCCCTCCGCCAGTTCGCCCAAAAAACCGCCGGATTCAATGCGCCGCTCGTCGACGGCAGAGAGCGACGGCGCGTCAGCCTGGTCCATCGTATAACCTGAAACCGACGTATTCGCGGGCGTCACAAGGGCAAGCCACCCCTTCGCCTTGGAAGCCTGGGCGCTTCCGATCGCGCTGTTCTCGATGTCGCCCTTGAGCTTCCGGTCATCGATCGGCTCAGGCTCCTCTTCTTCGTCGCCAAACGAGGCCGATCCGCCGCCACCGCCGCCTTGCGTTTCACCTGAGGATCCGCCTTGCGGCGGTACGTCCTCCCCGGCTTCTTCACCGCCCTCCCCGTCGTTTTCCGGATCCCCGGAACCGGGTGTCCCCGGTTCCGGTTCCTCCGGAGCATATTGAATCGGGCGCGGCAATTCCCCGCCGCCGACGCTGTACTGACTCCAGTCCGTCGACTGCAGCGCGTTGGTGTCCTGGTCCGCGGCGCT
>DBVZ01000039.1:6103-7939 GCA_002308255.1 Lachnospiraceae bacterium UBA1251 | reverse complement strand
CCCACGAGATCGTATTTGTAATAATCGACCACCGACCGGATGAACACCTCGCCGTTGTAGTCCGTCGCCGTCACGACGTTCGTCACCTCCGGCGTCATGCCGCTCGCGCTGAAGAAGGAGCTTCCGAGCATGAACTCGGCGACCGGCGAAACGGCATTGCTGAAATACGCGTCCTGAAAGGACCGCTCCAGCGTCCCGCAGTCCAGGAGCCCACCGTCCGCGCTACCGTCGAGGAAGACGACGCCGTATTCGTCGAACAGCGTCCGGTTATAGGACGCGAACATGCTGTCCAGCGCATTGTTCCCGACGGACTTCTGAACGGCCCGGAGCCCCGTATAGCGGGCGGATTCCACGACCATGAACAAGAGCAGGACGACGAGCGGGACCGCCAGCGCGAGAAAGATCGTAATGCTCCCTTTTTTCATCAATAAACACCTTTCACGGATTTGTTGATATGGCTGAAGATCGTTTCCGCCAATCCTAAGATCTGATCCTTGAAGATCAGCACCAGGGCGATCAGCACGACTAGGATCAGGATGATCTCCACGGTGCCGATCCCCTCTTCGTCCCGCACTTTATTTCGAATGCGCCACAAAAGATTTTTCATAGTTCCTCCTGTCAAAATGCCATGAACGCCGGGACCACCAGGGTCACGATGACAATGCCCAGCATGACCATCATCGGAAGAAGCAGCTTCGTACCCGCCTCCTCCCCCTTCTTGAGTGACAGATTCTTTCGTTCCTCCAGGGCTTCCGCAAGCTCGGCGTGCAATGTCCTGTCGAGCCCGGAAATGCCCTGTTTCAGATTCTCCGACAATAAGTTTCCGAGTTTCAGATACCGGTGCAGACCGCAGCGGCGCCCGAACCGGACGTAGGCTTCACCCTCCGTCGCGCCGGTCTTCAGTTCATTCGCGGTCCGCAGCATTTCCTCATACACATACGTTCTTTTACAACGCCCGTTCTCGAGGTCGTCCCGGTACCGCTGCACGACGCGGTACCAGGCCATCCGGATGCTCAATCCCGCACGGATCAGCATTGAAAGCTTCATGACCATCCCCGCATAGCTGAGTTTGAGCTCGCTTTCCCGCTTTTTCAGCGCCTGCTTTTCCTGCTCCTTCGGAAGCAAGAACAGTAAGACCGCGCCGATCACGGCGAAAAGGAGGACCGTCAGGGGCGAGACCGCATTCTTTTGAAAGGTCACGGCTTCCCCGCCGACCGTTTCCGGAAGCTCCAGATAGGGCGAAGCGGGGTCCTTCGCGTCCGCTTCCGCCAACGCCGCCTGCAGGCTTTGATTTCCGCCTGCGCTGCCGTCCGGCAGGATCGTCAGCGGCCAGTCGTACGCTTTTTCCGTTTCCCCGTAGGAAAGCGTCACGGTCAGGGCGGTCCGGAGCCCTTCCGGCGGGATCGATTCCGCCATGATGCTGCCCCGTCCGGTCAGGATCTCCGGGTCCTTGCTTTGAAACCGGAAGCGGATGCCTTCCGCGCTCTCGTCGGTCAGTTCCAGCCGTTTGGTCACGTGTTCCGCGTCCGGATTCGGACCGAGCCAGGCGCTTTTCGACGCTTCGAAGACTTCGTCGAAGCGCTGCAGCAGGGCCTCCTCATTCAACGCGCGTCCGCTGACCGACACCCGGACGTCCGCCTCCTGGCCCGCCTGAAGCGCCGACAGGTTCACGGTCTTTTCCTCGCCGAACCCCGGCCGCTGAATGCGTTTCACCTCCCGGTTTTTCAATGCCGCGCCGCCGAGGATCGCGCCGATGAGGCTTCCGAGAAGCAGGATCAGATACGCGCTGCCGTACCGGTTCGCTTTTTCGATCTTGAGATCTTCCGCGGTCTTCAG
>DBVZ01000039.1:0-6063 GCA_002308255.1 Lachnospiraceae bacterium UBA1251 | reverse complement strand
GTCCCGCCGATGACGCGCGGCACCTTCAGCTGCTTTCCTGCGGCCTTCAGCGCTTCCTTTTCCGTCCCTCCTCCGATGAGCATGAGCGCTGCCAAAAGAAGAAAAAGCACGATGCAGATGATCATGAGCACCTCCGTATGCCGTTCAAATCTCGATCGCGACGATCTTCTCCGCCCAGAGCACGGCGCCGACGTATGCCGTGAGGCAGACCGTCATCAGGATCCGGCCGAAAGCCGAGGTGTAAAGCGGAAGGAGAAGGTCCGGCGACGAGATCCGGATGTACAATAGGATCCCGAGCGGCATGACGTCCATGATCTTCTGCTCAAGACGCTTCGCCGCGGTCGTCGTCCGGATCTGCTCCTGCACCGTGAACTGCTCGGTCAGCACGTCGCTCGTCTGCCGGACGACCTCGGAGATCTGTCCGCCGCTCCGTTTGACCGTGGAAAAGACCTCGGAAAAATCCTGCACTTCCGGCACGCCGGACCGCTCGGCAAACGCTTCCACGACCTCCTCCGCGGTCTGATTCATCCGGAGCTCCCTGGCCATCCGCGACCACTCCTGAACGATGTCGCTCTTTTCCCCGTAAAGCGCGTTCAGTTCCCGCGCCGACGCCGTCAGCGCATTTTCAACGGAATACCCGGTCTTTAAATAGTCTCCGAGCATCGTGACCGCGCTGAGAAACTGCGGTTTTAAGCGGGCTCTCCGGCGCCGGAGTTTCCACTTTCTCAGGTACTTCCGCCCAAAGAAGAACAGCGGGATCCCGAAGAGCGCGCCGACAAGCGCCGCGTCGTAAAAGACGAATCCCAACAGCCCCATGACGCCAAGGAGCGCGAGGAAAAGCAGCGCCTGATCCTTAAACGACAGCTTTTCCGCCTCGTAACGCTCATCCGCCGCTTTCTCTGCCGAGCTTTGCGCGGAGCTTTTCCGTCCGGACCAGCGTGTGGCCGGTCGGCCGGAGGACGCCCCGGACGGGCGTTCCCGATCCCTCTTCCCGAAACTCATAAAGCGCTTCAAGCGCCACCTCCCCGTCCCGGATGCCCAGGACCTCATAAATGCCGAGCACACGCCGGGAGCGGTCTCTCAGCCGCCCGAGGTGCACGAAAATGTCAATGGCGGACGCGATCTGGCTCCGGATCGCCGGAAGCGGCAGGTCCTTTCCCATCAAAACCATCGTTTCGATCCGCGCGATCATGTCGACCGCGCTGTTCGCGTGACCGCTGCTGAGACTTCCGCTATGACCGCTGTTCATGGCCTGCAGCATATCCAGGGCTTCGCCCGAACGGACCTCGCCGACGACAATTCGATCCGGACGCATACGCAGCGCATTGCGAACCAGATCACGAATGGTAATCTGCCCCTTGCCCTCGATATTCGCAGGACGGCTTTCCAGCGTTACCACATGTTCCTGAAGAAGCTGAAGCTCCGCCGCGTCCTCAACGGTGACAATGCGTTCCGTATCCGGAATATAGCACGACAGCACATTCAGGAGAGTCGTCTTACCGGAGCCGGTACCGCCCGAAACAATGATATTGCACTTGCCCTTGACCGCGCTCTCCAAAAAGCTCGACATTTGAGGGGAAATCGTCCCGAAGCTGATCAGATCGGACATCTGCAACGCCCTCGTTGAGAATTTACGAATCGTGATCGACGGACCCTTGATCGCAATCGGTGGAATGACGGCGTTGACGCGGGACCCGTCCTTCAATCTGGCGTCCACCATGGGGGTCGACTCATCGCAGCGTCTGCCGACGGAGGAAACAATTCGGTTGATGACATTCAACACATGGGCGTTGTCGCGGAAGGTTGCACCGGTCAGCTCCAGCTTGCCCTGACGCTCGATGTAGATCTGTTTCGGTCCGTTGACCATGATTTCAGAGATGGTGTTATCTCGCAGGAAAGGCTCCAGCGGACCGAGGCCCAGAACTTCATCGAAAATCTCCTGCGCAAGACGGGCTTCCTCCACTCTGGTAACGGACTGATCCTGCTTGGCAATGATCTGGTGAATCAGATCCATCACCGCTTTATCCGCGTCCTCGCCGAGCGCGTTGTTGCCAAAGCGGGTGTTGAATTCGTCAATGACCTCCTGATGAACCGCTTTTTTCAGCGATGCAAACTTACGGTCAAAAGAAATGGAACCAACCTCGGTGAAGCTGCGCTTCGCGACTTCGCCGCCCCCTCGTCCCTGTTCAATTCTGGAAATCCAATCTGACATTGCTATTACCCTTTCTTCTTGCCCGGCGTGCGAGCGCGCTTCTTTTCAGCCTTTTCGACAATCGCCGTGCCTTCCAGGTCATTCGCGATGCTGTTGATGGCGTGAGAGAGCTTGCTCTGTCTGTCACCCACAAGGACCGGCTTTCCCTGATTTGCCGCAAGGACCGCAGCCTTTTCATCATAGGGAATAGTCTTCCAGACGGGCTGGCCCAGAACCCGGAGAATATCGGCGTCCTTGATGTTTCTGGCCGACGTATCGGTATTCTTGCCGATCACGACCTTCAGCTTTTCGTCCTGCACCAGCGCCTGCAGGACGGACAGGCTCTTTTTCGCATCTCGCAGGCCGGGAATATCCCTGCCGGCGACATACAGAATCGTGGAAGCGCAGTCCAGACAGGCCGTCGACAGATTGTCAAATCCGGTCGGGCAATCAATAATGACGTAATCAAAGTAGACGCGCAGGGCAGCCACAATCCGTTCGGCCTGCGCCACGGTCACGGAGGCCGCAAACTCAGGGCTCGGCGGGGCGGGCAGGAAGGAAACGCCGGAATCGTGCAGGGTCAAAAACTGGCGAATCACGTCGGCATTCGGGTTCCCCTGCTCACGCAAAAGCTCGAGAATGGTATTTTTGGGGTCCTGCCCCATATAAGTAGCCACGTCACCAAACTGCAGATCATAGTCAAGCAAAACAACCTTGTTCTGCTTCGACGCCAGCGCAACCGCGAGATTGACGGCAAGCGTCGTCTTGCCGAGGCCGTCCTTTGCGCCGAACACAGAAATCACGCGAGACTTGCTGGTGGTTGCACTCGAGTTCTCCAGGGCCAAAAACCGGTTGCTTTCATCGTGGAAAATGCTCTTGAGCTCAGAGATAAAAGCAAGCGGCTCCATGTCATAGGAGAGGATATAGTGGACGCCCGTCTGAATAATTCTCGCCGTGTCGTAGGAATCGCGCGTTTCAATCAAGGCGACGGGAACCGTGCGGGGACGAAGCAGATATACCTGCTGACACACGCGCAGCGTCATGGTGGAGACATCCGTGATCATCACCATTTCCGCGCCGGATTTATCAATCTCATCGAGAATCTGCCGTTCATCGCTGACAATGCCGCACACCGCGAGCTCATCGTCCTGCACAAGCAGACGCTGCACCTGTAGACAGGAATCCTTCTCTCCAAATAACAGGATTTTGATCTTCATCTCAAGTCCTCCTTTTATTGATCCGGATCCGGATGATAGGGCAGAAGAATCTCACCGCGCGGTTCATTGACGATCTCATCGTCATTCTGATTGCGCAGAACAAGATCCGCTGCGTAGCTCCGTCTGAGCATCACAAGCTGCGTTGCCTGCTCGGGCGTGACCTCCAGCGTTACGCTTGCGTAAGAGTTTCCGGTGACGGGATCGGACTTGGCCTTGTAGAACTTATCGTCCAGTGCGAGAACCTTCAGCCTCTGAAAGGCAATGAAGGAGAATCTCGGATTCAAGCGATTATGTAAAATCTGACTGTTTGCAGGGCTCTCCGCACCCAAAACCGAGTCCAGGGTGGCGCCTGCCGGAATCATCTGTCCAGTCGTCTCATCCTCTTCGGCCGAAATACTTCCGGTAAAGATGATGTCGACGTAGTTGCCGACCTTCAGCGCATTCGCAACACCCTGCTCGATGTTCACAGAAAGTGTCATCGCACGCTTTCCTTCTTCTATTGAATGGGCAAGGCCGAGGGCGACGTCTCCCTCCTTCGCAATTCTTCTGGGAGAAACGACGTCCCCTTGAAAGATATCGGATACAGCGATACGCCCGACCACATCCTCCGTTTTTCCGAAGAAGTCATCGAACGTTTGTTCTGCCGATATTTCCTTGATCTCCACCATATCCTCCGTAATTGTCGTATAGGGTGGAATATTCACAACGGCCTTTACAACCTTAATTTTCTGGATATCACTTACACTCTCTTGCTCACGCTGTTTCGTGGAATTCTGCACATTGGTCAAGATCAAAAACAGGGACGCAAACATTGCCACAGCGGCAAGCAGAGCAATAATTCGAATTTTTTTCAATTAACTGCACCTCTTTCACGCAGGACACAGAGCCGGATGCAACATAGCGCCTGCGGAATTTCTGTTCATTTGCGCGTTCCGAATTCCGGCAACGCAATCAAAAACTGCCCCGATCCGAAGCAAGAAAAACTTCCGGCATGAACCGCATAAATTTGAGGGCAGACGTGGCCGGAAGGTCACGCCCACCCTCAGGGAAGGACAGATCACCTCAAAGGGTACACTACCTTCTGCTTAATAAGTATTCGATTAGTCTCCAGTAGCAGCCGTTTTATCGTTAGCACCCACAAGAGCATCTTTAATGGAATTAAAGGTCGTTTCCAGTGCACCGCTCATCAGGCCCAGAACAACAATCAAAACAACAGCAATCAAAGCAATAATCAAGCCGTACTCGACCATGCCCTGGCCGCTTTCCTCAGAGGTAAACTTCTTCCAAAGATTCTTCATTTTTAATTTCTCCTTTAAAAATAATAATTTGGGACAAATATCATAACGCAGCCATATAAGCAGCGTTCCCAACTGAATTATGTACCCTCAAGAGCATCAACAATTCTTTGCAGATTGTTCTCATAAAGTCCCTCTGTGCTCCCAGCCACGCCGGAGACAAACACAATGAGGGCAATTAGAACAAGAAGTGCAAGAATCAAACCATACTCAACCATCGACTGACCTTTTTCGTCGGCTCGATGCTGAAACACTGTGAGGATGAAATTCTTCATAAGTCAACACCCTTGCACTAAAACAGCTCCAGAAGTTTCGGCAAAACATCGAAATACAAGGCAAACAGCAAGCCCGCCATAATCATGCCGCACATCGGAAAGAAAGAGTCTTTCCGCAGCACACGCGCGCGAAGGCCGACAACGCAATGCACAATAATTGCAATCGCCATACCGCCGAGGAATGTGAGCACTCCGGGCCAACCAACTGTCAAAGCAATCACCATGGCAAGCTTGATATCCCCCATTCCGACGCCAAACACGCCCTTGAGCTTCATCGTGCCGAGCATCGCGAGACCGAAGGTCAAAATCACAACGCCCAAAGCGGCCAACGATCCAAGCAGAGACGAAAATCCGCCAACCAGAATGCGATACAGTAGGCCAATCGGCAACATGACCAGAAGCATCTCGTTGCCGATGATTCTTATGTAGGAATCTACCGTTGTGCCAAAAACCAAAAAGAGCGCGAACAGAATGCAGAATACCGTTGGCACAGTATCCATGAAAAGAAGAGAAATCAGCGCGCATACGCCCGTAACCGCGGCGCAGGCAGAATCCCACAGCCGTCCCTTCTTTACCTCCGGCGGGGTACGGTCCTTCTTGCGGCACTTGTACAGCACATATTTATACGCTAATTCAGAAGCCGCGTACCCAGCCGCCAAAGCGGCAGCCACAATCGCAAACTTGTATAATTCCATACGCGAGCCTTCCCGGTCCTGTCAATAATATATGCAGATTCTATTCATTTTGTTTCATTCAATCCTCTACCATTATATACGATTTCTTTCGCCTTGTCAAGCAGTTTTTGGCTGATTTGTTAAAAAAAGTATTTACAGATAACGGAAACGCATTCTCCATTCGTTTCCGAATTGCGTTTCCGATGATTTGCATAAACCAGCTGCATGATTTGCATACGCAAGTCGTATGATCAATTTGTATAATCATAATATAATTTCACTTCATCTTACTGTCTTCAAGCGCGTGCTTTGTCGTCTGTCACTCGCCGCCTGTCGCAGGCTTCTTGCAGTCGATGTATCCAACCAGCAGCTTCAATGTATTTTCCACGCCGTCCCTGTGGCTGCGCTCGT
>DBVZ01000015.1:11651-14722 GCA_002308255.1 Lachnospiraceae bacterium UBA1251 | reverse complement strand
ATAGCCGCTGTCCGCCGCAAGCGATCCGTCATACATCTTCAATACGCAGAACGTCGTGACATCAAATCCCGTCTCGTCGGAATATTCTATTCTTTTCCACTCGTCGTACGGCTGCCCCTCGGGAGGGATCTGCGGTCCGTACATCTTTTTTGTGGTCTCTTCCTCTTCCTGTGTTTCGGGAGTACCGCTTTCCTCCCCGGTGCTCTCCTCTTCGCTGTCCGGCCCGCGGTCCCGCCCGGAATCCGTACATCCGCACAGGGCAAGCACTGCCAGGACTGTCAGAAGAGCAATGATTCTTTTCAGGAACACTTTTCTCTTTACCATGGCGTGCCTTCCCCGTATCCGTTCATTTCTCCGCCGCCTTCCACATACTGGTAATCGCTGCTTCTGCCGCCGGAATAATTTCCTTCGTCAAGGTCTTTCTTCTGATCCTGCAGCTGCTGTTTCAGCTCCTTCTGCTTCTGTTCCTCTTCGCTCTCTCCGGAATTGCCGGACGATCCGCCCTGCTCTTTCTCATCTGATCCGCCGCCGGAAGAGTCCTGATCATCATTTCCGTCGCCGCCGGATTTCTGTTCCGAATCGGAGCCGCCCCCGCTCTGCTGCTTCGCCTGCAGCTTCATGATCATCTCGTCGATGTCATGCTTCAGCTTTTCCGCCTCCGCGCTGTGTCCGTCCGCGGTTCCGAATTCCTCGCTCGCGCACCCGTTCTCCGTCAGGAAGCCCCTCGCCGTGAACAGAACCTTCAGCGCTTCTTCCACTTCGGCTTCATTTTCCATATCCATGGTATCAAACGGATAGGTGTGCAGAAGGGCAAGGGCGAGGTTGATCCGGACCATGCATTCTTTTTCTTCCGGCGGATTTTTCTGCAGCGCCGTGTAATAATAACGCGCGGCCATCTCATAATCGCCCTGCTGGTATTTGACATTGCCGACGTTGTACGGGGCAACGTAGTTCTCCCCGAGCTCGACCGGGACAAGAAGATTCTCCGGGAATTCGGAGTATCTTCCGTTCTGATAATTGATCAGATAGATCTTATTGATGAGACTTCTGGCAAGAAGAAGTATGCCGCCCGCGAGCAGAACGCAGATAAGGAATCTGGCCGCGATCACCAGCACCTTTTTTACTGTCTTTTTATTATCGTTGTTCTTCTTATCGTTGTTCTTCATAGCACATTCCCTCTGCGGAAGTGACGGAAAAGGCAGGCCATCATGACAAGAGCAAGTATTCCCGCAAAGTAATGATAGGTCTCTGTCCATCCGGTCCGGTCGCCCGACCGCAGGGCAGTATCCCTGCTGAGCAGCCGGATCCGGTTCAGGATCTGGGACAGTTTCGAAGATCCCCTCTGCGTCCGGTGGATGTAGTTCAGTCCCAGGTCTTTCGCGATCGTCTCCAGATTGCCCTCATCGATCACGGAGCGGGCATCCTTTCCTGTGGACGGATTCTGAATATATCCCCTGCCGGGATAATTCATTCGTCCGCCCTTTCCGGTCCCGAATCCCAGCACCGCGCCGTCGTCCACGCCGCCCGCCAGTTCCTTAAAGCTCATCAGCTCGGATCCGTCCGTGATCTCTCCGTCACTGAACAGGAAAACAATGGTCTTCCGGGTCCCGGGACGTTCTTCCGACGCTTTGATCATGGATTCGAGGGCGCCGTAAGCCGTGTTGAGGGAAGAGCCTTCCGCTGTCGCGTAGACCGGCAGGCTCATGGTATCAAGGCAGTCCGTGACCGCGTTGATATTCTGGGTATACGGCGTCAGGATCTCAGAGCCGTTGTCGAACCGGATCAGAGAAAAACTGCTGCCCGGCAGCGCGTCCATAATCGAGGCAATGTCTTCCCGGACGCCTTCGAACCTTCTGGCCTGTCCGTCGTAATCTTCCGCCCACATGCTGATCGTCGTATCCACGACAAAGCATACGTCAAGGTTATTTGTCCGGATATCCGCATTGGCGTCAAGGCGCATGGGACGCACGAAAATAAGAACGGTGCACGCCGCGGTCAGTACGGCGGTCACGACGGCAATGATCTTTTTCGGGGTCCGCCACGCTTTAAAATAGCCTGCTCCTGACTTGATGATAAGGAAGAGAAGACAGAGCGCGGTCAGAACGATACCTCCGAGCAGGAAGTATCTCCAGATCTCCGGCGTGTCCGTATCTTTTGTCGCCACAACGGTCTTCGTTTCGGTCTGCGCAAGCCCCCGGATCTCCTCCAGGATCTCCCGCGCACTCCCGGAAGACGCGTAGTCAAAAAATGCGCCTCCGGTCGCCTCGACCGCTTCCTTCATCTCCGTTTTGGCCTGTTCGGGATCTGTTGTCCGGTTTTCTTCCCCGGTATTCTTCGTCCCCGGGTAGATGCCGAATACCTTCACACTGTCTTCGGCACACATGGCTGCAGCATCCTTCAGCGTCACGAGCGGCGTGCCGATCACAGCCGGCTCATTGTCCGTCACAAAGAGGATGATCCTGGTCCGCTCCTCGTCATAGAGCTCCGGGAAACTGAACAGGCAGGACGCGAGTCCCTCTCCCACGGCGGAAGTCCCTTTCAGTTCGTAACCGGCCGTCGTTCCCTTATCAAACGAGGACAGGATCGCGTTCAGTTCTTCGTACCGCGCCCTCTCCGCATCGGGGATCTCATAGACATACTCGTACTTATCCGCATATTTTTCGGCAAATTCCTCCTCTGCCCGGAAGTACTCTTCCAGCTCGTCCAGCCTCTGCAGCATGAAGTCATAGTCATCCGTCACCGGGACATACTGCACGCTCGATGTATTGAAGAGAGAGATACCGATCTGGTCCCCGTCAAGGTCCTGCACCAGACCGCGGACCTCCTCCACGAGTTTCGAAACGCCGTTCGCGCTGGAGGAAGAGAGGTCCATGCACAGGAAGATATCCCTTCTCGCCGCGTCCTCTTTGACCGTATCCCTCTTGTAAGGGCGGGCCGCCAGAAGGAGCGACGCGCCGACCGATATGATCAGTCCCGCCGCAAGGGCACACCGGAAGATCACGCTCTCCAGTCTTTTTTTTCTGTAAACCGGGAGGGCCCGGAATCTGGCGGTATTGGCCGCGCGGATCCCC
>DBVZ01000015.1:6778-11584 GCA_002308255.1 Lachnospiraceae bacterium UBA1251 | reverse complement strand
CAGAACCAGTCCGAAAACGGCCAATCCGGGATTAAATAATTTCAGCGCCATTTTTTGATCAGCTCCTTACTTCTGCGTATTATGCCCGCAACGTCAGCCTGCGAATATACTGCGAATTCCGGAACATACAGCTGCCCGATCAGATTCGTGAGTTCCGGATAGTTCATCATCACGAGCTCGGAATACACGAGGCTTTCGATGGGCACGCCGGTCGCCGCCTGGGCGAATTGCCGCACCTCTTTGCTGATCTGCTGATAGGCATTTCTTCCGTCGATCTTATGCTCCGCGAATTCCTTCTCTATTCTCCGGACGTTTTTCGTATGCTTCTTCTTCCGGAAAAAGATCCTGATCCGGCGGACCAGCGGAATCTCTCTCCAGTTCTGCGCCTTGATTTCCGGCAGATGCAGGAGCAGCCAGACAAGTCCCGCTGCCGCAATAAGCCCCGCGCCGATCTCGATCCAGAGAACCGCGTAATCGAACGGATCCTGCAAAACCACAGAATATTTCATTTCCTTACGCTCCTTTTCTCTTCCGGAACAGTTCCACCAGCGCGTCAACGATCTCCTCTTCTTTGGAGATACTCTTGAAAAATACCCGATAGGGGGTCATCCTCTTCTCCGCGGCGTTCTCCATGCTCTGCCTGAGCTTCCGCTCCTCTTCCCGAAGTATCCGGTCCGAAGAGAGATAAGAATCCTCAAAACGGTTCGCCTCAAGGTCAAATACATCCGCCGTCGTCAGGAAGGCGTCCTCGATCTTGAAAATGTATACGTCATTATGATAGATCATGCGCCTGACCAGTCTTTCATCGATCGAAGCGAGTCCCTCCCCGTCCGTGATGACGATCATGACCATATGTTTCGAATAAGCCGCGGAGACATTATCGAGAAGCTCGTTCAGCGAATGGACCGGTTCTCCGCTCTCCAGTGCATTTTCATAGCCTGCCAGAAGCCTCTCAAGATGCGCGGCTCCGGAGAGGAAATTGGAGACGGTGTCTCCGTTTGCCCCGCTGTGCGCAATGGCATAATTGATCCCCTGCTTGTCGAGGAGATACGCCGTCATGCCAAAAGTCATGAGAGCCAGATGTTCTTTTGACTCCCCGGCGGGCGTGTCGCCCGTCATCTTTGTACCGGTGTCGCAGACGAACACGGCGTTATGCTTTTTGTCCGCGAAATAGCGGCGCACCAGGATCTTTCCTGTCCGGGAAGAAGACTTCCAGTCGATATCGCTGATCTCATCGCCGTACCGGTACTCGCGGAGATCATCGAAATCAAGACTTCTCCCGTGCTGCAGGGAGCTGAAGTCCCCTTCCAGCAGGTCGGAAGTCTTTCTGGTCGTGAACAGCGACGCCATCCGGCGCACGCGGTCGAGATAGTCCAGATTCATCTTCATGGCGCAGGTACCGCATTGACGATGCCGTCAATGATCTCTTCCACCGTCACGTTATCCGCGATCGCCGCGTAGCTGAGTCCGACTCTGTGCCGGAGCACCTGGTGACGCATCATTTTCACGTCATCGGGCGTCGCGTAGTCGCGGCCGCAGATCAGGGCTGCCGCTTTGGCGATGCGGAGGAAATTGATCGTCGCGCGCGGGCTTGCCCCGATGCGGACGTATTTGGCCAGATCCGGCTTCAGGACTTTGTCCGGCATTCTTGTGGCACTGACGATATAGGTGATATACTGCCGGATCGCCGTATCCACATAGACCTTTTCGGCGATATCCTGCACCCGGTCCAGCTCCTCGATGCTGAGCACCGGCTGTCCCTTTCCGACGAAAGTGCCGTTTTCCGTTCTGGAGAGGATCTCCAGTTCCTCCGCCGCCGACGGATAGGTGATCTTTTCCTTGATCATAAAGCGGTCCGTCTGGGCTTCGGAGAGCGGGTAGGTGCCCTCCTGCTCAATCGGGTTCTGCGTCGCGATGACGATGAAGATGTCCTGCGGCATACGGTAAGTGATCCCGCCGATCGTCACCTGTCTCTCCTGCATGGCTTCCAGCATCGCGCTCTGCGTCTTCGCGCTGGAGCGGTTCACTTCGTCAAGAAGGACGAAATTCGCGAAAACGGGTCCGAAAATAGTCTCGAATTTTCCCGTCTCCTGATGATAGATCTGTGTACCGATAATGTCGCTCGGCAGAAGATCCGGCGTGCACTGGATGCGGGAGAACTTTCCGTTCACGGCGTCCGAGACCGCTTTTGCCGCGGTCGTCTTTGCCAGTCCCGGAACCGACTCGAGAAGAATGTGACCGTCCGCGATGATCGCGGTGATCAGGGACATCTCCAGCCCTTTCTGCCCCACAATTCTCGCCTCGTAATACTGCTGCAGCTTCCGGATGACATCCTGTGCGAACTGAAATTCTTCCGGTGTGATCGTGCTGTTTCCGGCCATATTTTTGTTTCCTCCGCTAATTTATTTAAATAAAAATAAAAGATTTCTTTACCGTGCCTATTATACCCGTATTATATCAGGAAAGAAAACCATTTTTTGTAAGGCCCGGAAACGGAAACGGGCGGCACACCGGTTTTGGCCGGCATGCCGCCTGTTCCCGGTTCCGGCGCTCTTTTGAATACCGCCCGTACCCGGTTTTTTCGTTTTTGGGTTCGTCGTTTTGTATTTAAGGAATCAGCACTACCTTGAGAAGTCCGGGCTCCGCCGCGTGCAGGCGGTCGAACCATTCCTGCCCCTCCGTAAGGGGAGCGACGCGGCTGATGACGTTGTCGAGATTTACCCGGCCGTCGGCGATCGCTTCCAGGCAGCGCGGATATTCCCCGCAGGAAGCAGCCGATCCGCGGATCGTGAGCTGTTTGCCGATGATATCCTGCAGAGGGATCGGGACCTGCGGCGTCACATTTCCGATGAGCGTCAGGTTTCCGTTCTTTTTTGTCGCGGCGATCGCGTTTGCGATCGTCGGCGGCACCCCGACCGCTTCGATGCTGACGTCGGCGCCGACGCCTCCGGTGAGGGCCATTACTTCCTTAACGATATCCGCTCCTTTTCCGAAGCAGTGCGTCGCGCCGGATTCATAGGCGGTCTGCAGTTTCGATTCATCCAGATCCGAGACGATGATCCTGGCGGCATTGGAGTTCTTCAGCGTCTTGATCACCATCTGTCCGATCGTTCCGGCACCGATCACAAGAGCGGTATCCCCGACCATGACCGGTGTGATGCTGACGGCATGGAATCCGATCGAAAGCGGCTCCACAAGGGACGCTTTCTCGAAAGAGACGTCATCCGGCAGCTTATATAGCACCCGCTCCGGAATATTGCAGTATTCCGCCATGCATCCGTGCCGCCGGTAATCCGCGCAGGAAACGCCGAGGATCGTGCGGTTTGAGCACAAATTGATGAGACCGGAACGGCAGTAGGCACACTCGCCGCAGTAGATCGTGGAATCAAATGTCACGCGGTCGCCGGCTTTGAAGTTCTTCACGCGGCTTCCCGCTTTTTCAATCACGCCGGCCGCTTCATGTCCCATAATGATCGGAGGACGGCGGCGTCCCGAGGAGCCGTCGTATCCGTGCACGTCGCTCCCGCAGATCGCGACTGCCTTGATCTTCACCAGCACTTCGTCTTCCGCGTACTCCGGAACGGGAACATCCTGATAAACCAGCTTCGACGGTTCCGTAAGCACCAGGGCTTTCATCATTTCACTCATTTTTTCTCCATTCCCGCCGGTCAGGCTTCCGCCTTCCAAAGTCCGTGCAGATTGCAGTATTCATAGGCAGCGACCGCTTCGTCCGCTTCCGTCAGGGCAAAGACAGCCTGCGGCTTCTGACCCGGCGCAAGAGTCTTGATCTGGTATCCCTCTTTTGTCTCAAGAATGATCCACTCGATATAATGTGCTTCCAGCATCGGATGTTCGACCGATCCGACCGTCACGGTGACGGTCCTGCCGTCGACGGCGATCACCGGGACATGTTTTTCCTGTGCGGCATCTGTCGTGTTGGGGACCATTTCGGCCATCGGCTCTCCGCAGCATTTGGTCGGGCAGGCGCTCGGTTTGATCACCGCGGCGATTTTCCCGCATCCTTCACAGCGATAAAGTTTCATCTTGCTTCCTCCTTTGTTGCTCTCGATAAATGAATCCTGTATTTGTTATCATAGCACAGTTCCGAATGACAAATCCACTCCTCGCGGTTTATAATTATTCTCCGGAAACAGCATTTCAGCCAGCCCTTATTTCTTACTCATGAACTCCCGGAGGCACATTTTGATCATTCCCGTTCAGGATCTTACGGATCCGGCATTATCGATCTTTCACACGCTGAATGAAGCGCAGCTCCGCCATTATTTTGAGCCGCACGGCGGTCTTTTCATCGCGGAGAGCGCGAAAGTCACCGAAAGAGCGCTGGACGCCGGCTGCGTCCCTCATTCGGCGCTTTTAAACGACGCCCTGCATACGGAGGAGGCAGCCCGGGTCCTGGACCGTCTGGCGGCTTCTTTCGAGATCCCGGTCTACACCGCCCCGGAAAAAGTCATGACAAAGATCACCGGTTATCATCTAACCGGCGGTCTTCTGTGCGCGATGTACCGGCCGGAAAGGAAAGATCCCGCTGTTCTGGCGGCTTCCTCCGAAAGAATCGCGGTTCTCGAAAATGTCACCAATCCGACCAATGCCGGCGCGATCATCCGCAGCGCGGCAGCCCTCGGCATCGATGCGGTCCTTCTGAAAGAAGACTGCGCCGACCCCCTGAACCGGCGCGCGATCCGCGTCAGCATGGGCTGTGTATTTCAGGTTCCCTGGGCATATACGGAAAGCTATGATTTTCTGAAAAGCAGCGGATACCGCTGTGTCGCGGCTGCCTTGTCGGAA
>DBVZ01000015.1:6606-6763 GCA_002308255.1 Lachnospiraceae bacterium UBA1251 | reverse complement strand
CCGAAAACGCAAAATCCCTCCGGGACCCGTTACTGAAACGGCACGA
This sequence comes from Lachnospiraceae bacterium UBA1251, assembly GCA_002308255.1. Classification (GTDB taxonomy): domain Bacteria; phylum Bacillota; class Clostridia; order Lachnospirales; family Lachnospiraceae; genus Chordicoccus. Next base: position 6,717 of record DBVZ01000015.1, on the reverse strand, counting down.
TAAGATCGCCGTCTTTCTGGGGGCGGAGGGAAACGGTCTCACGGAGGAGACTATCCGGTTCTGTGACGACACCGTCTGCATCCCCATGCAGCACGGCGTCGATTCTCTCAA
>DBVZ01000015.1:0-6596 GCA_002308255.1 Lachnospiraceae bacterium UBA1251 | reverse complement strand
CCGCGAGTGCGGTCATGTTCTGGGAATTGGGGAAAAAAGAATGATCAGAGCGGAAACACCGCATGGATGATCATAGTCCACAAGGGCAGGATCGCTATGGATACGAGCGTGGACAGTACAACGGCATCCGCCGCGAATTCCACATCCGCGTGATACTCCTGCGCGAGGATCGCCGTCGTCGTGCCGACCGGCATCGCCGCAAGAAGCACCGAGACGCCGGCTGCCAGCGGACTGACACGGAAAAGCATGCAGGCACCCAGTACAAGCGAAGGGATCAGAACCAGCCGGATCATCATCAGCAGAAAATTGTACCGCGTCAGCATCGTCCGGAATCCGACTTCCGCCATGACCATTCCAAGAAAGATCATGACCATCGGCGTACTGCATTTTCCGAGCGTCGAGATCGTATTGTCGATCATTTCGGGGATACGGACCTGCAGAAGCATGCGGACAACTCCCAGCTCGCAGGCAATGATGCAGGGATGGCGCAGCAGCTTTTTCATGCCGCCGGCCTTGTCGTGATCCGGAGAAAGATAGGTGATGCCGGCCGTCCACATGACGATGCGGAGCGGGATCAGATAGATCTGGGCGCAGACAAGGCCTTCCGGACCGAAGACGCCTTCCGCGACCGCGTTCCCGAGAAAGCCGGCATTCGAGACGACCGTCGCGTACTGGAAAATGCTTCTCTTTCCGTCCGGGATCCTGCGGTAGCAGAACCGGCACACCAGAATGCTGAACGCCTCGATCAGGACGGAAATAATAAAGATCTGAAGGAAATTCATAAGGACTTCCCTGCTCATTTCCATTTTAAAGGAGGAAAAGATACTGCAGGGAAGCAGCAGATTAAGGACAAGAGCGGAAATGAGTTCCCGCTCCTTTGTTTTTACCGCGCCGGTCCGGCAAAGAAGGAATCCCGCCAGCATCACGGCGAACATCAAAAACTGAAGGTTAAACAAACCGTCGATCATATTTTCTTGATTCTTCCGATCCGTTTGTTGTATGATTTTCTCAGTACATCTCAGACCATTAAGATTATCGCCGCGCCGGGGCTTTTCTCCGGTATTTTCCGAAAGAGCCGTTCATGATGCGTTCCACAACGATCGATCCGTCAGATCATAAAGCATTTTACCGCACTGTATTTACGATTGCAATCCCGGTCGCCCTGCAGTCTCTTCTCACGCAGCTTGTCGAGGCATCCGACTCCCTGATGCTGAGCGTGCTCTCGCAGGACGCTCTCTCGGCGATCTCCCTGGCGACCCAGGTCCATTTTGTCCTGAACATTCTTTTTGTTTTCCTCAATGTAGTTACATCCTCCATGTCCGCCCAGTACCGGGGCAAAGAGGATATCCTCTCCGTGGAGAAAACACTGGCCTTTGCGGAAAAGCTCTCCCTCTCCATCGGCTTTGTCTTTTTTCTTGCCGCCTTTTCGATGCCGGGCGTCCTCATGAAAGTATTCACCAATGAGACCGTTCTCATCGAACTCGGCCGGCAGTACCTGCGGATCGTGAGTTTCTCCTATCTGTTCATGGGCCTGTCCTCTTCGTATCTCTCCGTTATGAAAAATACGGACCGCGTGGCCAAAAGCTCTGCTTTCAGTTCCACCGCGGTCGTTCTGAACCTGATCGGCAATGCGCTGCTCATCTACGGTCTTTTGGGACTCCCCGCCATGGAGATCCGTGGCGCCGCCCTCGCCACCGTCATCGCCCGCGGCGTCGAAGCGGGCCTGTGCCTGTTGGAATCCCACCGTACGAAGATTGGAAAGCTGCGCCTTTCTCTCCTCCTGACCGACGATAAGCCGATCCGGATCCGCTTTCTTTCCCTGCTTAAGGGCTCTTTGGGGAACGGGATCGTATGGGGATTCGGCACCGCCATGTTTTCGGTCATTATCGGGCATCTCGGCTCGGACGCGGTCGCTGCCAATTCCCTGGCCAATATCGTCCGCCGCCTGATCCTGTGCCTGAGCATGGGGGTCGGCAACAGCGCGCAGATCATTATCGGGAGAGAACTCGGCGCCGATCATTTCGACACCGCAAAAGTCTATGTAAAAAGACTCTTTCATACCGGGCTCAGCATCGCCGCCGTCTCCGGCGCTATCCTTTTTGCGCTGACCCCGACGATCTCGTCCCTCGCCGGCACGCTGTCGGAAACAGCCAGGATGTACCTTCGCTATATGCTGTATTTCAACAGTTTTTACGTGGTCGGCAAAACGGCCAATTCCGTTTTCATCCACGGCTGTTTCTACGCGGGCGGCGACATGCGGTTCGGATTTATCTGCGACCTCATCAACCTGTGGTGCTTCATCCTTCCGGTCGGCGCACTGCTTGCCTTTGTTTTCCGCGTTCCCGTGCTGGCGGTCTACTGTTTCCTGAATCTGGACGAGATCGTCAAGATCCCGGCGGAGTACATCCATTACCGCAAGTTCAAATGGCTTCGGAACTTTACGGTCGTCGAATAGGGTCTCTCCGCGGATTTCAGAAAATGTCCCCGTTCTGTCCGTTTGGTCCGCTCTGTCCGTACCGTTCCGCAAGGCTCTCCGCCTGCGGCGGGTTATTCCTTTCCTGTGCCCTTTTGTAAGCATTTGATGCTGCGTCGACTCCTTTATGGAGCGTTGCGCTGATCGCCCATTTGATCAGTAATAAAACGAATGTTAGTCCTGCCAGTAACGCGATTCCCAATGCTGTTTCCATGTTTTTTCCTCCTTTTCACAGAAATCTCGGTCTGCTCTTCAGCTGCATCTTATGTGTTTCCACGGTTGCCGACGGATCCATTGCCAGGATCATTTTCTCGATCCGTGTCATCATCATGTTCATCGTATCCGGGCGGTACGGCGATCCGTTCCTTGTGCGCCATCCGGTGAAGGAGAACCGGTAGATCTGCCGGCCGGCGTTCTCTCCCGCGTAGAGCAGCTTCGCGTTCCAGGCGTGCGAGGATTTCCAGAGAACGGCGGCCTGCCCGTTGACATTGGGATAAACATCCGCTTTGAGATCCGAGTAGTCGGTATTCCTGACCGCATTCAGGACCGCTGCGTACGGGATGCCGGTCGAAAAGATCTCCATGTTCTCCCAGAATGAATAATCTCGCTTTACGATCTTCCCTTCACTCATCAGTTCCTTCTGTCTCGAATTTCCGACCGCGATGGCGATCCCAAAAATAATTGCCGATAATCCGATGATCAATACCCACTGCATCTTCATTTCCTCCCTTGTGAAGAACTTTTTTTGCTTTACACCCTATAGACGTAAGGGAAATGCATTCGGATTTAAATAAATAAAAAATTTTTAAAAAAATATAAAAATCCGATTTTTCTCTTGCACACGGTATTCATGCGCCGTATGATATATGTGGTTTTAAAAACTACGTTATCGTTTTTCCGAAACTGTTTTCTTGAGGCAAACCTATGAAGATCATTACCAATACCGCCGCCCTCCTCCGTCCCGAGGAAGGGAAACGTCTTGGGATCACGGTCCTTCCGGTCAGCGTTGTTCTGAAGAACCGGCCGCTGCGCGATTATATCGACATCGGGCCGGATGAGTTTTCCGACCTTCTGCACGGGGATGATGTTCCCGTTTCTTCCCAGCCTTCTGTCGGCGAAGTGATGGAACTGCTGGAGACTTCCGACGAGGAAACGATCCTTCTTACGGTCGGGGACGGCCTGTCCGGCGAATACATGACGGCGATGGGCGTCCGGAACACTCTTCCCCATAAGGAAAAGATCCACATCATCGATTCCGGTTCGCTGGCCGGTCCCCTTCACTACATGGCTCTCAAAGCAGCCCGGCTCCGCGACGAGGGCTTTTCCGCGCTGGATATCGCCCGCCAGATCCGGATGAGCGTGCGCTCGAGCCTCTCTTACGTGATCCCGGCGGACCTTTCCTATCTGAAAAGAAGCGGACGCATCACCAATCTCACTTTAAAGATCGGCAGCGCGCTGAAGCTCCTGCCGGTGCTCACACAGACAGAAGACCGGCACCGGATCACGCTTTTGTCCGTAAAGCGGACGTGGCGCTCCGCGGTCGGCACGGTGCTGACACGCATGAAAGAAGCCGGTGTAAATGAAAACTTTCTTCTCAGCGTCGGTTACGCGGACCGGAAAGAACAGGCGCTGCAGGCCCTGCGGCTCCTTAAGGAGCAGTTTCCGAAATCGGAGAGCGAGCTGATCCAGCTTCCGCCCTCCCTCATCACCCACGGCGGGCCCGGATGCGTGACGCTCCACGCGGTGAGGAAATGAAAAAGAGCAGGTCCTTCTGAACCTGCTCCGCAGAAAACGAAAATATATAAGGAGACTCCCGATGAAACTCATATTGAGTGTCATTTTAGGATATTTGATCGGCGCGATCCCGTTCGCGCTGGTGATCGGAAAACTGTTTTACAGAACAGATATCCGCCGGCACGGCAGCGGCAATCTGGGCGGCGGCAATGCCGGGCGCGTTCTCGGAAAGAAAGCCGGTCTCGCCGTCATGACCTGTGACCTTCTGAAGGTCTCTTTCGTAGTCCTTTTTGCAAGACTGATAAACGGAAATGATACCGTCCTCGCCTGCGCCGCCGCGGCGGCGGGCATCGGGCACTGTTATCCGGTCTTTGCAGGATTCCGGGGGGGAAAAGCCGTCGCAGCCCTCTACGGTTTCCTCTTCGGACTTTTCGCGTTCGCGGGGAGAAGCTCTCTTTATTTTTTCCTCCCCCTTATCGTCTTTCTGATCGTGCTTTACCTCAGCAAGATCATCTCTTTATCCAGCATTCTTTCGTCCGCTGCAGTGAGCGCATATCTGTGGATCCGGCCGGAGAGCATGGCGGTCCGAGCTGCGGTGACATTTTTTGCCCTCCTCATCCTTTTCCGGCATCACGCCAATATCGGAAGGATGCTGCGGCATGAAGAAAATAAGATCTCCTGGATGTAATCCGGGAGATCTTTTTTTTTTGCCGTACTTTTTCGAATCAGCCCTGTGCCAGGATCCTTTTCGCCCCGATCTTCTTCAGCGCAAACAGAAGGATCATTCCCAGAACACCGCATCCAAGGATCTCTCCGATCCCTACCGTGAGCATCATGAAGGGGATCGCGAATGGGACGCCGTATCCGTAGCGCAGAACGAAAGGAATGATCAGCGCGTTCGCGAGGATCGGCGGGACCGGTGCAAGGAACGGGTTCGCGTTCCGCAGCATTCTTGTGCCGATCGCTCCGATCAGCGTCGCGATGCTGCCGAAGACCACGTCGATCAGAACGCCGCCGCCGAGCAGATTCGAGATAATGCACCCCACAAAGAGGCCGGGGATCGCTGCCGGTGTAAAGAAAGGCAGGATCGTGAGCGCTTCCGCTATGCGGAACTGCACTTCCCCGTAGCTGATGGGCTGAAACACCATGCACAGCGCCACATACAGGGCGGCGATCATCGCTCCGTGTGCGATCATAGTCGTACTTGATTTCTTCATTGTTCAGTTCTCCTTAGTTTTGTTTTAGGTGAGGATGGTTTCGAACTCACCGGTCGTCCGGCCGTAAACCCCGCTTCCTGCCTGACCCGGACGGGAGCGCATTGAAACGGCCAGCCCGGTGAGTGTAACACAGAAAAATCAAAAAGACAAGAGAGAAGATTTTTCTCGTTCCCGTCTGTTTGTGATATACTTATTTCATCAATAGAATCTGATACATGACGGAGGTTTACGATCATGCTGAAAGACTTTGTGAAAGCGCTCCCGCCGGACGAGGAGCAGATAAAAAAGGAACTCCGCAGCGCAAAGGAACAGCTTGCCGGATTCCAGACAAAAATCAAGGAAGCCCGCCTTCCCGTCATGGTGATCTTCGAGGGCTGGGGTGCTGCCGGGAAAGGCAGCATTATCGGAAAAGTGATCCGCAATATCGATCCCCGTTTCTTCCGGGTCCGCACGATGGACGCCCCTTCGGCCGAGTCAAAGCGTTATCCGTTTCTGCACCGGTATCTGCTGGAAATACCGGAAGCGGGCAAATTTACGTTTTTCGACACGTTCTGGATGGACGAGGTCATCACGCAGCTCATGGAAGGAGAGCTTTCCAAAGCCGATTATCAGCAGAGAGTCCGCAGCATCAACACGGCAGAGAGATCTCTCACGGACAACGGCTATCTCGTCATGAAGTTTTTCTTCCATATCAGCAAAAAAGAGCAGAAAAAGAGGCTCGAGGAGCTGGAAGAGGATAAGAACACCGCCTGGCGCGTGAACAAGCACGATCTTTACGAAAACGCCCACTACGACAAATATCTCGAGGCCTATGACCGGTACCTTACCGATACCAACCGTTCCCAGGCTCCCTGGTACATCATCGACGCGAAAAATAAAAAATGGGCGGAACTGCAGGTCTTAAACTTCCTGAATCAGGGGATCGACACGGCTTTAAAGAATCATTCCCTGGCTGTTCCGATCCTGCAGAACGCGTTCCCGCTTAAACCGTTCCACGCGCTGTCGGATATTTCCCTGAACGACAAAGTCCTCACGGACGAAGTCTATGACGCGGAACTGGACCGCCTGCAGAAAGAGCTCGGCTCTCTCCACAACGAGCTTTACCGCAAAAAGATCCCGGTCGTCATCGCCTACGAGGGATGGGACGCGGCCGGAAAAGGCGGCAATATCAA
>DBVZ01000146.1:767-10506 GCA_002308255.1 Lachnospiraceae bacterium UBA1251 | reverse complement strand
GGTTCAGGAACTCCGGGCGGAAGATCCGGCGGACTTCCTCCATGACCAGATTCTTCATGCGCTCATGATCCTGTTTTTCGTCGTCTACGGACATGAACCCGAGCTTCTTCGGCTCGATGATCTGCGCCGCACCGGCGTTGGAGGTCATGATGATGCAGGTGTTCTTGAAGTCCACATACCGGCCTTTGGAGTCGGTGATCCGGCCCTCGTCCATCACCTGGAGGAGGATGTTGAAAACGTCCGGATGNNGCCTTCTCGATCTCATCGAACAGGATAACACTGTAAGGCTTGGTTCTCACCTTTTCCGTCAGCTGTCCGCCTTCGTCGTAGCCCACATAGCCGGGCGGGGAGCCGACGATCTTCGATACGCTGTGCTTCTCCATGTATTCGGACATGTCGACCCTGATAATGTCGTTTTCGCTGCCGAAAACCGCTTCGGCGACCGCTTTGGAAAGCTCGGTCTTGCCGACGCCGGTGGGTCCTAAGAACAGGAAGGAGCCGATCGGACGGTTCGGGTCTTTTAAGCCGACCCTGCCGCGGCGGATCGCGCGGGCGATCGCGCCTACCGCTTCATCCTGGCCGATCACTCTCTTATGCAGCACGTCCTCCAGTCTGGAGAGACGCTTCGATTCGGTCTCTTTTAATCTCGCCACCGGGATCTTCGTCAGTGCCGATACCGTAACGGCAACTTCATCTTCCGTGACGACCGGCGTCTGATCTGTGCTCTTTTTCCTGCTGCGGGAACGGTTCTTATCGATCGAAGCCGTCAGCCGGCGGATGCCCGGCATCATCGCCGCAGCCTCGGCGTACTCTCCGGCTTTGATCTTTCCGTCCCTTTCCCGGATAAGCTCTTTTAATTTCCGTCCGTCCTCTACCAGTTTGCCGGAACTGTCGAAGTCTTTCAGGCGCACCTGGGAAGCGGCCTCGTCGAGCACGTCGAGCGCTTTGTCCGGAAGGAAGCGGTCGGAAACGTACCGTGCGCTCATCTCTACTGCAGCGTTCACCGCGCTGTCGTCGATCACGACGCCGTGGTGTCTTTCATAGTACGGTCTCAGGCCCATCAGAATGTCCTTACATTCCTCCTTCGACGGTTCCGCAACTGCGACCTGCTGGAAACGGCGCTCCAGGGCCGCGTCTTTTTCGATATACTTCTTATATTCATCGATCGTCGTCGCGCCGATCAGACGGATCTCTCCGCGCGAAAGGGCGGGCTTTAGGATGTTCGACGCGTCAAGCGTGCCTTCCGCTCCGCCGGCGCCGATCATGGTGTGCATTTCATCCATGAACAGGATGACGTTTCTCGCCATGGCGACTTCATCGATGATCGCGCGGATCCGCTGTTCGAATTCGCCCCGGTATTTCGTCCCGGCTACGATGGAGGCCATATCCAGCATGACGAGCCTGCGGTTTTCCAGCGTTTCCGGTACCAGACCGGCGGCGATCCGCTGGGCAAGTCCTTCCACAATGGCCGTTTTTCCGACGCCGGGTTCGCCCGTCAGGCACGGATTGTTCTTCGTTCTTCTGCTCAGGATCTGGACGAGCCGTTTGATCTCGTCTGTCCTGCCGATCACCGGATCCAGATCGCCGGACATCGCCAGCAGCGTCAGGTCCCGGCTGTACTTGTCCAGCGTCGGCGTATCGGTCGGCATACCTTCCGCGCTCTGCTGCTCGCTCAGATACTCAACAGCGCCTTCCGGATCACTGCCTGCCGCCTCCCAGAGCGCGGCGTACAGGGACTGGATATCCACATTCATGGAAAAAAGCAGCCTCGCGGCGGAACAGCCGGCGTCCTGGATCAGCGACATCAGGATATGGGCCGTTCCGATGAGCTCCTCATCAAAATGACTGCTCTCCGCTCCTGCCTGCTCCATGAGCGCCATGGCCCGGGGCGATAATTCCGGCAGTTTCTTTCTTCTCTTTTTGAAAACGGCCTCCGTGTCCGGCGAGACGAATTTGTCCACCATCTCATCCAGGATGACCTGCGTCACCTCAAATTCCTTCAGAATGCGGCCTGCCGTCCCCTCCGGCTCCAGCAAAAGCCCCATCAGGATATGTTCGCTGCCGGTATAGGCGCTGCCCTTTTCCAGCGCGTATTCCGCCGCGATCTCCAGCGCTTTTTTGCTCTCTTCCGTTAATTTCTTATCCATTCTTTCCCTTCCGCGGCAAAGGGCTCTTCCCTTCGCCTCATTCTATCTTTTCCAGCTTCGCGAACGACGCGAACAGTTTCTTGACTCCCGGTCCGTCGAACTGTACGGTCACTTCGTAATCCTTTCCGCCGTCTTCGATCTTCGTCACGGTGCCTTCGCCGAATTTCCGGTGCCGCACACGGCTGCCTTCTTCATAGTCCAGCGAAGATGCTTTCTGTATCCTGAACTGGCTCGGATTGAAGACCGCCGGCTTTTTCACCGGTTTACTTGCGGCTCCCCCTGCCGGTCTGCTCTTCGCAGAAGAGCTGCCGAAAGAGCCGAACGGCAGATCCGATTCATAATCGTTCCGGCTTTCTTTTTTGTAGAACATCCCGCGGCTCTCGCCGTCTTCGTCCAGCAGATACGCCGGGATCTCCTCCACAAAGCGGGAGGGCCTGTGCACGTCATACTCGCCCCGCGTCATCCGCTCCCGGGCCATCGTGAGCGTCAGCGTCTTCATCGCCCGGGTCATGCCGACATAGCAGAGCCTTCTTTCCTCCTCCAGTTCCTCTTCGTTGATATCAAAGATCGAATGGAAGCCCGGGAACAATCCGTCCTCCATGCCGACCAGATAAACATGGCCGAATTCCAGCCCCTTGGCGCTGTGGATCGTCATCAGGAGCACGCGGTCCTGGGAGCTGTCCATCGAATCGATATCGGCGACCAGAGCCACTTCCTCCAGAAAGCCGTTCAGTGTCGGCGCAGTGTTCGCCTCCGTATAATATTTTGCCTTGGAGACCAGCTCGTCGATGTTTTCCAATCGCTCGCGCGATTCATCCGTATCCTCATCGATCAGTTCCTGCCGGTATCCCGTGTCTTTTAAGATCGTCTCGATCAGCTCCGGCACGGACTGTTCCGCCGCTGCCGTCCGCAGTTTCCGGATAAAGGCAGTAAATTCGCCGATCTTTGTGGAGGCACGCCCGACCCCTTGGATCTCCGAAGCCTTCGTCAGCCCTTCGTAAAACGTCAGCCCGTTCACGCGCGTATACGCATCGATCCGGGAGATCGTCGCGGCCCCGATGCCCCTTCTGGGGATGTTGATGATCCGCTTTACGGCCAGATCGTCCTTCGCGTTGGCAATGGTCTTTAAGTAGGCCATGACGTCCTTGATCTCTTTGCGGGCGTAAAAATTCACGCCGCCGATGATCTGGTAGGGAATATTCGAAAGAACGAGCCGCTCTTCAAACAGCCGGGACTGCGCGTTCGTGCGGTATAAAATGGCGATATCTTTTCTCTGAATGCCGGCATCCGTCCTTTTCCGGATATCCCGGACGACTTCCGCGGCTTCTTCCGGGCCGTTCCTGTATTTTCGCAGCCGGATCCGCTCGCCGTCCTCCTTTGCCGTCCAGAGGGTCTTATCCTTCCGCCCGACGTTGTTGGCGATCACCGCGTTCGCGCCCTTTAAGATGTTTCCGTAGGAACGGTAATTCTGCTCCAGCTTGATCACATGCGCGTCCGGAAAATATTTTTCAAATTCCAGAATGTTGCGGATGTCCGCCCCGCGGAATTTATAGATCGACTGGTCGTCATCGCCGACGACGCAAAGATTCCGGTACTTTTCCGCCAACATCCGGACGAACTCGAACTGCACGATATTCGTATCCTGATACTCGTCCACGCAGATATAGCGCAGCCGCTCCTGGTAGCTTTCCAGCACGGCCGGGCATTTTTTGAACAGTTCGACTGTCTTTAGCAACAGGTCGTCAAAATCCATTGCGTTATTGCTGAACAGTTCCTGCTCGTACAGCTTGAACGCCTCGGCGTAGATCTCATCATCCCGGGTAACCGCTTCCTCCATGAAAGAGGAAGCCGTCTGCATCCGGTTCTTTGCGGAAGAGATCACCGAAAGCACTTTTTTCGGCGGGAAACGCTTCTGATCCGCCTCTATCCGGGCAAGCACGTTCTTGACCGTCTGTCTGGAGTCGTCCGTATCATAAATGGAAAAATTGGTGCCATAGCCGATCTGGTCCGCGAACCGGCGCAGGATCCTCGCGCAGGCCGAATGGAAGGTGGAGACCCACACGGCTTCCGCCCCGAATCCGGCGATCGCGTTGATCCTGTCCCTCATCTCATCCGCTGCTTTATTGGTAAAGGTGATCGCCATAATATGATAGGGATCCACCCCTTTTTCCTTCATCAGATAAGCGATCCGGTGCGTCAGGACCCTCGTTTTCCCCGACCCGGCGCCTGCCAGGATCAGAAGCGGACCGTTCGTGCACAGTACGGCTTCTTTTTGTTTATCGTTCAGGTTGTTCAGCAATTCCATACGTATTTTTTCCTTGACAATGCCCTTTTTCTATTGTACTATCATTTGGCACGGTCGATTGGTCAAGCGGTTAAGACGCCGCCCTCTCACGGCGGAAACAGGGGTTCGATTCCCCTATCGACTGTTTTTTATTGCCGCGGATAGGATATCCGCGGCATTTTCATTTCCCTTGAATCATTTCTTACAGCCTGTTCGCCTTTACTGCATCTCCGGATCCGTCGGATCCCAGTCCATATCCGGCGTCATTTTGACCGTTTTCGGTTTTCCGAACGGCCCCGGATCCGAGCTGTCGTAGATCTTCACCTGGGTACCGACAGCGCAGTGGTCATAGATCCATTTCGCGTCGCGCACATTCACGCGGATGCAGCCGTGGGACGCGGCCTCACCCAGCTTGTTGTATTCCGACCAGGCAATGCCGTGGTGGGAATTCGGGATGTTGGTCGGCACGGAATGAATGTAGATCCCGTCCACCACGCGGGCCGAATACTGTCCCCAGGTCGGTCCCATCAGCTCTTCCCAGCGGTTCTTCGCATAGGTATAATACACGCCGGTCGGCGTTTCCATTCCGGGAAGGCCTGTCGAGCAGGCGAACGCGATGACCGGAATGATATATCCGTTCGCGCCGTCGAGCGCATAGATCGTAATGGTGTTGCACTGTCTGTTTACGCAGATCTGGTAAGGTCCGCTGACCATGCCGGTCAGGTCGGTCTGCTTGACTCCGGCTATGTAGTAGAACTTCAGGCCGTTTTCATAATACCATCCGTTCCTGCCCGCTTCGCCCTTGCTGACCTTGAAGGTCTTTTCCGCCAGGAAGGTATCTCCCGAATAGAAATGCGCTATATAAGTTCCCGTGTTAACATATTCCGACAGATCGATGGTCCTCTTCCACTGGCTGCCGGATTTTTTGGCATCAAACCATTTCAGATCGTCCTGGTCGTTCTTCGCGCTCCATACAGCTATGCGGATATTATCTCCCGAGGGATTGTCGATACCCAGCACGCGCTTGCCGGTTTCCGGTTTCATGACAAATGCCAGATTGGACGCATTGAAGGTCTTGGTGACCGTATCCATCGTTTGCGTAATGCCGTTGCCCATGACTACTACCGGCTGGATGTTGAATTTACCGACATTATACATGTGCCGTTTGACATCTGCCCTGATCCGCCAGGAGCCATCGTCATAAGCTTTTGCGGTATAGGTATACAGGTCGCTTTTGTCTTTTTTCGTCCAGATGTTGAATGACACCGATTCTATGCCGGACGGCGCAGTTGCTTTTTTCAGGGAGATGGTAAACCGTCCCGCTGTCGGTGCCGGGTTGGACTTCGAGACCGTGCCGGTCACGGTTCCGTCCACCTTCATGATCTTTTTCTGTTCCAGCTTCGTCGTCGTTCCGTTTTTATCCGTCACATAGGCGATCGTTCTGTACCTGCCGGCTTTTTTAAAGTCCGTGATCGGCACCAGTGCGACATAGATGCCTTTTTCATCTGCTTTGGCCTTATAGGTCTTTTTCAACCCGGTGTCCGCTTCCGGCCACACCTGGAATTTGACTTCTTTAACGCCGTTCTCTCCCTCATAGCCCGTTAATTTAACCTTATATACGGTCTCCTGCTGGCCGGGCGTGGTCTTGTACTTATCCGTTGCTGAAATCGAACCGGCGGAAGCCTCGACGGTCATTGTTGTACTTGCGATCTGTGCTGTCGGTCCTTTTTTCGTGTATGCGGTAACAACGACCTGATAGTCTCCGGCATAACTTGCAAAATCCGAGAGCAGTGCTTTTTTCACCCAATAATTGGAGCCGGAGGCTTTCATCGTATAAGTCTTCTTGTCAGACTGATCGGATTTGTGCCAGACTTCCGCTTTCACGGACGTCACGGCAAAATAGTTCGTAAAGTTCTTGACTTTGAGCGAAAATGTCCCCTTCTCCTGGCTGACCGCTGCGGTCACGCTGTCGGCTGACGGCGCAGTAAGTGTAAAGCTCGTTTTGCCGAAGAGAACGCTCGTGCCATCCGCTTTTTTCAGATACAGCTGGACATTGATCTTGCCGAAATTATTAAAGTTCTTGATATGGGCGGTGTAGGAATACTTGCGTCCGTCCGAAGAAACTTTCAGGTCATGCGTACAGAGATCGTCTTTTCCCTTGGTGCTGCTCCAGCAGGTTGCGCTCATGCCGCTGACGGCAAAGGAACTGGTAAAGCCGGTGACCTTCACCGTATACTTTCCTTCGCTTGCATTGGTTGTAATGGAGATCTTTCCGGTCGTGCCTTTAAAATTGACCGTTGTGCTCGCTACCTCGGTTTTGAAGCCGTTGCCGTCGATTACGTAAGCCCTGATCTGATAGACGCCGATGCTCTTTTTGTGGTTCGCGAGGTCCATCTTCACTTTCCATTTTCCGCTGCTGTCTTTCTTCAGGGTATACGTGTACAGATTGCTTTTACTGCTCCTGCTCCAGACTTCCGCCTGTACGCTGGTAATACCGGACTCCGAAACAACGTCTTTTAGATTGATGACCGCGGTTCCCGTCGTCTTGTTCAGAGAAGAGATGCTGATGCTGCCGGCGGATGCCGCCGGAACCGTGAACTCCACACCGTCGACAAATGTGGAGGTGCTGTCGGAAACCAGATAAACATCTGCCTCATAATTCCCGGGACCGGGGAGTTCCGAAACGGTAATATCGGCGGACCAGGTCTCTTCGCCGGTATTGATCAGCTCTGCGGTTTTTGTGTCGGTATAGGCAGAACTGAATACCTGCACCTGATAATAGTCAGAACCGGTCAGTTCCGGCCCGGTGACAGTAACGGTATAGACCTTTTTTGAGGAATCCTTAAAGCTGCCTGAAACGACCGGACCAGCATCATTTTTTTCTATGGTATCCCCCTCGGTCTCTTCGGGAAGGATCACGAACCCGTCATCTGTGTCCTGTTCGGTATCTGTATTGTCCGGATCGGTGTCCTGATCCGTTTCCGCCGTGTCCTGCGCGGCAGGATCCTCCTGCTCATCGGCAGGGTCTGCCTGATCCGGCTGATCCTGTTGTGCAGAAGGCTGTGTTTCATCGTCTGCTGCATCATCGGGTTCTTCCGCCGGCGCTTCCGGATCCGCTGCAGGTTCTTCTTCCGGCACTTCAAGGAGTTCGGTGTCGTTCTGATCTTCTTCCGCTGCATCATCAGCCGTTACGGAAGTATCCGCGAGGATATCATCTTCAGACTCCTCTGCGGAGATCCCCTCTGCAGCCGTCTGCTCATTTACCGCATCCTCCGCCGATGCAGTATACATATTCCCGAAAATCAGCGATACCGCCAGCAGCAGTGCCATAAGTTTTACTACGGATCTTTGATGTTTCATTTTATCTCCTCACAAATCGTGTTTATTCCGTTTCGAATCGAAATCTGTCAAATCCGCCGCACCCGCGGGTGAGCTGATGTATTATTTTACTACAAACAGGTGCCTTTTACAAGAAAATCCGACGATTCAGGCAGACGCCGGAAAAGAAAATGTCGTCAACTGTGTTGACTGATGAAAGAACAGAATATGTCAGTAATAATATTGGCTGACAGCAGAAAGGCGGCGGGAACAGTTCCTGCCGCCTTACTCTTTATACATTTGTCAGCCTTCGTATCGCGTCGGCAGCTTCATTCATCGTGAATCCGCTTTCATAGCGTCCCTGCGGAGTGAAGCCCCTTCCTTTCAGGTATTCCTCCAGCCTTTCAAGTGCCCGGCTGTCCGACCCCCCCGGTGAAGCCGTATTCACCAGCACCAGCAGCGCTCCGTCGGCACTGATCTTTCCGAAAACCTCTTCATACGCTTCCTGCCTGTCCGTGACCACGACGACCAGGTCTTTGGCGCCGAGCCGCAGTTTCTGGCGCTGCAGTTTTCTCCGGTTATAATCATGGATCACCGCATAATTGGAGGAAAGAGCGGCCAGTTCTTCGGCATACCGCGCGTTTTCTTCGGAGCCGAAGTGGATCACCTGTACGCGAAAACTCTTCAGGAAAAGATCCGGCCTGCGTTCTTTTGTTCTTTTTACGGACTGTTCATGGCGCCAGGCTTCGATCTTCGCGTGATCCCCGCTCAGAAGGAGTGCCGGGACCGCTTTATCATGCCAGACTTCCGGCCGGGTATACTGGGGGTATTCCAGCAGATTGTCCTGCATGGATTCCACCTGGGAGGATTCGTCGTTGTGCAGAACGCCCGGGATCATGCGGGAGACCGCGTCCATCAGGACGCAGGCGCCCAGTTCGCCGCCGGTCAGGACATAATCGCCAATGGAAAGATTGTCGGTGACCACTTCCTCCAGAACGCGCTCGTCAATGCCTTCATAATGGCCGCACAGAAGGATCAGTTCCTCCTCCTTCGCCAGTTCCTCGGCTTTTGACTGCGTCAGGACTTCCGCCGCCGGGGTCAGGTATACCACTCTCGTATTCTGTGCCGCGCGTTTTTTCGCTTCCTGCACAGCCTGAAAGACCGGTTCGGCCTCCATGACCATTCCGGCGCCGCCGCCGTAGGGATATCCGTCCACGCGCATGGAATTTTTCGTTGAATAATCCCGGATATTGATGATGTCAAGGCCGATAATGCCGCAAGAAATCGCCCGGCCAAGAATACTTGTCCGGGCAGCATGATCGATCATATCCGGGAATAAGGTTAATACATGAAATTTCATTCTACAGTCTGGATGAGATATACCGGAGCACGCTCATCAGGTCCATGGTGCCGAATTCGATTTCCGTCCGGCTGCGAAGGAAGAAGATCCCGATCAGCCAGAAAACGATGGCCAGGATGCCCAGAATAATGCCCAGGATCGCCAGTGTCTTTCCTTTGTATTTCAGATCCCTTCCGGTATTCCGGAGCGCCAGCAGGCCGAACAGGATCGCCAGCAGAGAAGGAAGGAAAAAGATCAGCGCGACCTTGAAGTTCAGGAAGAACAGCAGGCAGGCATATCCGCCGGCAAACACGCCGATGATGCCAAAGATGATGGAAAGAACGGCAAGTACGGAAACGCTCTTGCGCTCTTTTTCGATCCGTCTCCTCGGTACTGCGGGCTTTTGCGGTTTTTCCGCTTTCGGCTTTGCGGGCTTTGCTGCCGGAGCTGCCGCTGCTGCTGCCGGGATCACCGGCTCTTCCGCCTCAACAATGATTTCTTCCGAAGCTTCTTCGATCTCCGCAAATGCTTCTTCCGCGGCTTCTTCTGCTTCTGCAGCTGTCTCTTTCGCAGCTTCTTCCGCCTCTGCTACCGCTTCTTCCGCCTCTGCTGCTATTTCTTCTGCCGCAGCTTCCTCTGCCTCGGCTGCCG
>DBVZ01000146.1:429-741 GCA_002308255.1 Lachnospiraceae bacterium UBA1251 | reverse complement strand
GCTTCCTCAGCCTCTGCAACCGCTTCTTCCGCGGCTTCTTCTGCCTCGGCAACGGCTTCCTCTGCTGCTTCGGAGGCTTCAACGGCCTCCTCCTCTATCGCATTCTCCAGGTTTGCAGTCTCTCCCGCAACTTCTTCGGCCGGCACTTCTTCGAGGATCTCTTCCGCTTCCGGCGGCATCTCAAACGGCGCGCCGCAGTTGGCGCAGAATTTTATCTGATCCTCACAAACCATACCGCACTGATTACATGTTTTCATGCTTTTCATTCCTGCCGCTTCCCGCTGCCGGAAACTTTTGTCTTCTCACAGCGGC
>DBVZ01000146.1:0-382 GCA_002308255.1 Lachnospiraceae bacterium UBA1251 | reverse complement strand
TTTGGAGAAGGGGCAGCACCACGGGAAATTTCCCCATGACACCACCCCTTTAGAACCACTGCTATTCCCCTTAGCTTCGATTCTTCAAAAATTCAGGGATCTGAATATCTTTCTTCGGAACGTTGCTTACGATATTGCTCTTTTTCGGAAGCACGGTCTCGATGGTCGCCGTCTTGGCGGGCGTTGCCGGAGCTGCCTGCGGCTGTTTGAATGTCGGAAGCGTGAATCCGGATGCGGGGAACTGGGCCTTATGGCTGGCTTCCGCTTTCTTTACTTCATCCACGCTGGCAACATTGGCCGTGGTCTCGTCAAGCCCTGTGGCAATGACCGTGATCCTCGCGGCATCGGATACCGAATCATCATACATGGCGCCGAAGATGAT
>DBVZ01000028.1:12864-13016 GCA_002308255.1 Lachnospiraceae bacterium UBA1251 | reverse complement strand
GATACGGAGGAGGACGCGCAGGAGCTTGCGCGCCTCATCCGGGGGATACCGCACCTCGTCAATCTGATCCCTGTGAACCCGGTCGCGGAGCGCGGATTCTGCCGTCCGGATGCCGCGGAGACGGCCGCATTCAAGAAAATGCTTGAAAAATG
>DBVZ01000028.1:8360-12837 GCA_002308255.1 Lachnospiraceae bacterium UBA1251 | reverse complement strand
GGAATAAATGTTACTATTAGGAGAGAAATGGGCAGTGACGTCGAGGGTGCTTGCGGGCAGCTTCGGCGCCGCCGTATGGAAAAATTAAAGGCAGGACCTTCCACATGAAATCATTTTGCGCAACAGACGTCGGACGCCGTCGGAAGATCAATCAGGACTGCGTCTTTGCGACAGAGGAGAGCATCGGCCTTCTGCCGAACCTCTTTATCGTCGCGGACGGAATGGGCGGACATAACGCGGGCGATTTCGCCTCCCAGTATGCCGTGCATGCCGTGACGGAATATATTCGAGAGAGCACCGAGGCGAATCCGGTGCGCCTTCTGCAGGACGCGATCCGCAGCGCGAACGCGGGCCTCATCGCCGAAGCGGCAAGCCACGAGGAGCTTGCGGGCATGGGGACGACCTTCGTCGCGACGACCGTGATCGACGGCTATGCATACACGGCGAATATCGGAGACAGCAGGCTGTATATCATGAAGGAGGGTCTGACACAGGTAACGAGGGATCATTCCCTGGTCGAGGAAATGGTCCGTATGGGCGAGATCACGGAAGAGGATGCGAGAAATCATCCGGACCGGAACATCATCACCCGCGCGCTCGGAACGGCGCCGGAGGCGGAAGTGGACTTCTTCGATTACCGTCTCGAAGCGGGCGCCACGATCCTGATGTGCTCGGACGGCCTGTCCAATATGGTTGAGAAAGAAGAAATCGAAAATATCCTTCGCGGGGACGCCACACCGGAAGAGAAGACGCGGCTTTTGATCGACGCCGCAAATGAAAACGGCGGCAAAGACAACATCGCGGTCATCATCGTTGAACCGGATGCGGAGTGAGGTATAGATAATGTTAAAAACAGGGGCAGTTATCAACGAAAGGTATGTGGTCGTCGGCCGCATCGGCTCCGGCGCCATGGCAGACGTCTATAAAGCAAAAGACCATAAACTGAACCGGAACGTAGCCGTCAAGGTCATGAAGACCGAATTCAACAATGACGACAGCTTCGTCCGGAAGTTCCGGCGTGAAGCGCAGGCCGCTGCCGGTCTCGCGAATCCGAACATCGTCAGCGTCTTCGACGTCGGCGAGGACAACGGGCTTTACTACATCGTGATGGAACTCGTCGAGGGCATCACGCTGAAGGAGTATATCGCCAAGAAGCAGAAGCTTTCGGTCCGCGAGGCCACGAGCATCGCGATCCAGGTCTCCATGGGCCTGGCGGCGGCGCACGCGCAGGGTATCGTCCACAGGGATATCAAACCGCAGAACATCATCATTTCCACGGACGGCAAAGTAAAAGTAACGGATTTCGGAATCGCGCGCGTCGCCATGTCGAACACGATTAGCGCCAACGCGATGGGATCGGTGCATTACAGTTCGCCCGAACAGGTCCGCGGCGGGTATTCGGATGCGAAGAGCGATATTTATTCCCTCGGCATTACTCTCTATGAGATGGTGACCGGAAGGGTCCCGTTCGACGGAGAGACGACAGTGGCGATCGCTATCAAGCATCTTCAGGATGAGATGGATCCGCCCTCCAAATATACGCCGGATCTTCCGTATTCGCTGGAACAGATCATTTACAAGTGCACGCAGAAGAGCCCGGACCGCCGTTACAGCAATGTAAATGAGATGATCGAGGATCTCAAGCATTCCCTGACGGATCCTGACGGACATTTCGTCGCGCTTGCGCCTTTGGCGGATCACGCGGGAACGGGTTCGATCCCGGGTTCCGATATCCAGTCGATCCGTGACAAAGAGGGCGGCAAACGCTCGGAAAAAGGATCGTCGCGGGACATCGGAAGAAACTACGAAGAAGAGGATGACGAAGAGTACTACGACGATGACGACGAGGGCGGACTGAGCTCCGGACTTGAAAAAGTCATGACCATCGGCGGATTCATCATCGGTGCGATCATTATCTGCATCCTGATCTACTTCATCGGAAGAGCTGCGGGCCTTTTCAGAAGCAGCAGAGGATCGGAACAGGCATCGTCTTCCACGGCGCCGGCATCGACGGAGAGCGAAAGCGCGCAGATCACACCGATCCCCGGAGATGAGGATATCGAGTGTCCGCGTCTTCTCGGGCTTACAAGAGAACAGGCGCAGGTGCAGGTCGCCGGAATCGGCGTCGGCATCAAGTATGGCGGAGAGGAACCTTCGGATGAATATCCGGCCGGACAGATCTGTCGTCAGGAGATCGCCCCCGGAACGATGATCGCGCGGAATACGACCATTGTCTTTTATGTGAGCACGGGACGTGAAGAAGCCTTTATTCCGATGGGAATCACGGGAAGCACGGAAGAAGACGCAAAATCGCTCCTTAAGAGCGCGGGCTTCAGCAATGTGACCACAAGAGAATCCAGCAGCGAAGAGATCGCGATCGGTTCTGTCATTTCGGTGACGCCAACGGAAGGATCGAGCGTCAGCCCCGATACGCAGATCGTTCTTGAGATCAGTACCGGTTCAGCGGAGCTCGGTGAAGAAGTGACGATTTCCTCAGTGCGCGGTCTCAATATCGATACTGCAAGAGATATCCTTGAGAAGAACGGACTCCGCATCAAGATCGAATACGGCCACACGAGCGATCTGTCCGTGGATGATGTCATGAAGATCGATCCGGCGGTCGGCACGAAAGTGCCGAAAGGTTCGACCGTGACTCTTACCGTAAACCGTCCGCAGTCGGAGATCGACAGCGGTACGACGCCGGCCGAATCGGAACCGGAAGACTCGCAGGAAGAAAGTTCGGAAGAGGCATCCTCGGAAGAACAGGGAGAGGAAGGCGTTTCGAGGACCTGGATCACAGATGTCAAGCTTGATGCGACATCCGAGTATCAGGAAGGTCCGTATCGTCTCACGCTGGTCCAGGTCGTGAACGGGTCCAACGAAGAACTGGTCGTAGAGGAAGGCGCGAGCCTGACATTCCCGTACGAATTCAAATACTCGAGAGGTGTTGACGGACAGGTTTCGGGAGATGTCTATCTTTACGAACAGGTCGGCGACACTTATGTGAGAAAGGCTAAATGGACCGTCCCGTTCAGACAGGGCTGATATGCAGGGCAAGATTATAAAAGGGATTGCCGGATTCTACTATGTCAATTCAGAGGAATCCGGCATCTATGCATGTAAGGCAAGAGGTCTTTTCCGAAAAGAAAACAAGAAGCCCCTCGTCGGCGACAATGTCACTTTTTCCGTGACGGATGAGACCGACCGGGAGGGGAGCATTTCCGTGCTCCATGAAAGAAAAAATGAGCTCCCGCGGCCGATGTGCGCCAATATCGACCAGGCGCTCATTCTTTTTGCCTCAAAAGATCCGAAGATCAGCCGGCTGCTGCTCGACCGCATGCTCGTCAATATGGAACAGAATGACATTCCGATCATTCTGTGCATGAATAAGCAGGACCTTGCTAAAGAGGAAGAGATGAACCGCCTGAAAGAGGTCTACGGGGACTGCGGATACCGCGTCCTGTTCACGAGCGCCGTCACCGGACAGGGGATCAGCGAGCTCAGGGAATGCCTGCGGGGAAAGACAACGGTCGTCACCGGTCCCTCCGGGGTCGGGAAATCGTCGGTCACGAATCTGATGTCGGATATGGCCGTTATGGAAGTTGGATCGATCAGCAGAAAGCTTGCCCGCGGTAAAAACACCACAAGGCACGCCGAACTGATCCCTCTGCAATGCGGAGGATACCTCATGGATACACCGGGATTTTCAGCGGTGGATCTCGCGGATATAGAAAAAGAAAGACTGCGGTTTCATTTTCCCGAAATGCTCCCTTACGAGGGAAAATGCCGCTTTAACGGATGCCTGCACCTTGCGGAGCCGGACTGCGCGGTCAAAAGAGCCGTGGAGGACGGAAAGATCGATCCGGTCAGATATGAGGATTACGGCATCCTGTATGAGGAATTGAAAGAGAGGGAGAAGAGGAGGTACTGAAATGCGTTACACACTTGCCCCGTCTATGTTGTCTGCTGATTTTTCCAAGATCGGCGAGCAGTTTGCGATCCTTTCGAAAGCAGGCGTCCGCTGGATCCATATTGATGTAATGGACGGTGCGTTTGTGCCGAATCTGTCCATCGGCGTTCCCGAGATCAAATCGATCCGGAAATGCTCTTCTCTGTTTTTTGACGTCCATCTTATGATCAATGAGCCGATCCGCTATATAGACGCTTTTGCGGATGCCGGCGCGGAAATGATCACGGTTCATTACGAGGCCTGCTCCGATCTGAAAGCGACACTGGCGAAAATCAGGGAGCGCGGCATAAAGTGCGCCGTCTCGATCAAACCGAAGACGCCGGTCAGCGTCCTTGAGGATCTCCTTGACGAGGTCGATATGATCCTTGTCATGAGCGTCGAGCCCGGGTTCGGCGGGCAGTCCTATATCCCGGAATCCACGCAACGCCTTGCTGAGATCCGGAAAATGATCGAAGAGAGCGGGAAAGAGATCGATCTCGAAGTGGACGGCGGCGTGAACGCACAGAC
>DBVZ01000028.1:0-8322 GCA_002308255.1 Lachnospiraceae bacterium UBA1251 | reverse complement strand
ATCGTGGCGGGCAGCGCCGTATTCAAAGGCGATCTTTACGAGACGGCAAAGAACTTCAATGATATTGTGGAGGCCCGCAACGGCGAATGAGCGGAAGAGCGGTAATAATCAGCGGAGGGGCGCTGGAGGAAGGATTCATCCTCCGGTATCTTGAAAAACATCCTTATGAGAAGCTGATCGCGGCAGAGGGCGGCGCTGCTTTCTGCCTGCGGAACGGACTTGTGATGGATCTCGCCGTCGGGGATTTTGATACGGCGGGAGAGGCGCTCGCGGGGGAACTGGAGCGCAGAGGCATTTCCGTGGAGCGGTATCCCTCGAGGAAGGATGATCCGGATACGTCGATCGCGCTGCATGCCGCATTTTCCTTTGAACCGTCGGAAGTGATGATCTTCGGGGCGATGGGGACGCGGCAGGATCATTTTATAGCAAATCTTGCCATGATAGGCGGAGCCGCGCTGGATCCGGAGACGGCGGATATCCCGGTGATCCTGATCGATGCGCACAACCGCATTTCCGCACATGCAAAATCCTTCCGGGTCCCGGAGGAATGCGCGGAGTATCCGTATATCTCGTTTTTCGCATTTTCGGAAAAAGTGACGGGACTGAGCCTGAAAGGGTTCTCTTATCCGACAGAGGATTTTACATTGTACAAAGAAGACGTGATCGGTACCAGCAATTACCTCACGGAGGGGAACGCCTCCGTCGGGATCGGAGAAGGTGTGCTGATCATGGCCTGTGCGGGGGATGCGTGATGAATCGTTTTCTGAGAAAAAATGCACTGAAAAGAGCAGTGATCTTTGCTGCGGCGTTCGTCCTTCTGACGGTCCTGTTAAAGATCGTGGATGTACGCCCGATCGGCCCGCAGGAGACGAAAGTCGGCTTTGCGGCTTTGAACGGGGCTTTCCATCAGCTGACCGGCGTCCACGAAGGGCTCTATCAACTGACCAAATGGCTCGGATATCTGGCAATCCTGACAGCGGTCTTTTTCGCTGCGGTGGGACTCCTTGAGCTCATTGCCGGAAAGAGTCTGAAAAAGGTGGACACGGATCTTCTCCTTCTTGCGGCGCTTTACGCCGCGACGGTCATACTCTATGTGTTCTTTGAGCTTGTTATCGTCAATTACCGGCCGGTCATACTGGGAACGGAGCCGGAGGCGTCTTACCCGTCTTCCCACACGATGGTTGCCCTGGTGATCCTGGGAAGCGCCGTTTATGAATTTGGGATCCGGATCCGCAAAAAACAGCTCCGGAATATCCTTCAATATGCATGCCTTGCGCTGGCGGTGCTGATCGTACTCGGGAGACTGTTCTCGGGAGTGCACTGGTTTACCGATATCGTCGGCGGATTCCTGCTCGGATCGGCGCTGGTCTTCTTCTTTGTATATGCTGTCCATAAATTCAGGAAGAAAAAGTGAAAGAGTGAAAGAATAGTTTTGTAAGCGTACTTGCAAGAAGTGTCTGCATATAAAACAGCCGGAAGTCAGTCCCTAAAAAAGACTGGCTTCCGGCTGTTTTTGGTCTGTAAGGCGGCAGTGAACTGCCGCTGTCTTTTTTCTGCGAACTATTTCTGTGGTTTTCCGCGGCGTTTGAGGTGCAAGAGGGCAGAAATGCGGGTGTACGCCCCCGAAAACTGCTGTCTGCATCTTCGCCGCGGGGTTTGAGGTGCAAGAAAGCAGAAATGCGGGTGTACGCCCCCGAAAACTTCCGTCCACATCTTCATCACAGCGTTTCAGTTGTGAGAAAGCATGATTGCAGATGTGCAGCTGAAAAAAGGAGTATCCGCACCCGCGGTGAACAAAGAAGGATCAAAATTGATTCTTCAGGAAATGGTCTTCATGTATTTCTTAGGTGTCGTCCCCTTATATTTCTTAAAAGTTTTTATAAAATAGCTGAGATCATTAAAACCGTTTTCAAAAGCGATCTCCGTCACGGATAAGTTGGTGGTCAGCAGCTGGTAGCAGGAGCGCTCGATCCTGTAGCTGTTCAGATAATCGATCGGGGAGCAGTGCGCCATATCCTTGAAGAAGCGGCAGAAAGACTGCGGCGTCATGCCGATCTTTGTCGCGATATCTTCAAGAGACAGATGCTGCCGGAAGGATTCTTCCATATAATTCATAGCCTGCTGCAGCCGGATGGACTTGCGGAATCCGTATTCGGAACGCTCGCTTGAGAGCGTGTAAAGATGATTTTCCATAATGACGCCCAGAATGACGTAAAGCGAACCGAATACGAGCATCTCGTGGCCGGGCTTCTTGGAAGCGAGACTGTCAAACAGGGCCCATGCCGGAAAATGAATCCTTGCTTCGCTGGACGGAAAGACATACTGAGGAATGATGGAATGCTCAAGCAGTTCTGTGATAAAGCGGTTCGAGCTGTCATTCTTGCCGAGAAGGCATTTTGCGTCGAAGACGATACACTCATATTCACAGGCATTCGGAATTGCAGTATGCGGAAGATTGGAAGGAATGATGACAAAATCGCCCTCGTTCAGTTTGTAATCACGGTTCGCCACACTGAGCAGCAGGGCGCCTTTGAGGATGCGGATCAATTCGAATTCGGTATGCCAGTGGAGCGGCATGACATAATCAGGGTGGATCCTGGTTACATGATGGAATTCAAAAGGAAAATCTGCCGTACCGCGCTGACGGTTTTCACGGTAATTCAGGTATTGCACGGGCACCTCCTTCCCGGCTGATTATATAGTTGATTATGTATATGAAAGATGGGACATAAATAATCCGAAAGAATAAAAAAGCTAAATTGCCATAAAATTATCAATTTTTCGAACAAAACTACACCGAAAAGGTGAAAATCGTTATGTTTTTTATAATGATAATACAAGACTGGCGTTTTTTTCAATGTTAAATTAAACATAACGAAATTTTTTCGTTGGCAATTGAGCCGGATCAAGAAATTTAATAAAGGAGGAAAACATGAAGAAGAAACTTATCAGCGGAATCCTTGTTGCAGCTCTGGCACTCAGCCTTGCAGCATGCGGCGGAAGCTCCGCACCGGCATCGTCGGAAGCGGCTGCGTCTGAGGAAGCGGCTCCGGCAGAGGAAAGCAAAGAAGAAGCAGCTCCGGCAGAGGAGAGCAAAGAAGAAGCAGCTCCGGCGGAAGAGAGCAAGGAAGAAGCTCCGGCTGAAACAACTTCCGAAACACCGCGTATCGCGTTTGTCGGCAAAGTAGAAGGCCAGCCGTGGTGGGATCACGTTCAGGAAAGCGTGATGGAATGGAAAGAAGAGACCGGCGTTGACGTCGTTTACCAGGCACCGGCGGAAGTCGATGCGGCGGCTCAGGTCCAGATCATCACTGACCTTGTGAACCAGGGCGAGATCGATGCACTCCTGTTCTCACCGAACGATCCGGATGCATGCGAAGCGATCTGCAAAGAAGCGAGAGACAAGGGCATCATCGTCATCGCGACAGAAGCTTCCGGTATGACCAATGTTGACTACGACATCGAAGCTTTTGATGAGAGCGGTCTTGGCGCATTCCTTATGGACGAGCTCGCGGCTCAGATGGGCGGAGAAGGCGAATATGTTACCATGGTAGGTTCTCTTACGATGGAATCCCAGAATAACTGGGCAGATGCAGCGATCGCTCATCAGGCGGAAGCTTATCCGAACATGAAATATCTTGACGAGAGAGTCGTAGACGATTCCGACGCTGAAATCGCTTACAACAAGACCAAAGAGCTGATCCAGAAATATCCGGACCTTAAGGGTATCCTCGGAACAGGTTCCTTCGACGCACCGGGCGCTGCACGCGCGATCCGTGAAATGGGTCTGACCGGCCAGGTGTTCGCGATCTCCGTCGCGATGCCGAGCGAAGTCGCGGATTTCATCTCTGACGGCACACTGCAGTCTGTCGCCCTCTGGGATGCAGGCATCACCGCAAAAGCGATGTGCAACCTTGCTGTTCAGATGTTCCAGGGCAACGAGATCGGTTCGACCGTTGACCTCGCGATCGATGGCTACAACGAATGCTCCGTAGACGGCACGCTGGTTGTCGGTGACGGACAGATCGCCATCAACAAAGACAACATCGACTACTGGCTTGAAGTCGGACTTTGATTTCATAGAACTAAGATCGGTGTAAATGCTTAGTCATGAGCTGCCGCATTAAAAATCGAACGATGGTTTAGTGCGGCGGCTCGTTTTATACCCAGGTACTGTAAATAAATGCGCGGCGCTTCCGAAGCGAACCGGCGCCGGCGCATTACGGATAAGAGGAACCATCTATGTCAGAAAACTTACTTGAACTGCGGGGAATCTGTAAGTCGTTTGGCGGTGTGCATGCTCTTGACCATGTCGATCTGGACATCAAGTCCGGAAGAGTTATGTGTCTTTGCGGTGAGAACGGCTGCGGGAAATCCACGCTTGTAAAGATCATCTCCGGCGTCTACACAAGAGACGAAGGAGAAGTACTGTTTGAGGGAAAAAAGATCGATAAGATCACGCCGGCAGAAGCCGCCCAGCTCGGGGTACAGGTAATCTACCAGGATCTTTCCATTTTCCCGAATCTGTCCGTCATGGAGAATCTGGCGATCAACTCCGAGATCACGGCAGGCAAAAAGATCGTCGACAGAAAACGGTGGGAAAAGACCGCGAAAGAAGCGCTTTCCAAGATCGGATATGATATCGATCTGTACGCGACGATGGGTGAGCTGAGCATCGCGGATAAGCAGCTGGTCGCGATCTGCCGCGCCCTTCTTTTTAACGCAAAACTGATCATCATGGACGAGCCGACGACGGCGCTCACCAAAAAAGAAGTCGACGCGCTCTTCAAGACAGTCCGTCAGCTGCGTGACAGCGGCATAGCTATCATGTTTATCGGACATAAGACAGAAGAAGTCTTTGAGATAGCAGATGACGTCTGCATCATGAGAAACGGCAGAAACGTTTATTCCGGGTCCACAGCGGAACTGTCCCGGGATGATTTCATATACTATCTGACCGGCAGAAGACTGGAGCCGGATTATTTTGTGCCGAAGAACATCGGCGAAGAGCCGGTTCTGACGGTCGAAGACCTTACATTGAAGAACGGTAAATGCAGGAATATCTCCTTTGATCTGAGAAAGGGAGAGATCCTCGGCATTACGGGCCTTCTCGGATCCGGACGTACGGAACTTGCGCTCGCGCTTTTCGGCATGGAGAAGATCGCGTCCGGCAGGATCCTGAAAGACGGCAAAGAGGTGAAGATCACGTCTCCCATGGCGGCACAGAAACTGCGGATCGGGTATCTGCCGGAAGACCGCAACGGAGAGGGACTCTGCCTCGAACAGCCGATCGCGGACAATATCGTTCTCGCTTCCTTAAAGAGACTGGCCAGAAAATTCTCGATCATTACCAGAAAATCCATCATTGACGACGCGGAGATCTGGAAAGACAAGTTTTCCATCAAAACAGACGACGTACGAAAGAACGTTTCGACCCTTTCG
Source organism: Lachnospiraceae bacterium UBA1251 (assembly GCA_002308255.1). Lineage (GTDB taxonomy): Bacteria > Bacillota > Clostridia > Lachnospirales > Lachnospiraceae > Chordicoccus. The sequence continues at coordinate 2,880 of DBVZ01000028.1, read as the reverse complement.
GGCGGCAACGCGCAGAAAGTCGTTCTTTCCAAGTGGCTTGCGACGGATCTTGACGTCCTGATCCTGAACGGTCCGACGGTCGGTGTCGATGTCGGCGCGAAACAGGATATTCACGCGCTTGTGCACGACCTCGCGAACGAAGGACTCGCGGTGATCATCATTTCCGATGATCTTCCGGAAGTCGTTGTGAACTGCAACCGGGTCATCGTCATGAAAGACGGTGAAATCGTCGGCCGTATGGACGGCGATGAGGTGCAGGAAGAAAACATTGTGAAGATCATAAGCTGAGGAAAGGGGGATGAAAAGATGGATAGAGCTTCATTAAAGCGTTTGACAAGGCGAACGGAATTCTACATTTTTATAGTCCTGATCGTCCTTAGCATTATTATTCACGCCGCGTCCGGCGGAAAGCTGCTTGTCCCGGACAAAATCTTTACGATCCTTCGCGCGATGATCGTAGACGGCCTTTTCGCTCTTTGCTCGCTTGTAGTCATGATCTCCGGCGGTTTCGACCTTTCGTTCCCGGCGATCGCGGCACTGTCGTACTCGATCTCCAGCAAGATCTGCCTGGATGCCGGACTCTGCCAGGAGAACCCGATCCTCGGATTCGCGATCTCGATCCTTGTAGGAACGATCCTCGGTATGTTCAACGGCTGGATCATTTCTAACTTCAAACTGAACACCATGCTTGTTACGCTCGGCACACAGACACTTTTTACCGGTCTTTCGATGGGCGTGCTGAAACTGAAGGAGATCACCTCTACGCTGCCGAACGGGTTCAAGAAACTCGGTACGGCGAAGATCACGAGCTATACGGCGACGATCGGATCGAGACAGGTCACTTCGGACCTTTCGGCCTGTATCATTTTCCTGATCATTTTTGTGATCATCACTTCCTTCATCTTAAGGAAAACGATGTTCGGACGCGCGCTGTACGCGATCGGCGGAAATGAGACCTCCGCGGAACGCGCCGGCTACAATGTAAAGAAAACGAAATTCCTCCTGTATACGGCAGTCGGCGCGGTCTGCGGCTTTACCGGCATGCTCCGTGNNTGCCTTGCCAGCCAGTCCATTCCGAAAGCACTCGTCGGCAAGGAAATGACGATCATTCCGGCGGTCATCCTCGGCGGCGCCAGCATTTTCGGCGGCGAGGGCACGGTCTTCGGAACAATGTGCGCGATCACGCTGATCACGATCGTATCCAACAGTATGATCGTTCTGGGCATCCCTACCGCGTGGCAGAACCTTTTCAACGGGATCATTATCCTGATCGGTATCACTGTATCCGCCGTCCAGGCGAAGCGCAGAGCACGCTAAAGGAGGAATGATTCATGAAAATCAAAGAATTTTTTAAGAAAAATCCGTATACTGATATCCTTCTGGTATTTATGACGCTTGTTCTGCTGATCTTCACCATTACGAAGGGAAAGACGTTCTGGCAGATCGGTACCTGGAAAGGCATTGTCATGCAGTTCCCGGAATTCGGCGTCATGGTAGTCGGTACGATGTTCTGTTTCCTGCTCGGCTGCATTGATATGTCCTTCGTCATGCTTGGCAATTTTGCTACGATCATGGGCGTCAAATATATCACTGCCCATGCCACTGCGGAGATGAGCAACGGACAGGTAGTCGGCGTCATCCTCGTCGCTTTTGTGATCGTTTGTCTGATCGGTGCTTTCGGCGGCGTCATCAATGGTCTGCTGATCAGTAAGCTGGGGATCCCGCCGGTCATAGCGACGATCGCCATGCAGATGGTCTGGCTCGGCCTCTCGACCGGCATCACGAACGGTGAGACGCTCTCTCTGAAGAACGTTCCGCTTTACGCGGAGATCGGGCATTCGATGATCTTCGGATTCCTGCCGTTCCCGCTGCTTATTTTCATTATTATCTTTGTGATCGCTTACCTTGTGCTTCGTTTTACAACGTATGGCAGAAAGCTCTACATGTGCGGTACGAACCGCAAGGCGGCAAGATTCTCGGCGATCAATACCGACCGCATGATCATCGGCACTTTTGTGCTCGCGGACGTGATCTGCTGCATCGGCAGCATGCTGATGGTCTCCACGCTCAACAGCGCCAAAGCGGACAGCGGTGAGTCCTACGTCATGAAGATCATTCTGATCCTCGTGCTCGCAGGCATTCTTCCGGACGGAGGCATCGGAAAGATGGGCAATCTCATTTTCTCGATCCTAATCATCCAGATCATCACCTCCGGCGTCAATATGTTCAGCAACCTGAACACTTATCACGGCAGCTTCATTTACGGCGGCCTGCTGATCATCGTTCTGATCCTGAGCACGTTCCTGAACGGCGACCGGCTGCAGAAGCTTTTCAAACCAAAGCAGAAGGCTGCGGGATGACGCATTATCAAAGAACAAACGGATAAGGATAAGAAGTATTGATTAAAAAAAGAAAGGAAGATAACTCCATGAACAGTATTGAAAGATTTTACGCAACCGTTGAGAGAAGACCGGTCGACCGCCCTGCCTGCTGGCTCGGGGATCCGACTCCGGAAGCTGTCCCGGCACTCTGCGATTTCTATCATGTCGGCGACATCAAGGAACTGAAGAGAGTCTGCGGCGACGATTTTTATGCCGTTGAGATCCCGTATCACTCCGAGACCTGCAATGCGATCTTTGCCGCATTTGACTGGTATATGAACGGCTCGAATGTTGACACCGAGCACCGCACACTGACGGCGGACGGCTGCTTTGCTTACTGCGAAGACCTTGATGACGTCAAAGCCGTGAATTTCCCGTGGCCGGATCCCGAGAAGTATATCGATCCGGAGCTCTGCAGACAGCTCGTCGATGAAGCACCGGATGACAAAGTGGTCATGGGTATGCTCTGGGCTTGCCATTTCCAGGATGTCTGCGCATC
>DBVZ01000110.1:15634-17122 GCA_002308255.1 Lachnospiraceae bacterium UBA1251 | reverse complement strand
CCAAGAGAGAACTCGATATGCTGGTGACGACCGGGGAACAGGTCTCCGTTGCCCTCATGGCGATGGCACTCCATCTCATCGGGATCCCGGCGATCTCTCTCAATGCGTTCCAGGTGGCCATGCACACCTCGAGCAATTACGGAAATGCCCGCTTCAAGAAGATCGACCGCGACCGGATCCGGCATGAGCTGGATTCCAGAAAAGTGGTTCTGGTCACGGGATTCCAGGGCGTCAATAAATATGACGACGTCACGACGCTCGGCCGCGGCGGTTCGGATACGACGGCTGTTGCGCTGGCAGCGGCGCTCCACGCGGACGCCTGTGAGATCTATACGGATGTTGACGGCATCTATACGTCGGATCCGCGGATCGTGAAAAACGCGAAAAAGCTGGACGAGATCACTTACGACGAGATGCTCGATCTCGCGACGCTGGGGGCAGGCGTGCTGCATAACCGTTCGGTGGAACTTGCGAAAAAATACGGAATTACATTGCTGCTGTGCTCCAGCCTGAAAGAAGTGCCGGGAACAGTTGTCAGGGAGGATACTAAAGTGGAAAAAATGCTGGTCAGCGGCGTAGCCGTAGATAAAAGCGCGGACCGTATCTCGGTGATCGGTCTGCAGGATAAGCCGGGCGTCGCCTTTAAAATGTTCGATCTTCTGGCAAAGAAAAATATCAATGTCGATGTGATCCTTCAGTCGATCGGCCGCGACGGGACAAAGGATATCTCCTTTACCGTCAGCGATACGGACGCGGATGAAGCGATGACCGTTCTGGAAGAAAGCAAAGAAGCACTCGATTACAAAGACATCAATCTCGACCGCGACGTCGCGAAAGTATCGATCGTAGGCGCCGGAATGATGACCAATCCGGGTGTCGCCGCGAAAATGTTCGAGTGCCTGTTCAATGAAGGCATCAACATCAATATGATCTCGACTTCCGAGATCCGTGTGACGGTCCTCATCGACAGCCAGTATGCGGACCGTGCGGCGAACGCGATCCACGACGCCTTTATCGGGGAAGACTGAGAAGCACAAAAAACGGTTCCGGATCTTTCCGGAACCGTTTTTTCTGTTTGTTTTAGCAGCTGATTACGCTTCGCTGATCGCGCTCACCGGGCAGCCGTCTTCGCAGGAACCGCAGTCTACGCAGGTATCCGGGTCGATGACGTATTTGCCGTCGCCTTCGCTGATCGCGTCAACCGGGCAGTTCTCTGTGCAGGTGCCGCACATTACGCATTCGTCAGAAATAACACGTGCCATTTTCAATCCTCCTAATTAGCTTGAAAGCATGTAGGGCACAGAAGCGGTATTTCTTGCTTTTTCTCCGTGCCGGTACTATAATAACGCGTGTTGCAACAATTAGACAAGACAAACATTGATTAAAAAGTATCGGACTTATACAGGAGGTTCCAATGGCAGCAGTAACAAAAGACATGACGATCGGTGAGATCCTGAGCATCGGCGGGGAAGCGGTTATTCCGGCTCT